>NZ_SMLW01000612.1:0-20721 GCF_009711405.1 Fulvivirga kasyanovii | reverse complement strand
CCCCCTCTAAGTCAGGTACTTCTGACAAAATGAATTACTTAAATTCAGTGAACAGAACTTCCATTCAGTGAGATAAAGGCTTTTTAATTCGGCTATTTTTTTTCAATAAGGGTGATTGATATGGAACAATTTTTAATAGGCCGGGAAGAAAAGTTACGGACCATCCTTCTAGAGAATCCCTTCTAACATCAATGGAGCTCTTGAGGTTTTTAATAAGAATTATCGGCTTTTTTAGGTAGCCTCGAAAATTCTCCTTATGTGGAGATTATAAGAGCTAAAGAAGCTCAAATAGTCGCAAATTCCCCGCAACATTTTCAAGTAGATGGACAAGTACAAGGTCGGATAAGTGAAGTGTCAGTTGGTATTGTTGAAAATGCAATCAATGTGCTGGTGCCATAGATAAAGAAGGGCGGCCATCGCTGGCCACCCAGTTTCAACTTCACCTAAGTAATGGGAAAAATTATTACTTCGCTTCCTCAACTTCTTCAAACTCCACATCGGTGGCTTCATCTGCTCCATTTTCGGAAGCAGCTCCTGCATCAGAGGTGCTTTCTGAGTTACTACCCGCTTGCTGCGCCTGATAGATTTCCTGAGAAGCAGCCTGCCATAGGTTATTCAACTCTGTCATGACCGGCTCCACAGCAGCAACATCCTGCTTCTGATGTGCTTCCTTCAACTTTTTCAAAGCCCCTTCAATCGCAGATTTATTGACTTCAGAAAGTTTGTCGCCATATTCTGAAAGTTGCTTTTCAGTTTGGAAGATCAATGAATCCGCCTGGTTTAGTTTATCCACTTTTTCCCTGGCTTGCTTATCTGCCTCAGCGTTAGCTTCTGCTTCCTGCTTCATTCGTTGGATTTCCTCCTCAGTCAATCCGGATGAAGCCTCGATTCTGATCTTTTGCTCTTTACCTGTGCCTTTGTCCTTGGCTGATACATTCAAGATACCATTAGCATCTATGTCAAAGGTTACCTCAATCTGAGGGATTCCTCTTGGTGCAGGTGGAATACCGTCCAGGTGAAAGCGTCCGATGGTTTTGTTGTCCTTGGCCATAGGTCGCTCACCTTGCAACACATGCACTTCTACAGAAGGCTGGTTATCCGCAGCGGTAGAGAATACCTCCGATTTTTTGGCAGGAATAGTTGTATTCGCTTCTATCAATTTGGTAAATACACCACCCATAGTTTCAATACCCAGAGACAATGGAGTGACATCAAGAAGCAATACATCTTTCACCTCACCGGTAAGCACGCCTCCCTGGATTGCTGCGCCCAATGCGACCACTTCATCCGGGTTTACACCTTTTGAAGGTTTCTTGCCGAAGAACATCTCTACTTCTTCCTGGATTTTAGGGATACGGGTAGATCCTCCCACCAAAATCACCTCGTCTATATCAGAAGTAGAAAGTCCGGCATCTTTCAAAGCAGCTTCCACTGGTTTCATGGATCGCTTGATGAGATCATCTGACAACTGTTCGAACTTAGCTCTTGTTAGTTTCTTTACAAGGTGCTTAGGTACACCATCAACCGGCATGATGTATGGCAGGTTGATTTCAGTTTCTGATGAACTTGAAAGCTCAATTTTCGCTTTTTCAGCGGCTTCTTTCAATCGCTGAAGTGCCATCGGGTCTTTTTTCAGGTCTACCCCTTCATCTTTTTGAAACTCTTCTGCCAACCAGTTGATAATTACATCATCAAAATCGTCACCACCAAGGTGTACATCACCATTAGTAGATTTCACTTCGAAAACACCGTCACCCAGCTCAAGAATGGAAATATCGAATGTACCACCACCCAGGTCATACACCGCAATTTTCATGTCCTTGTTTTTCTTGTCCAGGCCATAAGCCAATGCAGCAGCGGTAGGCTCATTAATGATCCTTTTCACATCCAGACCAGCAATCTGACCAGCTTCTTTGGTAGCTTGTCGCTCGGCATCATTAAAGTATGCCGGCACAGTGATTACTGCCTCTTTGATGTCCTGTCCGGTAAATTCCTCTGCAGTAGCTTTCATCTTTTGCAAGATCATGGCTGAAATCTCCTGAGGGGTGTAGCTTTTTTTACCGATTTTGATTTTCACGGTATCATTAGCCCCAGACTCTACTTTGTAAGAGATGTTTTTCAATTCTGCTTTTACATCTCCGTATTTTTTCCCCATAAAGCGCTTCACAGAGCTTATGGTATTCTGTGGGTTGGTTACTGCCTGGCGTTTTGCAGGGTCACCCACTTTTCTCTCACCGTTCTCCAAGAAGGCCACAATGGAAGGGGTGGTTCTTTTGCCCTCACTGTTTTGAATAACCACGGGCTCATTGCCCTCCATTACCGCCACGCAGGAGTTGGTAGTTCCTAAGTCAATGCCTATTATCTTTCCCATATTCCTACTATTTTTTATTATTTTTAATCAATTAATTCTTTGCCTGTTGGAGTTCAAATTGAATACCAACACAGCAAATAAGACATAATAGCATTGTTTGTTTCAAGCCGATTAAATTTTACTGTCATTATGGCTGATTTTCAATACCTTAAAACTTTGCTGAAAAAATACACTATTGGGTACTTGGGTGAAGCCTTCCTCATCCTCCAATTGGGTGTAAAGAAGGTTAATATCTTTCACCGCAGCTTCGATCTCTGGGTCAAAAAACTTAATGGTAGACCCGATTTTGAACGGGTTTGAAGTGTAGATAAAAAGACCGGCAATGATGTTACTCAATATGCTCCATGTAGCAAAAAAACCAACTGCAATGACTCCCAGAATGCTACTGAAATAAATCCAAATGTTTTGAACATTGGCTCCCCAGATAGTCAGAAGTGCTATAGTGCTTGCCAGGTAAAGTCCGAAATTCAATATTCTGCGTGTCAGCACTGCCCGATGCGCCTCATACCTGTTTTTAACTAACAAATTATTCAATCTTTTGCGTACCAACGACCGCATAATGGGTAGCATAAACAAGATCAAAAAGGTGAGAAGCCACTGAATGGTATTAAAATGAACTTCTATAAAGTACTGTATTTCATTCCATGTCATATCTATTGATTTTTTAGTTTTTTCCCGATCAAACTAATTGTTTTCTGTGGTGAAGAAAACTTTTCTGGCAATTGGTAAATAGATTTTTGAATAATGGAAATCCATATAGCCGTGAGCATCATAGAAACGGTGATCACCGCTAATGTAATCTGATAACTGTAGTTGCCAATAAGCCCAAGTGTTATTGCCACGTTTACCAGTACAAAGCTGAACTCCCCGATCTGAGAAAGTAATGCCCCGGCATATACACTATCACGCCAGGTACTGCCCATTCCTCTAAAGATGAATGCATTGATCAGACAATTAATTACTAGAACAGAAAATGTGATTAAGGAAATAGTACCAAGATGAGTCCTTAAAAAATCCAAGTCTAGTTGGAGCCCGACCGACAAGAAGAAAAAAGCCAGAAAGAAAACCCGAAAAGGTACCAATGCATGATCCAGCCACTTGGTGGCTTTGTCCTGACCTATCCAGATACCCGCCAGAAATGCACCCAGAGCAGCGGAGATTCCAAACCAATGGGTGATCCATGCCAACCCAAAGCATAGCAATAGCCCGATGAAAACCTGTAAGTCGTGATCTTTAGAGAGGTCTTCTTTGAAAGGTATTTTCACCAGCTTTTTGATCACGGCCGCCCGGATAAACAGCAGCACAAGCATACCGCCTATCACCGTTTTAATCAATTCCCTAACTTCCAATTCCCCTTTGGCCATAAAACTCAATGCCAACATCATGGGTACAATCAGGATGTCCTGCATGATAAGAACCCCGGAGGTTAGCAAGCCCAGTTTACTATGTATTTGTCCTGTTTTTGATAAATATTGAAAGATGATGGCTGAGCTACTCAGGCTGATTACGAAGCTCAGCAAAATGGTGACCTTCCATGACCAATCCATAAAATGGCCAATACCCATCATGAAAACAAAACTCAATACCACCTGGATGAGTGTACCCAGTAATGGTTTCTTGATGTTTTTTGAGAGATCTGGTAAATTGATCTCCGCACCAATGAAAAATAGCAGCAAAATGACACCCAGTTCTCCCAATTGCTCAATGGTGGTTGATTTTTGGATTACACCAAAAACTTCCGGCCCGAGGATCACCCCGGCAATGATGTAAGCGATAAAGTAAGGCTGCTTCATCCGCTTCAAAAACAAAGCAAGCAATAGTACGGTAAGCGACAAAACAACCAGGCCATCTAGTATCCCGTGAGTCATTTCTTCTCAGATATTTTGGTTTCACCTGCTCGCACCAATCCCCACCTGGCAGCAACAGGCCCTGCAAATTCATGAATAATAGTTGCTCCCATAATGGTGCTCACCAATATGGCAGAAAAGGCATCAAAACGGGCATCTTTTTGTATCATAAGTGCCAAGCCCATTACAATACCCCCTTGCGGCAGCAACCCGGCGAAGGTGTACCTGCGAGAGAGCGTGTCAGCTTTTGTAATGGATAATCCTGCAAAAGCGCCCACATATTTTCCAATGGCCCGAAGTAATACAAAAAGCAATATGTAGTGCCAGTAACTGGCTAATGAAGAAAATTCCAGACGCATGGTACTCACTACAAAGAAGAAGATAAAGATCAACTCTTCGGTGTACCTTTCTACTACCTCTTTCAGCAACCTGCGTTGAAGGTTGAAATTAGCGGCCACAACACCCACTCCAAGGGTACTCAGTAACTCATCAAAAGCGAATAGACTGCTTACCCCCAATGCCAGGCTAATAGCGGCCAGCAACAGCACCAGCAATTGCCCCTCGGAACTAATGGCCAATCGTTGAGTCAAAATATTGAAAATAAAACCTGTAGCAATCCCTACGGCTATAGCTCCGGCAATGGACAGTACCCCATTGCCTAAAACATAGCTAAACGATACAGCCGAATCTCCCATGAACATACAGGCCAGCGTAAAGCAAACACTATAAATAATGAGGGTATATGCATCATCAAAAGCTGCGCAACCCAAAATCGTATCTGAAAGAGGACCTTTGGCTTTGTACTGATGCATTACAGCCAGGGTGGCCGATGGATCGGTAGGGGATGCGAGTGCCGCCAGCAATAAACTAAACGGGATGGAGAGCGCTATAAAATTATCTGTGGGTATATCATTGATCAAATAGGGAGCAATGAAGAGAAACCCTAATAAGACTACCAAAAAGGCTCCAAATGATTCAGGGAAAGATACGGTTAACAACTTGGTGCCGTGTCTTTTTATTTTTCTTACAGAGAGATTGAAACCCACCTCAAAAGTGATAAAGGCCAGACAAAGGTCTATAATAGGTTCGGTGTGAACCGGAAATGCCTCAGGAATGTAACTGAAAAGCCGTGGATTAAGGAACAGTCCAGCAACCAGGTAGCCTGTCACCTTAGGCAATCCGATTTTTTCCGCTCCCAGTCCAAGTAGGAAGCCTACCAGCAGCATGGCACCTGTTATGAGTATCAATTCTCCGTACATCGGCTCAAACCATTCTCTTTAGTAACTCCCACTGGATGCGCCCCACCATCGGATTGTCCGGGTTGCCGTTGATCAAGGTCAGGCAGTAGGCCACTTTCGACATACGCCAGTCAGTTTCCAACGTGTGCAGACTCTCGTTAGCCAGGTACCTTCTGCGAAAGTGCCGTTCCAATGGTAGGCCGATATTTCTACATACCTGCATGGCCCTGGCAATGGCCATTTCCATGTCACGGTCTGACTGATAGATGTTTTCTAGCGAAGCGGACGTAAACTGCATGTCTAGCTGTTCCATGGCCTCTATAAAGGCCCTGATGTGCCGGGGCAGTCGCTGGTCATCTAGGACCAGTATTTCATTTGTCTTCATGGGATACGGATTTTAATCTGGATACTATGCTATTGGTTACATTATCTATAATGTTCTCAACGGTTTCAATTTGCAGTCGTAAGGCCTTGGCGATTTCGTTAGCCGTCATTTCATGCAGCCAGAATAGTTCAAAGGCCAATTTATTTGTCTCTCCAGCCTCTGCCAGTACTTCATTTACTACAGGCTCTATCTCTACTTCCTCGGGAAGATCAAGCAGCGCATCATTGGTAAGGATTTCATTGCCCATTTGTCCGTTGGTATAAAAGGCATCATCCAGGTCTTCCTGCATGATCAGCTCACCTTCGGCATCAGCAGTAAATTTCTCCTCCAGATTTTTCAACTCTTCAGCGGCCAGCTTTTCCAACGATACCTCTCCATCTTTAGCGCCATACTTTTCGAGAAAGTCTTCCAACGTTTCATAGAGCTCCACATATATCTCATCTATAAGGTCGTCAATGGTAAACTCTTTGGTGACCTGAGAATTGACGTGCGATAAATAGCGAGCCACAAAACCCCTGATAGCAGGAAGTAGTTGTTTTACCAGGAATCCAAAACGCTCCCGATCCTCCCGCTTTTTCAGGTTTTCAAGCTGGCTGAGGTTGTCCCGGGCAATATCAAGCCTAATTCTTTTTCGTGAAGAGATCAATTGCCTCAAATACCGGGATTTTAACCGGGTCATCAACTGCTCCGCTAATGCGGCAGGATCTTTTCCTTCTGCCTCCACAAAAATCTGGTTATGACTTTGCTTTAAATAAAAAGTCGCTTTCAGACCGCCAGGTTGCTCGGTAAGGTAAGCGTCCAGCCGGTTTAAATTGACCAGGGCATTTAGTTTTTCAAACCAATTCTGATGATGTTTGATGGCCTCTTCAAACTGGCTGGTTTGACCGTCTCCTTTCAGGAGATGCTTGTTGTGTATCGTCACTTTCATTTTTCTGAGAATTAAAGGTTCAACAACATAACTCTGTCCTCTCCAACTACGTGGAGAGGAATCTATCAGGCTTCAAAACTCATTTCTTCTTTTTCGTTTACAGGTTTGCGAAAGACAATCTTATTGTCGATTGCATCAATCACAATGTGTGAATCGGGTTGCACCCTGTCCTCGAGCATTGCTATGGAAAGCTCATCCAGAATCTTACGCTGAATGACACGCTTCAACGGACGGGTGCCAAACTGTGCATCAAATCCTTCCATCTGCAAATAGTTCAGACAATCGTCTGTAACCTGGAAGGTGATGTTTTGCTTTGCTAGTACCTTAAGCAGGCCATCCAATTGAATACGAATGATGCCTTCCAGGTCTTTTTTGGATAGCGGACGGAACATAATAGTCTCATCGATCCGGTTGAGGAACTCAGGACGGATGCTGACTTTCAAGAGGTCGAACACCATATTTTTGGTTTTTTCAATGATCTCCTCGGCATTTTTCTCCGTGATTTCGGCAAAGTTGTCCCGAATGATATCCGAGCCCATATTGGAAGTCATGATGATAATGGTGTTTTTGAAATTGGCTACCCGACCTTTGTTATCAGTTAACCTGCCATCTTCCAAAACCTGGAGCAGGATATTGAAGGTGTCCGGATGAGCCTTTTCAATTTCATCCAACAGCACCACTGAATAGGGTTTGCGCCTTACTGCCTCAGTGAGCTGTCCTCCTTCATCATAGCCTACATAGCCCGGAGGTGCTCCCACCAGGCGGGATACAGCATGGCGCTCCTGGTACTCACTCATATCGATGCGGGTCATCAGCTTTTCATCATCAAAGAGATACTCTGCCAGCGCTTTGGCCAGCTCTGTTTTACCCACTCCGGTGGTACCCAGAAACAGGAAGGACCCTATTGGCCGGTTTTCATCGGACAATCCGGTACGACTTCTACGGATTGCTGCAGCTACCGCGTGGATGGCTTCTTCCTGACCCACCACTCGTTTGTGCAGCTCTTCTTCTATGTGAAGCAGCTTTTCCTTTTCACTTTGTAGCATCTTGCTTACAAGTATGCCTGTCCATCTGGAAATTACCTCCGCTATATCTTCGGCTGTAATCTCCTCGCGCACTAGTCGTTTTCCTTTCGTTTCGTACGTTTGCAGCTTGCTAACCGCTTTTTTCAGCTCTTCTTCCTTCTTAGGCAGCTCACCATAACGGATCTCTGCCACTTTGCCAAAATCGCCTTCACGTTCTGCTTTCTCAGCCTGGTACTTTAGATCCTCGATGCTTTGTTTGATGGTCTGGATATTGACCACCACAGCTTTCTCATCTTCCCACATCGCCACTAATTGCTTCCGCTCTTCTTCCAGATCGGCCAGTTGCTTTGCTATGTGCTTTAACCGCTCTTTGTCCTTTTCCCGCTTGAATGCCTCTCGCTCAATTTCCAATTGCTGGATTTTTCTATCCAGCACATCAATCTCTTCCGGTTTGGAGTTCATCTCCAATCGTAAGTGAGCTGCAGCTTCATCAATCAGGTCAATGGCCTTATCAGGTAAATATCGATCGATGATGTAGCGTATAGATAGCTGCACAGCAGCTACAATGGCTTCATCTTTAATTCTTATTTTGTGATAGTTTTCGTACCGCTCTTTGATCCCCCGCAGGATCGAAATGGCATCTTCTTCAGAAGGCTCATCCACGAACACTTTCTGGAAACGTCTCTCCAAGGCTTTATCTTTCTCAAAATACTTTTGAAATTCATTAAGTGTAGTGGCTCCTATGGCACGCAGTTCGCCACGAGCAAGTGCGGGTTTTAATATGTTGGCCGCATCCATAGCGCCTTCTCCACCACCACCGGCACCCACCAGTGTATGGATCTCATCAATGAAGAGGATGATGCGTCCGTCTGATTCGGTCACCTCTTTTACCACAGCTTTGAGTCGCTCTTCAAATTCGCCTTTGTATTTAGCCCCGGCTATGAGGGCTCCCATATCCAGCGAATAGATTTCTTTAGAAAGCAGGTCGTCGGGCACATCACCGTTTACAATACGAAAAGCAATGCCTTCTGCAATAGCGGTTTTACCAACACCGGGTTCACCCACCAGTATCGGGTTGTTTTTGCTTCTGCGTGCCAGTATCTGCAGCACTCTTCTGATTTCCTCATCCCTTCCGATGACAGGGTCAAGTTTGCCGGTCTGAGCCCTTTTATTCAGGTTGATGGCATACTTGGAAAGGGAGTTGTAGGTGTCTTCAGCACTGTGGCTGGTCACCCGGCCACCTTTGCGCAGCTCTGTGATAGCAGCGGCCAGGTCTTTTTCATTCAGGCCACTGTGTTTGAGCAGGCTGGAAACCGGGTCATTAACCTTCATCAAACCCATAATAAGGTGCTCCAATGAGACGTACTCGTCTTTCATGTCCTTGGCAGCAGTTTGCGCCTTAGCGAGGGCTTCATTGGCTGTACGGCTCAGATATTGCTGCCCGCCACTTACTTTGGCATAGCCAGAAACGATGCGATCCAATGCTGCACCGACGTTTTGCTCATTGATCGCCAGTTTCTTAAAGATGAAAGGAAGCACGTTTTCATCTACCTCCATGATGCCCTGCAGCAAATGTCCACACTCAATGGACTGATGCTCTTTTTCCATGGCGAGCTGCTGTGCCCGCTGAATCGCTTCTTGTGATTTTATGGTGAATTTATCCAGTTGCATTCTATATCTTTTTTGGTTTTACACTTCTATCCAAAAATCCTCCTGCCATCCGCGATTTCGCTTGCGCAGGCTTCTGTACCGGAAGGCCAGAATGACCATCAGCAATCCGTTGAACAGAAGAAATCCTGCTACGAGATATGCTAATAATTCCGGGTACAACATGATCAGCGCTGCAAGGAGGATGAAATTGATCCCCATAAGCAGGTACATCCACCAAGGGGTACTGAAAAAGCTGGTCAAACGATCGTAATATGCGGTTGTTTTAAACATGGTCTTATGCGTTTTGGTTGATCAAATCAATTAACTGTTGTTTGGTTGCCACTCCGGATTGTCTCCATAGGGGCTGCCCTTTTTTAAACAAGATCAAGGTAGGTACACCACGTACCTGATACTGCTGCGCAATGGGCTGGTTTTTGTCCACGTCTATTTTGATGATGCGTGCCTTTCCTCCAATTTCAGAGGATACCTCTTTCAGTATGGGGCTTGCATTTGCAGGGGCCACACCAGTCAGCATAGAAGTCTACCAACACAGGCTGATCTCCATTGATGATACTGTTAAAGTTTCCTTTCATGATGCATTCAATTTGTTGATTATTTCCTCCACTTCGGGTAGGGCATAAATACCATAACCGTCAACAAGAATCCCTTTTTGATTATTTATAACCGAAGAGATGGCATATACGATAGTTTCATCCTCCGGATCAGTTAAACCTTCATACCGAAAAATTTCATCCACCTTGAAAAGCTGAGGAGTTTTCTCAAGCTCTTTCAAGTTAGGCGACTTGTTGTAGTCTATATTGTAACCCTTATCCTGGAGATTTTTAATGATTTCTAATACGGTATCCATTGTCATGCAGGTTGTTTCTTTTCACCCAATATTTTTTTGATCTCTTCATGGCCGATCACCTCCTGATCAAGCAGGATATGCGCCATTTTTTCCAACAGGTCACGTTTTTCAGAAAGCAATTGTTTTGCTTCCGCGTAGCATTGATTGATGATTTGGCTAGCTTCTTCATCGATCTGCTTTTCTATGTATTCCGACCTACGCTCAAGACCGGCTGCTTGCCCTAAAAACCCGGGATTGGATTTGTTGACCAGGGAAATGTTAGGCAGTTTATCACTCATGCCGTACACCACGATCATGTTTCGTGCCAGCTGTGCCACCCGCTCCAGGTCATTGGATGCTCCAGTGGACACTTCCCCGAAGATCAACTCCTCTGCAGCACGACCTCCAAGTAGCCCTTTGATCTTGCCGAGCAATTCTGACTTAGACATCAGGTAGCGATCTTCCAGCGGCATCTGTAGGGTGTAGCCCAGCGCACCGATACCACGAGGAACGATGCTCACCTTCTGCACTTCATCTGCTCCGGGAGAGAAATACCCCACAATGGCATGGCCACTTTCATGATAGGCGACAATCTTGCGTTCTTTCTCGTTGATGAGTTTGTTTTTCTTTTCCAGACCGGCAATCACCCGCTCAATGGCTGCTTCAAAGTCGCCCATAGTCACCTCTTCCCGATTGTTTCTCACCGCCAGGATGGCCGCCTCGTTGCACACGTTGGCAATCTCTGCACCGGCAAATCCTGGAGTCTGGGCAGCCAGTCGTTTCAAATCGGTTTTTGCGCTGAGCTTCAGCTTGCGGGTATGTACTTTGAATATTTGTTCACGGCCCTTCATGTCGGGCTTATCCACCAGTACCTGTCTATCAAAACGACCGGGACGGAGCAATGCAGGATCCAACACATCCGGTCGGTTAGTGGCTGCCATAATAATCACCCCTGAGTTGGCATCAAACCCGTCCATCTCCACTAACAGCTGATTGAGGGTATTTTCTCGTTCATCATAGCCCCCATAGGCAGTATTTTGGGCCCTACGCTTGCCAATGGCATCTATCTCGTCAATGAAGATGATGCAGGGTGCCTGGGCCTTGGCCTGGTTGAAAAGATCCCTTACCCGTGCAGCTCCTATGCCTACAAACATCTCCACAAAGTCTGAGCCGCTCAGGCTAAAAAACGGCACCCCTGCTTCACCTGCTACTGCTTTGGCCAGTAGTGTCTTACCGGTTCCCGGAGGACCGACCAACAAAACACCCTTGGGAAGCTTACCTCCAAGCTGCGTATATTTTTTAGGGGTTTTCAGAAACTCTACCAGTTCCTTCACTTCCTCTACGGCCTCATCTACACCGGCCACATCCGTAAACTTGACCGGGTCTTTGGGCTTTTCTGCCTGTATTTTAGCCTTGTTCCTACCCAGGTCAATCATCGGATTGCCAGGGCCCATCCTTGAATAGATCAGCCTCCAAATCAGCATCAGGACCAGAAATGGCAATATCCAATTGAGAAAGAAGTTTCGGATACTGTTGTTTTCAAACTGTCCTTTATAATCAACCCCTGACTGATTCAGTAAATCCAGCAATTGCTCGTCCTTCATATCAGGAATGCGGCTGACCGTAAACTGGCGCTTGACCTGCTCTTCAATACTTGGGATGCGAATGCGCCATGGGGTGCTGGGTGCATCTGTCAACTCTTGGTTGGTGGTGTCTTTTCTTTCCCTAAACTGCCCAACGATGCGATCCTGAAAAATCACCGCTTTCTCTACTTCGCCTGACTTTAAGGTGTCCAGGAAAACTTTATATGATAATTCTCTGTTTCCGGAAGTATCCGGGAAAAAGAGTATCTGTAGCCCAAAGAAGAATGTGATCACGGCCAACCCATACGTCCAGTTATATTTTGCTCTTTTGGTCATTATGCATATGTTCTTTGAAAACTGTCTTTCAATTTTTTAATAAGTTCCTTTTGCTCACCAGTTAATTTCTCTGGCAGTTTCACGTGTAGTTTTATATACAGATCGCCATGAGACGATTTGCCGTAAACAGGCATACCTTTTCCTTTCAGCCGTATTTGTTTTCCGCTTTGCATACCTTCCGGGATCGTGATGTTTACCCTTCCGGACAGGGTCTGGACTTCCTGCTTGCCTCCTAAAAGAGCTGTGAACAAATCCACGTGTGCCTCCATATACAGGTCATTGCCTTTGCGTTCATAGACAGGGTGTGGAGACACATGGATGGTGATGAACAAATCACCTGCCTTACCGCCTCTTCCTTTTTCACCTTTTCCTTTGGCGCGCAATTTCAACCCTGTGTACGCTCCTGGTTTAATTTTTAATTTTATCTTTTCTCTACCCAGGTCTACGATACGCTCAGTACCGACGTATGCTTCCTTAAGCGAAATGTTCACTTCCCCGGCCAGGTCACTACCTGGCATATCTGCTCCAAAACCCGAGCCCCCCCTTGATCCTGAAAAACCACGACTTCTTCCAGCACCTCTTCCAAAGAAAGACTCAAAGAAGTCCGAGAAGCCGCTACCACCACCTCCAAAAAAATCGGATGGATCGCCTTCGAACTCATAATAGTATTGGCCGCCAGGATCTCCTTGTGAATACCTTGCCCGACCACCTCCGGCAGATGGGTCATAGCCTGCATCTTTATATTGTTTCCAATTAGCACCTAACTGGTCATACAGCTTTCTTTTTTCAGGATCACTCAATACTTCATTGGCCTCACCGATCTCTTTGAATTTTTCTTCGGCCTCTTTATCTCCGGGATTTTTATCCGGATGATATTTCACAGCCAACTTTCTGTATGCCTTCTTGATCTCATCCTGAGAAGCTGTCTTGGCGACACCTAGTATGTTATAGTAATCCTTGTAGTTCATTGTTATTCATCGTTAGATCCCAACAACATCAATAAGTAGTACAATAAGGTGGCAAGCGAGGATAATGCTGCAATCACATAGGTTGATGCGGCCAGGTTGAGTGCTTTCACCGCTTTAGGATGTGAATAATAATCTGTGATTCCAGCCCGATTCAGCCACGCTAAAGCTCGCTTGGTGGCATCAAACTCTACGGGTAAAGTGACCAGCGCAAAAAGGGCGAAAATAGCATAGCAGGCAACAATGACCAGAAGTGCGGTTTGCATCGGGAAAATATGACCCAAAAAAAATGAACCAAAAAACATCCCAATGAAAATAAAATTCAGGATGGTAGCACTGATATTTTGAATAGGTACCAAGGCACTTCTGAACCCAAGCCATGCATAAGCGGTGGCGTGTTGTACGGCATGTCCCACCTCATGAGCAGCCACGGAAGCAGCCGCTACGTGAGCACCGTAATACACATCCTGACTTAAATTGACTGTTTTTGTCTGTGGGTTATAGTGGTCAGTCAGTGTGCCCTCAATGGAAGTGATGCGAACATCATATATGCCGTAATCTCGAAGCATTTTTTGAGCCACCTCAGCGCCACTCATACCATTTGCCGTAGGGACGGACTGATACTCCCTGAATTTGGACTTTAAGCGCCCACCGGCAATCAAACTAAGAATAAAAAAGACCCCAAAAATCAACCAAAGTACCATAATGATTAAACTTTTAAATACCCTTTATCATCCACTACATATGCAGCGCTTTGCGCCATTCTTTTTCAAAAAAAGGGACTGCAATTAGCGAACAGCCCCTTTTTAAACCTACCTAATCTACTTTATTGCTCTTGCCAGTTTTGTTTAAGAAGCTATTCTTTTTCTAAAGTCAGAGAGTTTGGTTTTCAGCGAGTCGAACAAGCCTTGAGAATCTCCATCTTCTTCCACTGACTTTTTCAGTTCTTTGATGGCTTTGTTCAACTCTCCATACTCCTCACCACGCTCTCCGTAACCTAACTCTTCCGCCAGGATCAACTGGTATTCTGCATTCTGCAGCAGTTGCAATACTTCTTTCTTTTTGTCCTCATCCGAGGCATCATCGCCTTTTGCCTGATCGATCATCGCTTGCGCCCTCAGTATAGGTAGCGGGATGCGCTCTTCTTTGACGATCAGTGTATTCAGCGCAGTGTAGAGAATGTTCTTTGCACCTTCCAGATCATCTTTTTCCACTAAAGCAGCTGCCCTTTTGATCGCTGGTGGGAAAGTGGCCAATGGCATTTCTACGGTGGTTACCTGTATCTCACTGGCCAAGCTGGTCAGCTCATCCCTCAACGCCTGGAATCGGTCTTCTTTGATAGCTTTTCGGGCTGCTTTTTTGATGTTCTTAATGGTTTCCAAGTCGGCTACCAAGTCTACCGTCTTCACCGAGGCGTCTATGGGCACAAAAGCCAGACTCGGATCTCTTGCCAGCAGGATTTCAAATTTGCCTGTAGCTTTCTCCAGGGCTTCTAATGCAGCATCTGAGTTCTCATTTGCCAAAAAGTCTAGCGCTGTGTACACCTGTTCCAACGCATCAACTGCTTCAGCTACCATTTGATCCTTAGAGGACTCTACTACATCAATGGCTTCCTGCTGCACCTGACCTTGCAAAGAGTCCGCACTCATACCCAACTCTTCAGGTTTCTCCATTCGTACTTCTTCTGACTCACTTGTATTGTCTTCTTCGCTTTTATTTTGATCGCTACAACTGACAAAGGCTACCATTGCCAGGAGCATGAGTAAAATAGAACTGTATCGTTTCATTTTGATTTCTATTTTAAAAACTGATTGAAGATTACTTAATTTCTATAGCCTTTTTACTGTTCTCTTGTCCTTTCACTTTACCTACCTTGATCTTGAGCACACCATTTTTCATGGAAGCGTCAATTTCATCCGGGTTGGCATTTTCAGGGAGCTGAAACATGCGCTGGAATGAGGTATAGCCATACTCCCTTCTCATCCAGTTGCCTTCATTTTCTTCTTTTTCGTATTGCTTTTCTGAGAAAATCACAAGACAGTTGTCCCGCACTTCAAGCTTTATGTCTTTTTTATTCATGCCAGGTACTGCCACTGATACTTCAAAGGATTTTCCCTTGTCGTTGATGTTTACAGAAGGTACACTGGCAATGGCTTCTGTACCGCTAGCCTGGTCATCTATCTTTTTACCAAAGAACTTTTCCACTACATTGGGAAACTTTGGTTTTATGTTTTTAGTCCATTTGAATAAGTCCATCTCTCTAAATCTTTTAGGTTCAACAATTCATTTAATTAAGGGTGGGAGACTGGTCGAGGCTGTCTCCCGACCCTTACTTTAAAAAATCTCAATGCTTCAGGAAGATTGTGGCTTGGCTACTTCCTTTTTGAGAATAGAGATGCGCAAAATACCGTCTTCATATGAAGCACTGATCTTGTCTCCGGCAGCACTTTCCGGCAATGTGAACGAGCGGGTAAACGCCTGGTAGGCAAACTCGCGTCTGGTGTAACGAGGGCTATCCTTTTCCTTGCCATTCTCTTCTTTTGTTCTTCTTGCTTTTCAGAAGAAATGGTCAGAAGGTTCTGATCTAACTGGATCTTGAAGTCACCCTTTTTCATGCCTGGTGCGGCCATTTCTACCACAAAACCATTCTCATCTTCCTTGATATTAGCTTTAGGAAGCGTAGTGTTGGTAGATGAATAATTTTGACTTCTCCAATCTGCCAGGCCAGTACCGAAGAAATCATCAAACAAACTGCTCATTATTGGATAATTTGTTCTAACAATTGCCATAGCCCTGATTTTTTAGTGAAATATTAATTTTGTTCTAAGTTCGTCAATCTATATTTCACAAGTCTTGATTCAAATCAAGCCATCCCAACATCACGGATGTTTTTATAAGAGCATTTATAAGATTGTATGGATTACATATTGTAGTTCTTTAATTATTCAAATAAGCAGAATACATCCAAACAAGTTTCTCCTGCTCTCGGATATAATCGCTCATAAGTGCGTTTGTGCCTTCATCGTTAATCTCCGCAGAAAAGTTGAGAATATGTCGTTGCTTTGTCAGTAATGTCCTGAAGGCTTTAAGTATTTCCTCAATAACTTTAGTGCCGTTCGTTATTTCATTGCTTTCAGGTATTATAGATTTTTCAAGATAGTCTGAAAACTTGTGTTGTGGGACGTGTCCGAGTGTCAAAATCCTCTCAGCTATTTCGTCGATTTTTAGGAATAGATCGTTATATAATTCCTCAAATTTTTGGTGCAACTCAAAGAATTTATCTCCTCTTATATTCCAATGATACCCACGGGTATTTTGATAAAATGTAGAGTAGTTGGAGAGTAGGTCGTTGAGCAGGTCTGCCAATTCCTTGCTTTTATCCGTATCCAGTCCAATTCTGTTTATGTTGTCCATTTTTTTGTGATTTTAGTTTTTAAATACTCAATTTCTACCATTTTATGTGCTATTTGTGAATAATTTCAATCAACTGAAACTAATTACCAAGATTCGTCATTTGATGTAGTTTCTCTTTTTCGAAAATCTCAATGGTTCCATCCATTGAATTTATCAATCCCTTCTCCTGAAACTTGGTGAGGTACCTGCTCAATGTTTCCGGACTCACATTGATGATTTCGGCCATATCCTTTTTCGGCAATCTGATCAGGCTGTCATCATGTATGGGACTGTGATCAGAAGCCTGCTCCAGACCCAGTAGCAAAGCAGCGAGCCTGTTATCTATTTTTTTGGAATACAGGTTGACGATCTGCTCCTCATCACTCCAGAGTTCTTTGCTCAGCATTTGAATGATAAGCATGGCAAAGTCCGTACTTTCGTGTATGAGAGAAAGAAACCTGTCTTTGGGAATGAAATAAAGTTCGCAGTATTCCAGGGCCTGAGCATAATTAGTATACTTCACATCCCGAAGTAAAGGGACATACCCAATAAACTCATTATGACCAACAATCCGCAATACTACTTCATTTCCATCCTCATCATATCTCACAATTTTTACCCAACCGTACTTCATAAAATATACGCCTTTAGGGATGCCGCCTTTTCGGTAGATAAACTCTCCTTTTTTGAAGATTTTCACTTTAAAGGCGCTTGCCATCTCCGCTTCAAACCCTTCTCTCAGCTGGGTAAATAACCTGGTCGATATGTTCTTTTCATAGTTCATTTCGTCTAACTGACATTTTTGTGATCACTTATACATTCTCTTTTCAATGAAAGGCAGGGGGAGTGCTTTGCCTTTCCCCGTCCACCGAAATATGACACTTATAAGCCAAATGCGTAATAGTAAGTGCCTGGAATATCCTCATAAATACCTTCTACCAGCACACCGCCTTTTTTATTTTCCAAGGCTTTGGCAAGTTCTTCTGTGTCTTTGATCACACGGCCATCTACCTTTGTGATGATAAAGCCCTCTCGCATTTCGGTATGCTTCATGAGCTTACCGGCATAGAGCTTTTTCACTTCCACTCCACCATCTATATCCAGTTTTCTAGCCAGGTCCTTGTCTATGTCTTCAAACTCTGCACCCAGTACATTGAAGACCTCTTTACGGTTCTTAGCCAGAAACTTGGTCTCTCCCTCACGGTTTTTCAGCTCTACTTTCACATCCATTTTTTTACCGTTACGGTCAATTTTCAGTTTCACTTTATCTCCGGGACGGTGACGCGCAATCATTTCTTGTAGCTCAGGAGCGGTACTTACTTCAACACCATCTACCTCCAGAATCACATCACCGCTTTCAATTCCTGCTGCTAGGGCGGCACTGTTTTCAGCTACGCTATCGACATAAACCCCTTTGGTTACTTCCAGGTCCTTTTCCTTGACCAGGTTGCCATCAATGCCGCGGATGGTCACTCCTAAGTACCCACGCTGTACCACACCGTACTTTAGCAGGTCTTCCACAACTTTGTTCACGATGTTCGAGGGGACTGCAAATCCATAGCCTGCATACGCTCCGGTAGGGCTGGCAATGGCTGTGTTAATTCCCACCAGTCCACCTTGCAAATTCACCAGTGCACCACCACTGTTACCAGGGTTGATCGCTGCATCAGTCTGAATAAAGGACTCAATCGCATACTGATCTCTCAGAATGTTGATGTTCCTAGATTTAGCGCTTACAATCCCCGCTGTAACGGTGGAGTTCAGGTTGAAAGGATTACCTACCGCAAGCACCCATTCACCTACTTTTACATCGTCTGAATTAACCAGCGGCAATGAAGGAAGGCCTTTTTCCTTGATCTGTATTAGTGCCAGGTCAGTGCTGGGGTCTGTACCTACTACTGTGGCCTTATAGGTACGGTTATCGTGAAGCGTTACCTCAATGTCATTCGCTTCTGCAATTACATGGTTGTTGGTCACGATGTAACCTTCGCTATTGATAATCACACCAGAGCCAGTGCCTACACGTACTTGTGGTTGCTGTGGAGTTTCAAAGCGATAATATCGCTGTCCTTGATCCGGCCGGCCAAAAAATTGGTCAAAGAAATCATCACCGAAAAAGTCCCTGAAGGGATCTGGTAATTGACGGTACTGCTGTGGTCCACGTGCAGTATAGTTGCTGGTTTGCGTTGACTTAATGTGTACCACAGCATCCATCACTTTTTCGGATACTGCCGTAAAATCCAAGGGCACAATCTCATTATTATCATTAAGTGTGTATAATGCACCTTTAGAAGGAGTACCGTTAATGTGTTCTATTTTTAGCGTTTTGGCACCAGGCACTACCTCTGGAGCGACCCAAATCACACCCAAAGAAACTATCAGTGCGATGATGCCAGAGACGATGTGATTTTTCATTTTAATATTCTTTTTTAGGTTAAACATTCAGTTACAATTATGCAGCTTGTTTCCAATCCGGGTCTTGATTCAAATCAAGCTTCTTCGTCATTTTTAGTTTTTTTGAAAGAAATGTTCCACTCTTCTAAAAGCCCCATTGCATAACGGATGGCGAAGAAGAGAGCGATATAAAGAAGCGAGATCAGGCTAAGACCTAATGCTAACTTGTCCATATCTACCTCCTTTTTTTAAATCATACCTAATCCAAAAATCAGAAATTCACGGACTTCACTCGTTGATGAAACTCAACGCATGGACTGAAAGAAGTCACTATTAAATGACCTCTTACAGTCTAACATGAATTAATTAATGCTAATGGTTATAGGTGGTTGTGGCTTAGATTCTTCCTTTTTAGGAATAGTAATGGTCAAAATACCCTCTTCATAAGCCGCTCCGATTTTCTGTCCATCAGCAGACTCTGGTAGCGTGAACGCGCGCTGGAATGAGCGATAAGCAAACTCTCTGCGAGAGTATCTGAAGTTATAATCCTCGTTATCCTCTTTTTTCTCAGAAGAAATAGTTAGGACGTTGTTGTACAACTGGATGTTGAAATCTCCCTTTTTCATTCCAGGAGCTGCCATCTCCACCATGAAAGCATCATCATTTTCTTTGATGTTTACCTTAGGTAAGGTTGTGTCAGTTGAAGAATAATTTTGCCTTCTCCAATCACCTAATTCGGTGTTGAAAAAATCGTCAAACAGGCTGCTGAATGACGGATTTGATGTTGTTACAAGTCCCATTTTTTACAGATTTAATGTTTAACATTTACGTCTGTGGGGCGATGGACAAATGGTGTTCCAGTTAAATTATTTGTATATATTGCGTCATTATGGCATTAAAAAGTTAATTTTTAACACATATTCATGTCAATATGTCAACATTGTGTATTTACCTCTTCATAATGTTCTTATCTTTAGCCAGGTAGGCTAGAGGCTTAAGACCCTACTATCGATGTAAGAATTCTCACTAAAAAAATTACGCTATTAGTGAGCTAATATGTTTCTTGCAAAAAAGAGACACGACAACATAATAAAATTGTAGGGAATTTTAGTATTCTACCACTCCAATCTTTCCAGCGCCTCTGCCAGGCTATGGTCTTCAGCTTTTTTGGAAGCAGTTTTTTCAACGATAAGATCGTCCAGGTTAAGAATAGGTATTTCGATCTCCAGAACTATAGCCGTATCGGCTTTAGCATAGCACCAGTTAAAATCTTTAGCCGTAAAATAATTCAAATTCAGATAAGACTTGAGACAAAAGTCCTCTTCCGAAACACTTATGATCTGATCAGTGTCGTCTGCAGCCTGTAAGTCAATGGCTAAAGCATTTTTGAGCCTCTTCAAATTTTTATCATCCGGTTCAAACCATATTTCAAGATGGTCGCATGTCCTTATACAACCATGATATGCCGCGGCTAGGCAACCAATCATGATGTACTTTATGTTTTGCTCATTGAGCTTGTTAAAAAACTCTTTAAACGCTGTATTAGTGAGGTTAAAAGATGCAGTATATTTCCTGTAGTCCTCTCTTTCGGACATTTTCATTTGAGAGGTCAAACGGTTCATTGCCAAAAAATTATTGATATTGGCATTTTTATGTTGATGAGATTTTAACATGCCTATGGATTCCTTCATAAAACACACTCCTTAAATAAACGCTAATTTTCATAAATGTTTTATGAAAGTGTCAGAATTTGGCGAAT
>NZ_SMLW01000590.1 GCF_009711405.1 Fulvivirga kasyanovii | reverse complement strand
TAGGCAATCGGCAAGAGCAATAGGCAAAATTAGTTCTCTTTAAGGAGGCAGTAGCCAGTAATTGATGGACTTTGGACAAATGAACAGTGAGCGGTAAGCAGTAATCGGTATTGACAAGCAGTAACCAGACCAGTAAGCCGGTATCCAGAGACTAGAAACCAGCACCCAGGAACCAGTAAAATAAACCACAAAAAAAGTCATATTATTTTAACTTATTTCGTCAGCTTTGCGTTATCAAAAACAAGAAATATGCAGCTTACCTGATGCCTGAAATTTGTATTCACATTGTGCAATTGTTCGGGCTATTTTTTTGTTGCATACCGAGCATGAGAATAACTTTTTAAACATTATTTTTCGGCCTGTTTTTAGTATGTTCACAGACATTCTTTTTACAATTTTATTCAGTGTCTCCCCGTTGGGTGAGGCGCGTGTAGGTATTCCTTACGGCATTCTCAATGGGGTACCTCCGGTATTGGCATTTTTGGCAGGGCTTGCCGCCAACCTTATGGTCTTTCCTATCATGCATACCATCGTAAAGGCCTTTGACCAAAGGATGTGGAAGTATTCTCTGTACAAAAAGCAAAGCGTACGTCTCTCCCGCCGGGCTAAAAACATAGTGGGTAGCAGCATAGAAAAATATGGGTTCTGGGGCCTGATGATCTTCGTAATGATCCCGTTACCGGTAACCGGGGCTTATATGGGATCAATCGCTGCCATTCTTTTCAAAATACCTGCTAAAAGGGCATTCACCGCCATTAGTCTTGGGGTAATTGTCTCCTGCCTGATTGTGACACTTGGAGCTTACTTTGGTAATAAGGGTATTCAGTTAATCTGAAGTGGGAAGTTCGAAGACCGAAGTAGACATTGGTAACCAATGTTTGTTAATCTGTGATCGGTGAACTGTAAGTAAAGAATTGGAAATTTTGAATATTTCTACGGCATCACTATCTCCTTGAGTGGATTATCAATGCTCTTACATTAAGGCCTCACTTCAAGGGCTGCTTATTTTTTCCCCACAGGACAATCCGATCTAAAGGCTATTCGACAAATATTTCAGAATACGGGATTATCGCTGTAGAAGGGCTTCATAATATAACGCAAGACAGCATAGTGTCCTGTAAGGACAGGATATACTGAACAGTGAAGCTTTACTAAACATTGGAAGTTTAGTAAAGCCACAATTTAATTCTGCAAACTGTCATTTTAAGTAAATCTGACCTCATCAGAACTTGTAGACCAGTGACGGTGTATAGTTAGCTGAGAACTGAAAACACTATTCTATGACATTTCCGCCTTGTCTTTTTTTGACTTGATCAAATCATTTTGAGCAGATCTGAATTTTGCCGTAATGGTGTGCATCAGCTCCTCAAACTTCTTATCGATCTTTTTGTTGACATCCTTGGCAAAATCCTCCCCTTTGCCTAATAAGACCTTTCTTGTATCTGAACCTTTTTCAGGAGCAAGCAGCACTCCTATAATAGCGCCTGCGGCTATCCCTGCCATTACGCCTAATATTGCTTTTCCAGTGTTCATAGCTTTGGTTATTTTATTCTTGAACCAAGTTAATGGCTGTTTCTGATATTATCGATGACGGCTGTCATCAATACTTTTGAGTTTTATCCCGGCCAGGCTGATATATGACATCAATGCACGCTTAAAAATTTAATATGCCATATAGACTTTCATGAGGTTGACATACTTTTTCACTTCTACTATATGCCCTTGCACTTCCTTGTCTTCATGGCTTTGCTCAATGCTTAGCGCATGTACTTTGGCTCTTACGTTTGCCCTCAGGCATTTGAAGTAGTTGAATATTGCCTGATCTTCCACAACCTGAAAACACGGAAAGCTATCGCTGTAGGTATTTAAGAATTCTTCGGCCAGCTCCTGATGTTGAAATGCTTCCAGATCCATGCACATAAAGGCTACCTCGTAGAGTACATCAATTTGCCGATATTTATCATTAAACTCAATACAATCAAAAACCACAGGCTTTTTATAAAGAAAGACATTGCCGCTATGCAGGTCGCCGTGTACGTCCCTAAGCATTCCCTGATCTATCCGCTGCTGAAATCGTTCTGCGTGTTGCTTTAGAAAGGCATCGCTCCATTTTATGGCTCCCTCAATGGTTTCTGCATATGACACTCCTACTTTCGTTTTTACCAGATCTTTACAGTTCTTTATATCATTAAACAGCGTCATTGCCGTGGATAGCTTGAAGGGTTGGCAGACTTTGTCTGCATTTTTGTGAAAACCGGCTACCTCTATGGCCAGAGCTTTAATGTTATCCACTCCTACTTTGTTATGCCTGAGCATTTTATCCATTCTGCTGGCAGTGGACATCCTCTTCATCTGAACGGCATAATCAATCACCTCACCCTGGCCTTCGCCAAGACTCCATAAACCACCGTTATGATAAACCGGAACCACCGCTTCATAAACATCCGTGAAGCGGCTGTTCAGCATCAGCTCCTTTTCGCAGTAAGTTTTGCGCAGTTTGAGGGTAGAAAAATTAAGAAATGAAAGTTTTACGGGCTTCTTTAGCTTGAAGGCATGGATTTCTGTGAGTATTATCCAGGAAATATGTGTTTCCTCAAGCTCTCCTTCCAAAGCCTTGCCTTGGTACAATCCATTTTTTGCCAGTGACCGGATTTCCTTTTCATTCATGCGACTTGCTTTCCAGGTAGTTAACAGCTCTGTTTAGCATAGTCTCAATATTATCATCGGTCGACTCCAGTTCCAGGTGTGGAAATGTAAGCCCTTCAAACTCCATTTTCACTTGCTTGTATACACTGAAATCAGCTTCGCTGTCCTTTCTTGGTAAGCTCAACCGCTGCTTGATCAGGTCCTCGTCGGCATATACCACGATCATGTGTATAACCGAAGCATATTTCCGGGCAAGTTCGATAAACATGTTGCGGGTGGATTGCAGGTAAAATGTAGCATCAACTATTGCCGGCCTGCCTTTTCGAAGGGAGCTTTCTGCAAGGGAAACCATTTTGCTGTAAACCTCCAGTTTGTCTTTAAAGGTATATTTCCCCAAAGTGCCCAGTGCTTTTCTCACCAGGTCGCTGTTGATGTA
Source organism: Fulvivirga kasyanovii (assembly GCF_009711405.1). Taxonomy (GTDB): domain Bacteria; phylum Bacteroidota; class Bacteroidia; order Cytophagales; family Cyclobacteriaceae; genus Fulvivirga; species Fulvivirga kasyanovii. The sequence continues at coordinate 20,922 of NZ_SMLW01000590.1, read as the reverse complement.
ACTTGCGTCTATCTTCAATGCCAATTGAGAGGCGAAATAACTCTTTCCGCTTCCCGGCAAGCCTGCAACCAATATTATCATGATAAGATTCTTTAAATACTACTTCAAAAGGTGCTTTGCCTTTTCCGATTCCATAATGTGCTCGGTATGGCTAAAAACTTCTTTTTTTACTTCCCTGAACCGTTTCAGAAAATCAATGGTATCCGTTTCCAGTCTGGCATGGCTTCCTTCGTAGCTTTTGCCGTCAGATGTGCCTTTCACCTCTCCGGCAAGCAACTTGAGGTGCTCACTGACCCGTTGCTCTAAAGCACCCCTGTCTTTCTCTATATGGATGAGTTTATCTGCCAACTGCTTCGTTTTATCGATATTTTCCCGCTCAATAAAATGAGCAAAGTACTTGTCAAGCAGACTTCTTAAAAACTGAAGCTCGTCTTTAAAAAACTGCAAATCTGACTGCCAGTATTCGGTAATGAGGTACAATGCCTGTACATCCTTTTTCCCGGCCTCCTTTGCCTGTTCACTATTTTGTTGTTGTGTATCCATAGCTTTATTTTTTTAAAACCTGACTTCGTTCTGAATCTGAAACATCCGGTGCCTGTTTGATACGTTTGCCCTTGTCAATGGCGGGTAACTCCTTACTACCATTTACAACACGCTCCCCCGGATGTTGTTTTGCGCGTTTGCCCAGCACCTCTTCCAATTCCGGCTGGTAAACCACTTCTTTTTTCAGTAACAGGCCTGCAAGCTCTATCAACTCTTGTTTATGTTCCATAAGTACGGCCTTGGCCTGTTTGTAGCACTCATCTATAAGCTTTCTCACTTCGCTATCAATGAGTTTTCCGGTCTCTTCACTGTAAGGCTTTTGCAGACTTGTTTCAGTACGTCCGGAGGAATCGTAGAAGCTTACGTTGCCTACTTTTTCATTAAAGCCTAAATATGCCACCATACTATACGCCTGGCGGGTGACCTTTTCCAGGTCATCCACTGCGCCGGAAGATACTTCTCCAAAAATGAGTTCTTCCGCAGCCCGTCCGGCCAGCCCAACAGAAAGCCGTTGAGTAAAATGGCTGTAAGTCATGATCTGCCTTTCTTCTGGCAAGTACCAGGCGGCCCCAAGTGACTTACCTCGTGGTATGATGGATACTTTCATTAAAGGGTCTATATGCTCGAGCATCCAGCTTACTACCGCATGTCCGGCCTCATGGTAGGCAATAATCTGCTTTTCTTCGGCCGAAATGATCTTGCTTTTCTTCTCCAGACCGGCTATGATACGGTCGAGGGCCTCATGAAAGTCTTTCCTTTCCACATTTTCCTTTTTCTTTCTGGCGGCTATCAGTGCGGCTTCGTTACAGATATTGGCAATATCAGCTCCTGAAAATCCCGGGGTTTGGGATGCCAAAGCATCTAAATCTATATCCCCGGCCAGTTTGATTGGTTTGAGATGTACTTTAAATATCTCTTTCCGCTCCGACAGGTTGGGCAGCTCGAGGTAAATGTGGCGGTCGAACCGACCTGCGCGAAGCAGAGCAGGATCAAGTACATCCGCGCGGTTTGTGGCTGCCAATACAATAACACCTGAGTTGGTGTCAAAGCCATCCATCTCAGCAAGTAGCTGGTCGAGGGTGCTTTCTCGTTCATCGTTAGCTCCAGAGTAGAAGGCGTTCTTTCCTCTTGAACGGCCTACAGCATCTATTTCATCAATAAAAATAATGCAGGGGGCTTTTTCTTTTGCCTTTCTGAACAGGTCACGCACCCGTGATGCACCAACCCCAACGAACATTTCGACAAACTCTGACCCGGAAAGCAAAAAGAAAGGCACCTGGGCTTCCCCGGCTACAGCTTTGGCCAGCAGTGTTTTGCCTGTACCGGGAGGGCCTACTATAATTATTCCTTTGGGTATTTTGGCTCCAAGTTTAGTGTAGCGCTCCGGGTCTTTTAGAAAATCAACAATCTCTTTTACTTCAAGCTTGGCTTCGTCTAATCCGGCTACCTGTTCAAAACTTATGGTGCTTTTATTTTCATTATCAAACAACCGGGCTGTGGACCTTCCAAAGTTGAACAGTGAAGAACCTCCAACGCCTCCACCCCTGCTGGTCATGAAAAGCCTGATGATGAAAAAGAAAAGCAGCAAGGGAAATATCCAGGAAAGGAGGTCGCTCCAGTGACCCCTCTCTTCATAGCTAACAGCTATTCTATCCTCATGTGGCCATTCGGCCTGAACCTGTTCCATTTTCCTCTCAAAAGCCTCTACGGAGCCAATGTTAAACTTGTAATGAGGCCCTGCCCCTGTTCCGAATGATGACTCAGGGATATCGCTAAAGTCCGGATCTTCGAGAAATTCGGGCTTGATATAAATTTCTGCAACTTCTTTATTGATCACTACTACCTTTTCCACTGCCCCTTTCGCTACCATTTTGGTTTCAAACTGATGCCAGGTTACGAGCTTGGGTGATGGCGCTAAACTGGTAATGGAGAATATGACAAGCGTAAGGATAATGATCAGTAGAAAAAACCAGGCTCCACCCAGTTTCGGATTGGGCAAACTTTTTTTTGGCTGATTTGATTTTTGATCCACGACAACATCTCTTTATTACTTAGTAAAGGTGGTATTATCCTTTATAAAATCTAATGACGGCGATGGAGGTATATCTATGATTTATATCACCTTTTCCCGGTAACGGTCCATCCAATGATCTAAGCTCAAAGGCCTGCTTGTTTTGTCCCTACAGGACAATCTGATCTAAAAGGCTATGCCTACAAATATTTTATCCCTATTGGATTATCACTGCGGAAGGGATTTGCAGCTAATTAAAACGACAAGACAGCATAACGTCCTGAAGGACATAATATTTATAGAAAAACGAAAAGTAAATATGTGCCATAGGAAGGCTAATGCCGAAGAATACAACCCTATTTGATACAGATGCAGGTATTTGGAGGCAGGAAGGTATGTTACTTGATCGATGGCCATACAAGGGTCCCTCAATAAATATCTAATCCGGCCTTAACTTAAGAGCCTTGCCGGTTCATTTACATGATGACAAAGGTTTTTGAAATTGATAATACAGGTTATTACTCAGCCGGACTGTCTTAATTATTTTGGGTATATGATAGTACAAGTTGAAAAGAAAGAGCTCAGGGAGCAGATTATGAATGCCTGCATAGAACAGCAGCAGTTGTTAATGAATGATTTCAGTCAACGCATCAAAACCTTGCTGACAAACCAGGATCAGCAAAATAAACCGGACGAAGGCAATTCAAAACGGGAGGTTATAAAACAACATTTCGATGAAGTAGACCTGCTCAGCGATGCGTTGATATTTGCCCAACTGGAGATGAACAGATTGCAGTACCTGAAGTCAGTTAACCATATGGATCACAACAAAGTAGAATTGGGAGCGATTGTGATCACCGATGTCAATACGATTTTTGTATCATCCATGGTAGACCCATTCCGGTTCCACGGAGAAAACGTACTTTGCATTTCAACAGAAAGTACACTCTTTAACAAAATGAAAGGAAAAAAGAAAGGTGAAATGTTCTTTCATGATAAAGAAGCACATGTGATCAGGGATGTTTTTTAGATCGGGTGCTGGGCGCTGGTTTCTGGTTTCTGACTTCTAGTTTCTAGCCTCTGGTTACTGGTTTACTTTGTTTTTTTTTGCAAAAATATTTGCCTACTGCTTTTGCCTACTGCCTACTGGTTTACTGGTCGCTGGTCGTTTGGGTGAAGTTAGACCGATTACTGATCACTAGTCACCGGTCACTCGTCCACTTCACCAAGTACTGGCGAGCTGATTCCCTAAAGCGAACCAATTTGCCTACTGCCTTTGCCAATTGCCTACTGGATTACTGGTTACAAAAAAACTACAGCTTAAACTCAAAACTCACGGCTGACTTCTCCTCTTTCTCAGGCTTTTCTCTCCGGGCTATTTCTTTTGTGTTTATGATGAGTACGGGTATATCTTCATCTATGGCGACGGTTTCGGCAACGCTGTGTACAAGCAATCGCAGGAAGCCTTTTCTACCGTGGGTGCTGATGGATACCAGGTCGACGTGGTAATCGTTGGCATAGCGATGTATACCTTCTTCTTCATTAAGGGCATTGTAGATGACTGGTGTATAATTCACCCCTGGAAATTGATGCATGAATCTTTTCATGGCAGTCAGGCTTTCATGGGTTTCTTTGAAATGGTACGGTGTATTTACATACAAAAGATGTATTTCAGCCTGCCATAGCTCTGCCAACTGCTTTACTGGAACGAAGGAGCTTATGGAGTCTTCCTCAAAGGATGATGCAAAAACTATCTTTTTAATTACAAAATCACTGACAGGCTGTTTTACAATCAATACCGGAGCAGATGCATACCTTATAAAACTGCGTGCATTGGAACCCAGCATGGCCTGCTTGATATTTTTTTCACCATGGGAGCCCATTACTACGAGGTCTATGTTGTATGGACTAATGTAATCTTCTATGCCGTCATATCCCTGATTATAAACCAAAACAGGAGTCGCTTTCAGGCCGGCAGCCTCAGCTTTGAGCACCAGTTCGGATAGTTGTTGCCTTACCTGTCCATGTTTGGCGTCCTGAGGTTTTCTGTCGTAAATATTGATATGTTCAGGCACATGTGGCTCATTTTCCTTTACAGAAAACAGGTGCAAAAAGAATAATTCCATCCCCCCTTTTTTGGCAATTTTCAATGCGACTTCTACTGCTGCATTTGCGCATTCTGAAAAGTCGACTGGTATTAATATCTTTTTCATTTTCGTAATATTTGGATGTTAAACTCTCGTTGCAGGCTCTTCCTTTCCCTTTTTAATCTTCTTAAAAAGCTCCCTGACTTCTTCGTCGCCGATTACCGGGAAATCAGCATAGTGATCTTTCAAGCCCTCCCGGTCATTTCGCATTCTTAGAAATACAAAGTCGTCTGCCTCTTCATTTATTACTCGTGCGGCTTCAGTATTTACCACGGGTACTGCTACAATGATCTTTAAAGGGTTTTGCTTTCTGATCTCCCGCAGGCAGGCTATCATGGTGTCACTGGTTATTAATGTATCATCTACCAAAATCACCGTCTTATATCTCAAAGAAACGGGTTCGGCGTCTTCATAGTAAAAGCTTCGCTGATAATTGATTGCATGACGCAACAGTGCCATTTGATGATAGATATAGTCCTGAGGGACATCAAAAGGGCAATCATGGATACAAGCTTCTGTATGACTTACTGACCCTATGTTTTTGGCTTTTTCTGTGGGGTGCTTGATTTTACGGCATGGCATTATCTCTAAGGGAAGCTCCAGATTTTCTGCTATGGCGGATGCCACACATACGCCGCCATGAGGTATCCCTACCACTACTGCGTTACCTTTTTCGTAGCGCCTGAGTTTCATGCTGAGCAACTCTCCTGCATGCCCTCTGTCCCTGATCAATATCTCGGTATGCCCATTCATAATTTTAGCTTTTTCTAAAATTAATCAAAACGGGCTATGGTCATCAATGACGGGAATCACACCAGTCTGATGATTGTTATCTCTACCCCTAATAGAATGGCCTATACTTCCTCTTCCGGGCGAACATTCTCAAAGTCAAGCTTAAACTCAGTACCCTTACCCTCTTCGCTCACCACTTCCACCGAGCCATTAAGCATGTCGACATAATGTTTCATAATGTGCAGGCCCAGGCCTGTTCCCTGCACTGTACCTGCGTTGGAAGCCCTGTAAAAGCGCTCGAACAAGTACTTCTTGTCTGCCTCGGGTATACCAATGCCCATATCTTTAACATTGAGGTGAATATGGTCATTCAGAGCGGATGTGACATGAATCTCTGTATTTTCCGGAGAGTACTTTATAGCATTGGTAACCAGATTGTTAACTATGTTTCCTAGCAATACAGGGTCAGAGTATATCTCCTCATCACCGTTATGCTGATAAGTAATGTTTTGGCCCGGTTTAGTGAAATTTCGAAAGTTTAAACAAATACTTTGAAGGTAGTCTTTCAGGTTTAGTTTCTCCATTTTCGGTTCTATTTTACCTTCTTCAATTTTAGTAACGGATAAAAATTCGTCAAGAATAGAGGTAAGAAGGTTTACCGATGACTTCACCCGGGCTATATGCTTCATAACCGCGGGCTGCTCTCCATCTTTGAGGTACTTTTCGAGCAGGAATGCCGAAGAAAGAATAGTGGTAAGCGGTGTCCTGAATTCGTGTGAAGCCATGGAGACAAAGTTTGATTTCATTTTGCTCAGCTCTTTCTCTACCTCCAAAGCACTTCTGATCTTCTCTTCGGCTTTCCGGTGAGAGGTGATATCAGCCACTGCCGACATGAGGCACTCTTTATCCCTGACATGTATCAGTTGCATAGATATGGCCACCCAGACAGGCTCCCTATCCCTGGGCATCAGGTAGGTCTCCACATCCTGCGCCTTGCCTTGCTCACGCGCTACTTTCGTTATTTCTTCACGCTGTTGAGCTGACTCTAAAATATTGAGTTCAACGGCTGTTTTACCCAGCATTTCTTCTTTGCTATAATTCACCAGTTCTTCGAAAGCTTTATTGCAATCAGTAATTATACCGTTGTCATTCTGGGTTATGACTATTCCTATGGGGCTTTCATTGAAGAGTTTGCTAAACAGGTCATTGGCATTTTGCAGCTTGTGCTCTACGCGTATTCGTTTGTTGAAATTGTAACGGATAACAAAAAATGTAGCAAACAGCAAGACCGCCATGCCTATGAGCAGCATTAAAAACAGCTTGTCAAATGTCTCTATACTGGCCTGATTGGCCTTTTCCCTGATCTGCATCAGGCGGCTCTCTTCATTCTTAATGTCATCAATGATCAGTGTAAAGCGATCACGCAGGGCTTTTGCCTGATCAATACGGTCCTGCAAAGTGTTTTCCGGGGTTTGTTTAACGACCAATGCCATATCACCGAAGGTCAATAGCTCCCGCACCAGTACTTCCAGCGTGTCCACTTTAGCCTTTTCAAGGGACCTGTCTGCTGAGAAGCCTTTCAACTCTTCCATTTTAGAAAGTATTAGTGTCCGGGCTTCATGGTACGGCCTTACGTAACCGGAGTCACTGCTCACAAAAATACCGTTACTCTCAAGTTGTATGTCTTTGGACAGCGATGAAATATCTTCTGCGAGGTGTATGGCCTTTCGGGTATCTTTCACCAACTGCGAGGTATCGTCAACTACAAGGGAGGTGCGATAAGAGACCAGGCCCAACACAGCTATAGTTGCCACCAATACACCAAAAAGTACACCCAGTATTATTTTAAATGAGGTCATTCCTTCCACCTAAACTATATCAATTTTTGCAAATTAAGGATTGTACACTCCCTTCTTCAATGATATTGGTCATGTCAAAATCAGATAAAAACCCAAAGTAGGATAATAGCAATTTGATTTTCAATGACATTCGTCAGGTTTTGGATATTTTTCTGGGGGCTGGTTGCTGGTTACTGGCTACTGGTTACTGGTTACTGGTTACTGGCTGACAATCCCTGAGTTTACCGTTCACAGAATACCGATTACCGACAACGAACAACTAATGCAGCAGTTTCTCCAATTTTGCCTTATCAATAATCCTCAGCCCTTCGCCTGATATTTCTATGAGTTTTTCGTCGCGGAAGTCGGCGAGGGTGCGGTTGAGGGATTCGGTGGCGGTGCCCACTATGTTGGAGATGTCCCGGCGAGCTATGGTGATGACAGCGTCTTTATTTTCACGCGCAAATTGACCGTGGATCTTTAACAAAGCGCTGGCCACACGTTGGCGTACCGACTGATAGGCAATGTCCAGCAGCCTGTTTTCCATTTCTTCCAGATTATTGGACAGCATCTTGATAAACTTCCGGGCTACGTCTTTGCTGGAATAGATCAGGGTGATAAAATCGGCTTTTGGTATAACCGATATCCTTACATCCTCCAGGGCTTCGGCATTTTCATTGTAAGGTTTCTCCTCAAGCAGTGGCACATAGCCCAGAAAATCCCCCTCACTGTGGATTCCCGTGATCAGCTCTTTGCCATCATAGTTAATCTTATAGGTTTTGATGCGCCCTTTCTCTATGTGGTAGAGGTCGTTGGGGTTCTGGCCTTCCATAAATATCAGGTCTTTCTTTTTAAAGGTGCGCACGGGCCTGTTTTCCGAGAGCTTCTGAAACTCCTTAAGCTCCCTGGCTTTACTGAAAAAAGTGCTTACATCGCTCGGATTATTGCTATATTTAGACTTTAACAATTCACTCTTTCTGAGCCGGGTTTCTATCACTTTCAGCAAATCCAGTCCGTCAAACGGTTTGGTTATATAGTCATCTGCCCCAAGGTTCATCCCTGTACGAAAGTCACTTTTATCAGCCTTGGCAGTAAGGAATATAAACGGGATATCCGCCGTTTCAGGATTATTGCTCAATATATGAACAACGCCATAGCCATCCAGCTCAGGCATCATGATGTCGCACAATATCAGGTCTGGCGGGTCTTTCTGCGCCATACTTACACCTATTTTGCCATTGAGGGCATGCCTGACATTATAATGAGCCAACTCAAGGATGCCGATGATGTTCTCGGCCATATCCTGATTATCTTCGATGACTAATATGGTGTAGCTCATACATATGGGGGTTAATGGATATTGTCTACATTATTTTAACCAAAGGGATAAAGAGTAACACCATTCAAGTTAACGCCTTCACTCCCGATAAACAAGATGTTTGTGCTACCTGAAAACTATATAAAGAAAAAGCAGGTACCTCACATCAGAATCCGGTTTTGCAACTAAATTATGTGAAACCTGCTTTGCACAGCATGATGCCAGTCACATCAGGCTATGATTTAGGTCAGAAATTTCATACTTCTGACGAATCACCCATATTTCTCAACAAAAGCAAAAATCTCTTTTTTAAATTTTCTGATCGTTTGAAGCGTTTCATGCATATGCATTAAAAGTTTACGATGTGCCTCCCTATATCCCTCCTCTTTCAGAGAGTCTGCTTTAAATAATCCGGCCAGCAAGGCCTCATGGCCCCTGACCTCCGCCCTGAGGTTTTCCAGTTCTACATTACTGATACGGGCCAGCTCCTTTTCCAGGGCAGCCTGCTTATCCGGAGGGAAATGCGCCGATGTCTTTTTCTTTGTGAGAAGGTTATAAAAAAGGCCATTTCGTCCTTCCAAAAGCCTATCTCACTAAGCCAGGTATTGCTTTCAGCATGGAGCGACTCAAGACTTGCTCCAAGCAGGTAATCAGCTTTGGGGTTAGTTAACAGTTCCATGATTTATGTAATTAATTGTTATTCTTTCTCTTTGATTGTATAAGTCCATACCGGCACATCGGCGTGGTTCACCAGATCTTCGGCCAGGCTGCCATTAAGCACATGTGCCAATCCTTTACGGCCATGCGTACCCAGTGCTATCATGTCTGCGTTGATCATGTGCGCGAAGTTGATCATACCGGCCTCCTCATCGGTATCGTTATAAATGTTGATGGTATAATCTTTAAACATATACCATTTGCTAAAACGCTTGAGTTCCTCGCGGGTAACTACGTCCCTTTGAAAATTGGTGGGGGTATTGATCCATACAATATGCAGAGTAGCCCCAAAATGGTGCTGAAGCGCCTTAATTTTCATAATAAGGTTCTCATCTGCATCGGATAGTAATGTATTGGGGAAAACGATATTTTTTATCCTTTCGGGTTTTACATAGTTCTTCACAGCTATCACTGGTATGGCGGAAGCCCTTGTTATTTTTTCAGTATTGGACCCCACCAGTAACTCCCTCATCCCTGTCACTCCACGGGTACCCATTATGATCAGATCCATTTTGTCGCTGTCTGCAAATTTAAGTATGGTTTGGGCGGTATGGCCGAAAGCTACCTGTACCTTCACATGGTTCCTCTCAAGTGAAAATTTATTCAAAATCTCTTCGCTTACCCTGGTAATGATTTTCTTTTCCACTTCACTTTTCAGGTCATCGAGCACTTCTTCTTCAAGGTTCAAAAAAGGCCTGGACATCATCTCCACCACATGTAAAAGGTGTACTGTTCGTTTTTGTCCCTCATCATACTGCAAGGCAAACCTAAAAGCGTTGGCGGCCTGGTCGGAGAAGTCATAGGGTACCAGAATATTAGTCATTGGAGTATTATTTACTATAAAATTACCAGGTGTTATGCATAATGGATATGACTTGCATCATTCTTAGAACGTGATTTTCAACAGTTTAAAGACAAACAGGTAGCGGCCACTTCATATGACAATTATCATATGTGCCGGCAAATACCAGTCATAATTTATAAGCGCTCTTCCTGATAACTTTAAAGAAAAAAGTTATGAAACGTATACTTGTTCCAACCGACTTTTCCGAGCCTTCCATGGAAGCCTTTAAAATGGCGCTGAACCTCGCTGCTGTAAATCATGGGGAAGTTGTAGTGTTTCACGCCATCTACATTCCGGGAGGAGCTCACCTGTCTTATGATCCCCTTTTGCTGGCTGAATTTGAAAAGGACACCGAAAAGGAGTTTAAGAAAATGAAAAAAAGCGCTGGGGGTTTTGCACGCGTAAATTTTGAAATGGTGTATGATGATGTGCTGTCGGCTGTAAAAAGGATCACCGAAAAGAAGAAGTTTGACCTTGTAGTAATGGGAACTACGGGCATTTCAAGAATACAGGAGATGATCATCGGCTCTAACACGGAAAAAGTGGTGCGCCACTCTACTGTGCCGGTACTGGCGGTACATAAGGCTGTAGAAGCGGATACAATTAAAAATATATTGTTTCCCTCAGACCTGTCACTCAAGCAAACCAAGTTTATCCATAAGGTGAAAGAATTGCAGGAGTTTTTCGGGGCTACGTTGAACATACTGCTGATCAATACTCCCGCCCTCTTTAAAAGTGATGCAGAGGCCAGCAGTGCGCTTGAAGAATTTGTTAAGCACTACAAGATCAAGAACTATGCGTTGCATTTCAGGAACTACCGCAGTGAAGAGAAAGGCATTATCGACTTTACCAATAATGAGCCTATGGATATGGTAGCCATTGGTACCCATGCCCGAAGTGGCCTGTCCCACCTGTTCCACAAAAGCATTACCGAAGGTGTGATCGACCAGATCACGCGGCCGGTGTGGACTTATGCCGCTCTTTAGCGGGTGGTCGGTGATCGGTAAGTTCAAGCTGTAGACATAAAGAGGGCCGTTTCAGATACTGAAACGGCCCCGGTTTTTGTGTTATTACTTAAACTTGAATTACAAAGGTGTAGAATGGGACTTTTTGTTTTTTGCATCTTTCCAACGCTCAATCTGGTGCTTAACACCCTCTACGGCTTTAACCACTGCCTCTTCGAAAGATGTGCTTTCGGCTGAGGCGAAGAGGTCGTTGCCCGGAATAAGGACTTTTAATTCGCAAACTTTATTCTCCTTGTTATCTGAATTATTAAGTTTCAGGAAAACCCTGCTTTCAATTATCTTGTCGCTAAACAAGTCAAGTTTACTTGTTTTTTCCTGTACAAAATCCAACAATTCCTGCTTCGCCTTAAAGTTGGGTGTTTCAATGATGGTCTTCATCTCTGTTATATTTAAAAATGTATATTATTAATTTTACTCAGTAAGCAAATGCTCGTTTTCCCTGACGTTTTTCGAAAGTTCGTCTATCCAGATACCAATATAGTCTTTTATATCCCTAACATCAGGACTTTTTCCATTTTGAATATATGCACCTGATGCTGCCATACCCAAAAGCATACAGAGTGGCAGTGAAAATCCGGACATCAGCCCTACGCAGTATCCGGCGTTGAGATTATCACCTCCCCCGGTCAGTACTTTGGGCTCTGTCACCAGCCTTCCCGGCATCTCCAATACATCGCCCTGATGGAATAATATAGTCCGGTCAACGGGATGTATGAGAAGGTAATCTATATTCATGACCTGATATATCTGTCTTCCGGCTTCCTGTACCGCAGGGAGTTTGCTTTTCGCTCCCGGCTGGCTAAGATCCACGCGGTTTATGGCTGCCCATATTTTGAGTGCCTCATTTTCATTGATGCCCAATGTCACTTTCCCATAAGGAAAGAAACTACTCATCAGCCCCAGCACTTCATCTATCTCTTCTGCCGATTTTTTGGAAGGGTCAGAGAGGTCGAAAAGGAACAGAAAATCTTTTTTGCCTGAAGGCTTGATCAGGTCGTTGAGCATGCCTGTCCAGATATCGCTGGCGTGTGGCAGATTTACCCAGTTAACAAAGGCTATAAGATTGCTCTCCCTTACAGCCTGCCTGATCTCGTCGAGATCCACGGTATTTCTGATGTACTCCCAGTCATATTTATCGTAAACGCTCAGTTCGCTAAAGATCATTTTGCCATCGTCAAATTCTATGGCATCACTCTCTCCCGGGTTCAGCACGCTAATAAGCCTGCACTTTTCATCCATCTGCCCAAACACCTCATGTATTTTGGGGTATCCCATGCTGCCCAGGCATGTGCTCTGAACTCCTAGTTTACCCAGGGTATCTGCCAGTATGGGTGCATTGCCTCCCAGTTTGATCTTTTCAGTAACCATTTCAACCTGGCCACTCTTACCTGAGGCAGCATCGATCCGTTCTGAAAATTCATTAAGTGTATTATAATAAACCGTGTCCAGCTTATTTTTTTGCTTTACGGCTTTCTTGATTTTATCTACAAATCCATCAAAACCTACAAAAACATGTTTGGTCATGGAAAGCTTGCCTTCTTCTCCCAAACATTCACGCAATTCTGATAATAGAGCAACTGATGTATCCATTGTTTAAGGTTTGATTACTTCCATGGCCTAAAGGTAGGACCGGCCTCTTAAGTCCGATATGACAGATGTCGCCCTCATGGCTGACTTTAATCATATAATGAGAATTTAGCCTAAGAGGCTCCTTTAGCATTCATGGATTAAAAGAATTAGTCCGGCTTTGTGGCTTTTAATGCTCAGCATAGATACTGGTATCAATCACCAGGTTATTTGCCACTTCGGTGACCCCGGGCATGGCCCAGGCCACGTCCTCGGCATCTTCCCGTTCTGCCCATGAGCTTACTTTTCCCCTCAACGTTACGGTGCTGCCATTGACGTCTACGGTAATATTTTCAACATCAACAGAGGCATGGCGATGAAAAGCTTCGCTGATCTTTCTTTTGATGTGCTTTGGTTCCACTATTTCGTTCTCCACTTTTACCCGGTTGATAATCCCCTTGACCCCTATTATTTTCTCTATCGACCGCTCGGCAGCCTTACGCTCGTAGTCCCACTTTACGGTACCGGAAAGGTACACCCAACCGTTATCTACTTTGATTTCGAGCCGGTCCTCGTTGACTGCACTATGCCAGGCCAGTGCATTTCTGATAGCCTCACCCAGTTGGGCATCGGTTACATCTTTATTTTGACCTTTCAGTTCTATGTCAACAGCCACAACTTTAACGCCACTGACCCTTTGGGCTGCCTTCTCGGCTGCCAGCTTTTGTGTATAAAACTCAACTGTACCGGAGAGCGTTACCACCCCGTTGTCCACGCTTACACCTATGTGAGGAGCTATGTCGGATATTTGAGGATCCCAGCGGATCTCTTCAATCACATCTTTTCTTATTTGTTCGTCAGTTTTCATCTTGCTTGGTAGTTTGGTATTAAAACAATGAAGCAAAAGAAGACACCTCCGGGTCTCCGGAGCCATGCACCGTTCTGCGTATCTTCCTTTGCTCCAACAACGTAGGTATGACCGTACCGACTATGAAACATCGATTTTATGAGCTGGCTTTACAGCACTTTCTTTTAGTTTGGGAATGGTCAGCTTCAATACACCATTTTCATATCTGGCCTTGATGTTATCTTCCTTGATGTTTTCAGGAAGCGTAAATGTTCTGCAGAAAGAGTTGAATGAATATTCTTTTCTGGAATAGTCACCCTCTTCTTTTTTCACTTCTTCTTCTTTCTCAGCACTGATGCTCAGAATATTATTGTCAATTTCAATATTAAAGTCTTTACGTTCGAGACCGGGAGCGGCCAGTTCCAGCATAAAGTCTTTTTTAGACTCTTTAATATTGACAGTTGGTACATTTACCCCCAATCGGGTAGGCCACATTTCTGAATCAAAATCAAAAAAGTCGCGACCTAATAATGAATTGGGGCTGAAGAAGTCGGTTAGCAATGAAGGAAAACCTCCATTTTTTTTCACTGTTAAGTTCATAATTACCTCCGTTTTTTTATTTTAAAATTACACCAACGGAAGGCTTTCAGCGATGACCTGTATCGCCGGATATCATGATTTTTGTTGTTTTACGGAAGGTTTTTAACAGCTTGAGAAAATCACATATTATTGCAGCAGACGCTCAACAGTATCCATTAACTCATTGACATCAAAGGGCTTGCATATATAGGCATTGGCACCCATATCCATGGCTTTCTGAATCTCTTTCTTTTCAGCACTTGCTGTAAGGTATATAAAGGGGATGCCCGAGGTTGATAAGTTGCTTTTAAGCGTTTCCAGAACTTCATAGCCATCGGCCTGAGGCATCATAATGTCGCACAATATAATATCGGGTAGTTCCCTTCCTGCGGCTTCAATACCGGCCTTCCCATCCTCTACGTCAATCACACGGTAACCCGCCAGCTCTAAAAGTTCAATAGTATTTTCCCTGATCTCTTTGTTGTCCTCAATGACCAATACTGTCTTCATGTTAATCCAAATTCGGCAATTTAATGGTGAATGTTGTTCCTTTTCCTGACAGACTCTTAAAAGTAATTGATCCGTTCATTAATTCCACATATCTCTTCACTATTGTTAAGCCCAGACCTGTTCCCTGTACGCTTCCTGTATTTGTAGCCCGAAAAAATTTATTGAATAAATGTATCTGCTCCTCTTCCGGGATGCCAATGCCTGCGTCATGAACAAGGATCTGTAAATTGCCATTGATATTTTGTATATGCAGATCAATATCAGTTCCATCCGGAGAATATTTGATGGCATTTGAAATCAGGTTTTCCAAAATATGCCTGAGCTTTTTTGCATCCAGCACCAGCGTATCTTCACCCTCAAGTTGCATATTGATCCGCTGTTTGTTCTTCTTTAAAAACTGCATGTCATTCACCACATCATGCGCAAATTCTGAAATACTTAGAATATCATACTCCAGCTTTACCTTGCCTTGCTCCAGTTTATCTATAGACAGGAAGTCGTTGAGTACCCCAGTCAGGTTGTTTATGGATGCCCGTATTTTATTCAAATGTTTGTCAATACGTCCATCTTTTTCTGCTCCGATATATTGGTCTATTAATGAAACGCTGGAGAGCATAATACTCAGAGGGGTTCGAAATTCATGGGAAGCCATGGACACAAACCTTGATTTCATCTCACTTACGGCTTTCTCACGGTTAAGGGCATCGTTTAACTGCTGCGTTCTCTCGCATACTTTTAATTCCAGCTCCTCCTGCATCATAAACTGATCATGCACATCAGAACAGGATCCCATGTAGCCAGTGAACTCTCCATCGGGGGAATAGGTCGGTTTGGCTATTTCTTGTATCCACCGGTACCTTCCGTCATTTCTTTTAAGCCTGTATTTTGCAGTGTAGGGCTCTTTGCGACCAAAAGCACATTGATAAGCGTCTAGCACCATTTCTTTATCATCCGGGTGAACAATATCCAGCCACCCGATACCTTTTTCCTGACTGATACTGCGGCCAGTGAACTCCAGCCATGTGTTGTTGAAATAAGAGCAGGCTTTTCCTTCATCTGCCACCCATATCATAGTCGGAGAGTTCTCTGCCATACTCCTGAACCAGGCCTCCCTTTCGGCTATCATCTTTTTAGCCCTTACCTGGGCAGTGATGTCTGTCACGAACGCCACGGCAAGTTTTTCATCCTCAATTTCATAATGTCCGAGGCTGATTTCCACAGGAAATACATCTCCGGTCTTTTTTTGTGCGTACAGTTCCAGGTCGCTTCCCATAGGTCGTGATCTGGGGCTTTCAAAATATTTCTCCCGGTGAAGTACGTGTTTTTTACGAAGGTGTGCTGGAATAAGGGTTTCTATGGGTTTGCCAATTAACTCTCCCTTATCATATTCAAAAAGCTTTTCTGCACATGGATTAGATAACTCTATATACCCTTTCTCATTAACGACCAAAATACTGACCGTTGCACAATCAAACAGCACCTTAAAGCCCGCTTCACCCTCAAGGAACCTCTGTCCAATCATATAAAATCCTTTTTATCAATTTAATAAAATATTCGATACGAAATTGGAGCATGTATGCTTTTTATGACAAGAGTCGCTCTTTAACCTGTCAATGCTCATCGTGTGCTTTGCGTTATAAGCTGATCTTAGTATTCAGATTGTTTTCTATTAAATTGAAGAACTCCTCAAGCAGCAATTTTTTCACGTCATGCGCAACAGGTACGTCTGGTACGCTGTGGCTTCCGGGATCGTGATTATTGGATTTTTATATCAATTTGAGGTCTTTCGTGAGGTTCTTGCGCTTTATCCTCTGACCATAGTTGACTGGCTGGTGATTGTGATATTCAGCTTTTTGAATATGTTCATTAACTACCTGGCAAAACAGTTTAATATTATCGGTCACTAATTCTCCACAGGGGTGTAATGATGATGAGAAAATGTCGGCAGATTATAAAAAAGCATTCCATAGCCGGTAAGCTTTACTGATCCCTTGAAGGTCTAAAACACGGGAGCCAGGTTTAGGGGAAAATTGTATTGACTTAAGTATAGCAATGGCCTGGGCTCTCCACCGGCCACTGCTGCATGCTTGTTTTACCTTATTCTTAATATCTTAATTTCATGGCTATTCGTCCATATCCGATAAGCTCATCATTTTCTGTGATAACTATGTCACCATTCTTTTCCAGTATAGTAAGTATGGCTTCATCAACAAGGTCGTATACACCTAAAGGGTCTTTGGTGTATTGGTAGTCCTTTTCTACGTATAGTACCTGCCCTCTTCCCTCTTTGGCCACATTCAGCACATCATCAGCACCTGATACCACCAGGTTCCCTCCCCTTTGTTCATCGAGCAGGGTTATGGCCTCTTTTGTCCTGGCATATTTGTACTCTCTTATACATTGCCAGGCTTTTTCTGCCATTATTTTAAGGTTGTAATCATTGTAACTGCCGGTAACCTCTCCTACCACCAGTGCCCCGCCTGACGACCTTTCATAGTTAGCGAGCACTTCTTCCGTACCTGCCAGCACCACATTTTGATTAACATCATCAGCGTAATTTTTCAGCATCTCATCCGCCTCATTAAAGAAGGTATTGATCCTGCTCTGCTGCATTGCAGCTCTGTCTTTTTCAAAACCCTTCATGGTATAGCCATATGAATTGCCCATAACCAGCTTTGAATACTCGTACTCTTCATCATAAGTCATCGGGAAATGGCTGTCATTAACCTCCTCAAGCACATCACCCGCTACAGTAAATAACCTTATTTTATTGCTGGTAAGAAGCAAGACTTTGTAGGGTTCCATATACTGTTTCAATTTCAGCACATTCCGGATAATAAACCGCTGCCCCAGATTAATCCGTTTTGTAACATGAAACGGGAAATGGACATACATAACTATGGCCGGGGATATATAAATACCTATACCATGCCACGAGTATTTGAAATCAATCGTTTCATATATCGAAATTAGTTTGAATTTCAAGTCTTTTTTGACATTGTCAGGGGCGACCATATTATCGATCAAGGTGGTTGCTTCCTTCACTATGGTACGCACCACCAGGTTGTTGTGCTTACTCTGTACCGGGTCATTTTGCGTTGGCACTTCTAAAGACAGGCACGGTCCTGTACTTTCCTGAATAAGCCTGTCGAGTTGCTTTGTATCTGTCAATAAGCGGTTCATAGCATTTGGATATTTATTATTATCCCCTCCATAAAACATAAAATACGTCATTTAAACTCAATACCCGAATGACCACCGTCATGCCACCCCAAGATTCTTATTACACTGTTATTCAGTTTATTGATAATATTCAACTGTTCTTATGATCTCAGTCATACTCTGACAAACCATTAGAGGCTAGGTTTGAGCTACTAAAACTTAACATCTTAAATACATGGAACCACACTTTTATAATATCGACATTACCTGGACAAAGGACAGAAAGGGGCTGATGAGCTCTCCTGAACTTCATAATATGACACCTTGCAATGGCAGCCTGGAGGTAGCTACACCTCCTCAATTCCCTAAAGGTATTGAGGGTCTATGGTCGCCCGAACACTTGTTTACCGCCGCTGTAAGCAGTTGTTTTATGACCACTTTTCTGGCCATAGCCGAAAAGTCAAAACTGGAATTCAAAGGCTTCTCGTGCAATTCCAGGGGCAAACTGGAAATGGTGGATGGAAAATTATACATGACCGAGGTACATTTAGAACCTGTAGTTATCTTAATTGATGAAGAAGACCGCGAACGTGCCCTGAAAATACTGGACAAAACAGAACGCGCCTGTCTTATTTCCAACTCAATCACAGCAAAAGTAACAATGAAGCCGGTGGTTCGGGTTTTAGTTCACAGTTCATAGTTCATATTTCTTGATTTACTGTTCTTAGTTTGATCTATCACCAGTTACCGTAGCTGGTGACAAGCAAAACTGTAAACTAAGAACAGTAAACTCATCAACCTTTCCGTCTCTTTATTTCCTCCTGTATGGATTTGGGCATTCCCCTGCATTTACAGGCTTTTGAATGCTCGATATGCCATTCAATTCGCTGCTCCAGCGTTGGATTTTTGGGCATGGGGTGCGCCTCGTGCCACTCTTTATTTATGTTCATCTTGTTTATCGTTTTTCATTCCCAGCATCATTGACACGGTTTCCCATTTAGGGTTTTGATCTGCGATGAGTTTTATGATGCCGACGAATGGCACAAAGAGGATCATACCGGCCATACCCCACAGCAAGCCTCCTATAAATATAGCGATAAGCATTACCAAGGTATTGACATGCAGCCTGTTACTCACTGCCAGCGGAAATATAACATTAGCCTCCAGGTACTGTACAAAGGCAAAGATGGCTATGATGCCCACGGGGTACCAGACGGAATCATAGGTGATCCACGACATGGCGATGGGCAGCAGTGATCCTACAATTATACCCACATAAGGGATGAATGTTAGAACCGAGGCTATAAAACCAAACAATATGGCATGTGGAACTCCTAATATCAGCAGCCCGATACTGTTTAACGTGCCTACAATTAGATAGACAATAGCCATCCCTTTAATAAAATTGTAATAAGTCTGTATAGTAAGGGAGATGATCTTCAGCATCCGCGCATTTCGCTCCGAAGGGAACATGCGGTATAGTATCTCCATCCAGTAGCTCCTGTAGTAAAGGATCAGCACTACATAAACGGGGATTAACACCATAAGTACAATGGAAAGTGCCGATGCCGAAACTGCATTGCGCAGGACGCCGAACAGGTTAATTCCTGATTCATCGGACATACGGTTCAGTAAACTCTCCTGCTGGTCTTTGGAGATATTAAACACATCGATCAGCATTTGGCTCAGGTCCTGAAGCGACTGGTTGAGCTTATACTGCAATGTTGGCCATTCGTCGAGGAAGGCTATGAACTGGCTTATTAAAAGGGCCACCAAAAGCAGGCCTAAAAGCACGAGAATGCTCAATGAAATGACTATGGCTGCCATTCGCCCCACTTTTTTCCTTTCCAGCCAGGCACAAATGGGGTATAAAATGAAACTGATCAGCACGGCAAAACTTATGGGTACAAATATGTCCCTTCCGAAATACAGGATGGCAGATCCGAAAAAGATGAATTGCAACCATTTTAGAATGTGTGAGTTGCTGTTAGCAATAGGTTTCTGGGTTGGCATATGCTCATTTTTTGAAAAAGTACAGTGACCTAAGCCGTTCGTCACTCTAAT
Organism: Fulvivirga kasyanovii; assembly: GCF_009711405.1. Classification (GTDB taxonomy): domain Bacteria; phylum Bacteroidota; class Bacteroidia; order Cytophagales; family Cyclobacteriaceae; genus Fulvivirga; species Fulvivirga kasyanovii. The sequence continues at coordinate 1,019 of NZ_SMLW01000590.1, read as the reverse complement.
GATCAAGATATAAAGTTGTTAAATCATTTAAAAACTGTAACTGTGGTCCGCCCTGGATTTCTATTTGTTTTCGGCTGCAGCAATATTTTCAGTGCCCCGAATGATGGCGTCCGGATTGAAGGAAATAGAATCTATGCCATTTTCAATCAGGAAACCTACCTTTACTCCTTTTGCATGGGCAACTTCGATAAGCTGTCTGACGAGGTACAGAATTAGCTTCACTTTTCTCATTGAACAAGTTGCTTACAAAACAAACCTAGTTTAACCCCTGCTAAACTCCGATGACCAAGGTCAACCCAAAGGGTGATTTAGGTCATTTTAAGAGGAATCAATGCAGGGTATCTTAGCTGTATAAATATTTAAAAGTTTCACGCCATGATATCCGTTACCTCAGTTACCGATAAGTACATTGTTCAGCCAAGCCTGCTGGATAAACACAGAAAAACACTGGAGTGGCTTTCAACCGCATTGCTTTGGAAGCATGAACTGGCTTTCTTTCAGAAACTACTTGACCAGAATGCCCCCAAGTTCACCGATGTGGAAGACAAAAAGCGTATAGATCATTTTCAGAACCTGCTCATCTATTATAATGGGGAATTGGTAGATACGCTAAGGAGCAAGCTTCGCGACCATGAAAAACGTCTGGCAGGAATGCTTGAGACCAGGGATGAATCAAGAACGGAATATTTTAAAGAGCATAACGAACTGATGAATGAACTGGACGCATTTAACAAAAACTTTGTGGAATACAAAGAGGATTTTTTCTACTTTATTGAGCGGGTCCTTTAGCCCTGCTCCAATACCTGTAACCTTCATCCCCGGGCTCTTTCATTAAACCCGGGGATTACTTTTTGCTCAAGCTTTACTCTTCCTGCCTTTGGTAGAAATGCCCAAAGGAAAGTACAGCGGACAAAAGCCTACAAAACTTGTAAGAATAAATATACCGGCTACTATAAGCAGCACAATGGCCAACGTACCACCAATGATACCCGCAAAATAGAGTACGCCAATCAGGGCTG
>NZ_SMLW01000039.1 GCF_009711405.1 Fulvivirga kasyanovii | reverse complement strand
TCCATAGCCGTTAACTTAAGGGCGAAAAGCAGCGCCGTAGGTGCTGAATGTGATTAGCCCGGGGTGCAACCCCGGGAAATCTAATCAGTGGTAAATGTGCCATAGGAAACCCCCGCCATGAAATGCTGACCGCTTTGGCACACATAGCAAAAACAAATTTCAGCACATTTAGCCCCTAAGCAAAGAAATATAAAAACGGCCGCTCCAATGTTATTCAATCCATAAAACATATGGTTGGTGGTGAAAACACAAACAATGGGGCTTTCGGGAGGTGAAGGTTTTGTTGACGCATCCGTGTTTGCCTTAGC
>NZ_SMLW01000672.1 GCF_009711405.1 Fulvivirga kasyanovii | reverse complement strand
TTTCCCAGTTTAAGCTTGGCTTCAAATTTAGCCCAACTATTTCAACAAACAGAATAGATTCCAAATCAGATACAGTTTCATTCAGTACCGATGGGGCTGGTTTACGCTTTGTGGCGGGTCCTATAGCCGATTTTCAGCTTACGGAGAATTATTTTGTAAGTACCGGATTGTTATTGGTTTCCAAAAGGGCGGGCCTTAAGGCCAGGCAGCCATCAGGTACAGAGGTTGAGGAGTATTCGCTGCAATACATTCAAATACCCGTTACGCTAAAGCTTTTTACCAACGAAGTGGCCCTGGATAAGAGAATATATTTCCAGATGGGGGCTACTATGGAGGTTAATGTAAAAGATGATCCGAAAAAGGACCGATACTATTATGTCGAGGACTTTAAACTTTTTGATTCGTCATTACTGATTGGCGTTGGCCTTGAATATAAAGTGGGAGTGAATACCATTGTATTTGGTGGCTTTTCTTACAGTCGGGGCTTGCTGAACACTGTAGGTGACCAGGTAAGGCTGGATGATGACATCACATTGAAGAATGATTACCTTGCCCTGGACCTGGGCATTAAATTTTGATGAAGAATAACAATTATTTAATCAGCCATCCGGATACCCTTTCTGGATGGCTTTTTTTATCTTCACCCGGTTAAGCAACACCAAAACTGCTATTGTTGAAAATATGACCTTGCAAAAAGTAGGCATCGCACAATATGCCGCTCATCACCTTGATCTTGAGAAGAGCCTGAAGCGCCTGGAGCAGATCGTGGATCAGGCCTCGGCAGAAAAAATCAGACTGCTTGTATTTGGAGAAACATGGCTGTCAGGTTATCCTGTCTGGCTTGACCATTGCCCTGAAATAGCCCAATGGGACAATGCAGCTACCAAAGAAGCTTACCTTAAGTTAAGGCAAAGCAGCATCGAAGTTCCCGGTAAAGAAACAGGAATAATCGCTGCTATGGCTCAAAAGCATGGAATGGCCATTGTAATTGGAGTCAATGAGATAATTAAAAAGGGCAGGGCCAGTGGTACGGTTTACAACACGTTGCTGACCTTTGATGAAAAAGGCAGGTTGGCCAATCATCATAGAAAACTTGTGCCGACATATACTGAGCGAATGATCTATGGCCCGGGTGACGGGCATGGGCTACAGGTAGCAGAGACATCTGTTGGTAAGGTGGGTGCTTTAGTGTGCTGGGAGCACTGGATGCCTCTGACACGCCAGGCATTGCATGATGAGGCTGAAGATATTCACATTGCAGCATGGCCTACTGTACATGATAAACACCTTATTGCCAGCAGACAGTATGCCTTTGAGGGCCGCTGCTTTGTGCTGGCTGCCGGTCAGATAATGAAGGCTTCAGAATTTCCTACGGAACTAACACTGCCCACGGAGCTGGCCAATGACCCGGATAAACTTGTGCTTAACGGAGGAAGCTGCATCATAGACCCACGTGGAGAGTATATAATACCTCCATTATACGATAAAGAAGGTCTGGTAGCGGCTGAAATAGATCTCTCCGACCGCATTAAGGAACAAATGACACTGGATGTGAGCGGCCATTATCAACGAATGGATGTTTTTGATTTTCAGGTTAACAAAGTAAGAAAGGTATGACGTTCACGCAAAAGTTATTTCGTCCGGTTGATAACAGTCCGCTTATCCTTTTCAGAATAGTTTTCGGACTATTGATTTTTTTAGAAGCCTGGGGAGCCATTCTTACCGGGTGGGTCCGCAGGGCTTTTATCGAACCACAATATACATTTCCTTTTATTGATTTTTCATGGCTACAGCCCTTGCCTGGCTATGGAATGTATATTCACTATATCATTATGGGTATAGCCGGTTTAATGGTCATGTTTGGGTTTTACTACCGGCTGGGCATTGGCATTTATACCATTATGTGGTCGGGCGTATATTTCATGCAAAAGACCAACTACAACAACCATTATTATCTTCTGGTATTGATGTGTATGTTGATGTGCCTTGTTCCAGCGCACCGCTATGCCTCAATAGATGCCAAGCGGCATCCGGAGAAAAAAAGCCTAACATGCCCACAGTGGTGTCTGTGGATATTTGCGATCCAAACCACTATAGTGTATATCTACGCGTCGGTGGCCAAGATGTACCCCGATTGGATAGCTGCCAAACCCATTAGCATTTGGTTTGACTATAAAAGCGATTATTTTCTCGTAGGTCCACTTCTGGCCAAGGAGTGGTTTCAACACTCCATAGCATACGGAGGTATACTGTTTGACCTTTTGATCGCTCCAGGGCTGATATGGAAGCGAACCAGAAAATATGCCTTTATCGCCTCCATATTTTTTCACCTGTTCAACTCAATTATTTTCCAGGTTGGCGTATTCCCGTATATGGGTATAGCCCTCGGTGTGTTTTTCTTTGAACCGGAAGTTATCAGGAGAATTTTCTTTAAAAGAAAACCCGTACCTGAATATCTCGATACCTATAAACCAAGAATTGCCTGGGTTTACATAGTGGGGTTATATTTTGTGATGCAAATCTTACTGCCATTGCGCCACTGGCTGTACCCTGGCAATGTACACTGGACAGAGGAGGGGCACAGGCTTTCCTGGCACATGATGCTCAGGGTTAAATCTGGTTATGTTTTTTTTAAAGTAGTAGATCCGAAAACCGGCCGGGAATGGAGAGTAAACCCGAATAAATACCTGACCTATAAGCAGTCTAAAGCTATAGCAAGCCGACCTGATATGTGCTGGCAATTTGTGCAGATATTAAAGGAAGATTATGCTGATAAAGGCTATCCGGAAGTAGCTATCTATGCAGTAGGCAAAGTAAGTTTGAATGGCAGGGAACAACAGCCGCTTTATGATGAAAGTATAGACCTGGCAAAAGTTGAGTGGAAACGGTTTAGGCATTCAGATTGGCTGCTCGACATGAAGTAAAGAGAATTACTTGGTTATAAAGAAAGAGGCCTGATCAAAACCGCAAGTTTTATTTTGATATCCCGGGTTTTGAAGAGGCCTCTTCTTGCGAAAAGTGTTACATTACAGGTTATTACCCATCAATTTCTTCGCCTTCTGCGCTGAACTTTTTCTTTTCAGTAACTCCCTGAGGGCTTGTGAAGTGAACTTCATAAACCGTTTTTCTTGATTTAGGGTCAGTTACCTTATATACTTTAGAAGCTTTCCAGTCAGCATAGTCAGAAGAAATTGCTTCAGAAACAGGTGAAGGAACTTCAGTCATTCTGATTTCAACTTTTTCATCCTGCTTTTGCTCCATTTTATCTTGCTGTTCTACTTGTGCTACGGCATTTGTGCTGAAAGCAGCAGTTCCAGCAATGATCATTGAAGCGGCTATAGTTCTAATTAAAGTTTTCATATTTGTTTACTATTTAATTGGTTGGTTAAAAATTTAACATTGTTTGAATAACCCTTCTTTCAGAACCGTGCCAGAGCTGCATACTAAACTTAATATTCTGATTTACAGCCAATTATAATTATTATATATAAAAACATTAATTTTAAAATTGTAGGATTTCCCTACAAGTCGTTGGGGTGTGAGGCGGAATATATCACATTATTCAACAGTATCTAAAGGCTGTAGCTTCAGCACCTCCTCAATGTATTTAAAAGTTTCCTGTCTTACTGACTCCAGGTCTTCTGAGGTAAGGTATGATCCTATTACGTGGTGATTGACATTTGGAAAAGCTATTTTTCTTTTTAGGGATTCAGGCGTCGCGAGTTGGTCATACATCTCCAGCATTGCCGGTACTGATACCGTATGATCCTGTGCGCTGTCATTTTTATAATAATATCCTAAAAATACCGGCTGCGTTACCGAGGCAAAAGTTTCTTCATTCATCGTCTCCTCAATAAGTTTTTCCAGGTGTGTAAGCGCTTCCAGCCGGTATCCATTGATCCAATACTGTTCTCTTTCAGGATCAATTTCCCAACGATTATAATCACTGCCTTTTACGAGCCTGGCCAGTTGCAATCCCCAGGGCTCGTCCAGCAGCCAGGAGTTAGGATCGTAGATTTTTATGTTTGGTGAGTAAAGCAGTAGCCCGGCAATGTCAGGATCACCCTCTGCAAGGTAAAGTGCAAAGGTGCCACCGGTGGAGGTAGCAAGTATAATTAGTTTCTCGCCAAGCTGTTTGCCAATGGCTATGGCTTCTTTTGCGGAATTCATAAGCTTTTCTGCGGTAAGGTCAATCATCGGTTCCTTATCGGCAACACCATGCCCGTAGAGCCGGGGCAGATACAAGTTGCAGCCATAGCGTTTTGCAATCTCCAAATGTAGTGGCGCACCTTCGCCCTGGCTGGCAGAAAAGCCGTGGAGGTATACGATGCTGTAAGGTGTTTTTTGATAGGCAGAGTCCGCCCAGATTATGCGGGATTGATTGTCCGGCTTTATGTTCGGAGTTTCTTCCTCATGTTTTTGTATTTGCTTTTCAAGACTGCGCAGGTCATTGGCAACTTCCGGCAACTCTTTATTAAATTGAGGAGACTCAACCTTTGGCCCCAGAAAGTATACTGCACATAATAACAAGACAATTACCAAAGACCACTTGATTGTTTTCATTTCAAAGCATTAATTGTAAATAAAAAGAAGCTTACGGGACTAACTTTCGCAAAAAGAGCCCTGTCCTACCCATATTGTTTTGATTTCAGGTTGAAGGATACCATTTTTTACTGCGGGATCAGACATTATCACCTCCGGCTCAACCTCTCCTTTCATGATCAGGATGCTCCCGTCATCATTGTCAAACACACCTTCAGAGATCACATTGCCGGTTTTAGTTATGTTGTTGAGATATTGGTCATGTTTGAGAAACCACTCAGGAGCTTGCTGTACGTTAAACTTAGTAATATGTGTTTGATACCTGATGAAGGTATAAAAGACCATTTTAACATCTTCATTCACCTTACAAACTCCACCTGAACGGGGAGTCCATGGAAGAATCTCTATTTTGTATCTGTTGGCTTTTATAGCCGGGTCAGTATATATCCACTCCCTGGCTTCTGTAATATCGTTGGTATTCAATATGAAAATACCTCCGCCTCCTTCAAACGGACCTGCAACAAGCAACTTGTCTTCTGCTGCAAGGCGCTGGATATTGGCCATGTGCCCCTTTTGTAAGCTGTCAACGGCTTGCTCGGATAGTACTTCCTTGTCAGGGTTGCTGTTCAGAAAAACGAACATATATTTTTTTTCCTGCGCATAGGATGTCAATGTAAAGCAGGCCAAAATAAGTAGCAATATCAATCTATTCATTATCAGGTTAATTATGTAGAAGAAACACCTCGCATATGGTAAAAGCTATACCTAATTTAGTTATTAAAACCGCGAACTTTTACAAACTAAAGGCAATTTTATTGCTTTTCACGCCATATTCCGGAAAAGGAACGAAAATTGATCGCTAAAGGTCACATCAACAGAATTATATCATGATCAAGACATTGGCTATCATACTTGTAATAGCAGGAATCATTGGCTTGGTATTAGGTGTTTTGGGTATTTTTGGGAGCAACCTTGTTGCACTCAGTCCCTGGGCACTCGCCATTTTGGGCCTCATCTTTTTTTCTTCCGGGATAGGCCTGTTAAAAAGGGAAAGCGGGGAAACCCAATAACATCAAAGTTCCAAAATTCTATCTATTAGCATGTTCACTTCCCGTTCGCTGTTATACACGTGCGGGGCCACCCTTACTGCGTCTCCCCGAACGGATACATGAATATTGTCACGGGCCATAAGCTCTTTTAACCTGTTGGTATCAAGTCCTTTTGCAGCCCGGATGCCGAATAGGTGTTGAGCCCTGTACTGATCATCCTCCACAGTATAAGCCGTTCCTTTCAGCCGGGCAAGTGCATCTCTGGTAATGTTATGGCAATAGTTTTGGATGTTTTCAGGGCCCCAGTCATTAATCTGCCGTAGTGCTTGCAGCATCATTGGCACCAGAATAAAATTGCTATGTTCCCCGACCTCGTACCTCAATGCTCCGGGTTGATAATCATCCTGATAATTTACCAGTCCTGCAAAATCTTCACTCTTTGCGCGGTTAATCCAGTTTTCTTCAAGAGGGTCGCCATTATCAAAGGCTTCTCCGTAATACGCCATGCCGATGGAGTAAGGTCCGAAGAGCCATTTATAGCCGGCGCAGATCAAAGCATCGGGCTGTATTTCTCCAATGTTAAAAGGAAGTGCCCCAACAGATTGAGTGCCATCGATGATCAGCAATGCCCCAACTTCACGGGTTTTTTTCCTTATAGCTTTCAAATCATATAAAGTGCCGTCCGCCCAGTGTACATGTGCCATAGCTACAAGTTTGGTGTTTTCGTCTATGGAAGCTATTATCTTCTCATTCCAGGCTTGGCCTCTTCCTTCTGCAAGTTTTGGGGCATGTATGGTTCGTAATTCTGCCCCTGCTTTGTCCGTAAGACTTTTCCATGGATAATAGTTACTTGGAAACTGTTCCCCCATCACTATGATGTTCTGATTCTTTTCTAACTGCACATTTTTGGCTACTGTGGAAGTTCCGTAAGAAACGGAGGGGATAATTACAATACGGTTATATTCGGTTGTACCTATAAGTTTTCCAAATTCTTTTCGGAGTAATTCGGTGTCTTTAAAAAAGTCAGATGGAGATATGGATGTAGGGTCGCTCTTCCCGCGGACGCCTTTGATGCCTGCTTCCTCCACACTCTTCAATAGAGGCGACATGTATGCGCAGTTTAGGTAAATATGATCTTTTGGAAGAGAAAACAGCTCAGATTGGTTTTTTAGCATAGTGTAACAATTATTCGTTCGTATCTTCTAAAATAAAGGAAACGTAAGAATAATTAGCAGGGTTGAAAAAGTATCTATTTCAGGTTCAGGGAATCACGAAGATATTTGTCCGATACACTGTTTTTTGACCAATAGTCGATGTGCAAAGTTTTGTCAAGTGTGGCGGAAGTGGTTAGCTCCTTTCCCCCTATTCCGTTGTAAGTTTCTTCCCAGGACTGTATCTGGTAAGGAAAGACCTTATCAAAAGTAATAGACAAACTTCTCTCAGGATATTTAACCTGATAGGTAATTTGTCCGCCTTCTTCATTTAATGTAGCTGTTGCCAGCACGGGTTTAAGGTTTTTGTGCATCAGGCGTGTGTGGAAAAGTCCGGGGATGATCTTTATTTCACCAACCGGCAGTGCTTTGTAATTTAAGCGTATCTGGTTCCACAGCTCATCCTCAAGCAGGGCCGCTTCTATTGACAAATCCTGATCACCTTCTTTTTCAAAATATGAAAATGACTTAAGGGAATACTTTCTGCGGTCCAGGTTCATTTGACTATACACCTGCCCACACCACTCCTGACTGGACATAGTCACCTTGAGTGTTTTGGAGTGGTTGTAGCTGTCAACAGGCGTAAAGGAAGACAGCATCATAGAATAAGGATAAATACCAGTAGTGAACTTTTTGGTGAAATTCAGCTTCATCACCGTTATCTTGTCATCCCTCGCCTGTTCAGGGTTATCCAGCTTTACCTGCTTGGATTTGGAGAATGGTTCGGTTACAAAAATCAGTACGGCCTTTCCGTCATGAATTTCACCATACCTCGATTGTTTTAAGTTGTATGCGGCTACTTCCGCCTTTCCAGAATACCAGTATGCATTGAATTCTTCGTTTTTATAGGGCTTATCCTGTTCTTTTGCAGATGGAGGATTTCCGGCTTCCTGGCTGCAGCTAAGCCCTGAGGAGAGCAGTGTAAGGACAAAAATATGAAGTATGGATTTCATCATTGCACTGATTTATTGTAGTTTTTTCAGGATAGAAGCTTGATTCTGTAGCCCTTTTAAAGGTCATCAAAAAATAAGTTTACCAACGTCGTATCCTTTACATTTTTATAAATTTCTATATTTACCGTTTCTAATAAAAACATATGCCCCAACAAATAACAAAAAAAGAAAAAGGTTCAATGAGGTTTATTTACCTGGCCGTGTTGGTAGTTTCCTTTCTTGCTGCCTATGTCTATACCTTCGACTCAAAACTTGCTATGCTGGGTGATAATGCCAGTTATTATATATTAGGCAAAGCCCTGTCAGAAGGTGAGGGTTATACCGATATCAATAGAATTGACCATAAGTCAAACAATCATTATCCTCCTGGCTATCCGGCTATTATTAGTGTAGTGTTATTATTTGGAAAAAGTATAATTTCCGTTAAAATACTGAACGGTATATTTCTTATAACGGGTCTTTGGCTTCTTTTTGAATTGGTAAATAAGATTACCGAAAATGAGCCCTTTGCGTTTGTGGTAGCCTTCCTGGCACTTATAAACTCCCATATGCTATGGTATTCTTCTATTATGATGTCGGAGATACCTTTCTTTTGTTTCAGTATCCTATCGATCTGGGCTTTTGTGAAGGCCGATCATGAAAAACTGTCATGGAAAGATCCTTATCTGATCATCAGTATTATAGCTATGATAATCTCTTATTATATTCGGTCACTGGGAGTTGCCCTGCTGGGTGGTTATGTATTATATTTTATTTTGCAAAAGAGGTGGAAACCTGGGCTGGCATTTTTTATAGCTTTTGTGGCAGGAGCTTTACCGTGGTTCATCCGGAGTCAAAAACTTGGCGGAGGCTCATATATGAAACACCTGGCTATGATCAACCCCTATCAACCTGAATTGGGAGCGGCTGACTTTGGTGATTTCGTAGACCGGTTTATTAACAATTTCTCCCGGTATATAACCTTTGAAATTCCTAGTGCAATATTCCCCGTAAAACAACCTGAATATGGCACAGCCTATAGTGCCGGAGACTGGCTTTTGGGCTTATTTATAGTCATTCTGTTTTTCTATGGTATTTTTTCACTTCCGAAATACCGTTGGCTGATCATAGGCTATATATTAGGGACACTTGCCATATTAATGATATGGCCTGATGTGTGGATTGGGGTACGGTTTATTGTGCCTGTGGTGCCGGTTTTTATACTTGGCTTTCTGTATGGGTTGTATAATGGGGTTTTGCAATTAAGGAAGCTGCTTTCATTCAATAAAGCTGTGTCTCCTTACTGGCTTTTGCTTTTAGCGGTGTTGTATGTAAAGCCTGTAAATGCTATTCATGATCAGGCGAAGATTCCATATAGCCCGGGCTGGCGCAATTATTTTGAGATAGCAAAGTGGGTGGATCGAAACCTTGAAGAAGATGTAGTGGTGAGCTGTGGTAAGCCCTCTCTGTTCTATCTCTATGCCGATACCTATACCCGAAGATATAAATTTGCCCAGGATCCTAAAGAATTAATAGAGGACCTGGAGAAGCATAAGATTGATTATGTTGTGATAGACCAGGTTTATGGCAATACTCTTCGATATTTGCTCCCGGCGGTTCGGCAATACCCCGAACGGTTTGAACAGGTGTACCATTTGAGAAACCCCGACACCTTCCTTCTTAAATTTAAAAGATAGATGACCATAACGAAATTATCTGTAATTATTCCGGTCTATAACGAAGGCAGGACTATACATAAAATACTCAACAAAGTAAAAGCCGTAAGCCTCATCAATGACATTAAGAAAGAGGTTGTAATCGTTAATGATGCCTCTACGGATGACAGTGAAGCAAAGATACAAGAGTATATGAATGCTAACCCTGAGCTCAACATTCAGTATTATGCTCAGGAAAAAAATATGGGAAAAGGTGCTGCACTTCACCGGGGAATAAAGGAGGCTACCGGGGAATACCTCATTATACAGGATGCCGACTTGGAATATGATCCTGATGAATATAACTTTTTGCTCAAGCCCGTTGTTAATGGTGTTGCTGATGTCGTTTATGGCAGTCGGTTCCTTGGAGGAAATCCACATAGGATCTTATTCTTTTGGCATTCTATTGGTAATAAAATCTTAACATTTCTCTCCAATATGTTTACTAACTTGAACCTGACTGATATGGAGACCTGCTATAAGCTGATCAATACAAAAACAGCCCAGGGTCTTAACTTGAAAGAAAGAAGGTTTGGTTTTGAACCGGAAGTTACTGCAAAGCTCTCAAAAGTGAAGGGCATACGAATATACGAAGTGGGTATTTCTTACTATGGACGTACCTATGCAGAGGGCAAAAAAATCAATTGGAAGGATGGATTTAGAGCAATTTATTGTATATTCAGATACAACCTTTTTTAAGGGCGATGAGTGGTTACTTCTTTATAATAAGTGTTATAAATATCACACATTAGAGCGTTAGGATGATAGAAGCGAAAATATACCGGGGCATTGAATATGTTCGGATAAGTGAGTTGCCGGAAGACCAAAAAGCGTCCATTAAAAACTGGTTGAATATGGATGTAATTATTAAAATACAGACAGAGACGGTATTAATGTCTGACTGCATTCTTTTTAAAGACTATGAATTCTGGTTTAAAAAGATATTTACTAACGCCGTTGCTGCGGAAGAGACCAGTCCGGTAAAGTCAGAGTTCAAAACAAAGAAGAAACCTGTAGGCGGGCTGGCATTTGACTAGCCCCAAATACCTTCTGGTACAAACTCCAGCACATTGCCTTCCGGATCATTGAAGTAGAAAGACTCCTGGCCGCTTTTCCATACCAGTTTGTCAATTATCTCTATTCCCATTGCTTCGATTTTTCTTTTTACGGTGTCATAATCTTCCTTGCTTACTTCAAAAGCATAATGTTGGTTACCTTCGGCATAATGCGGTGGTGGTGAATCTTTATGCCTGCTGTCATCCGGGTTGAAGCAAAGCAAAACAGAAGAGCCTGCCCTGAAGAAAATGTGTTTTCCTTCGTCATAATGTATTATTTCCAGGCCCAATTTGTTGTGGTAAAAATCTCTTGCAGCTTCCAGGTCCTTGATGTAAAGACATGTTTCCTTAATTTTAATGATTTCCTTCATAAACAACAGTTAAACATTTGTAGGTAATTTTCATTATAACATCGGAGCGTAGTTGTAAGTTAATTTTAACTTCTTTTCTTTTGGATACAAAGTACTATACAACCATTTTTCTAAAACTAGCTGAAATTAACAAGATGAAGGGCTTCCCTTTAAAGCTATTATTCTAACTTTGCGCACAATTAACTCGATATTAAATATATAGTGAAAATTGACGGCCTGCTGGTAAAGTTTCTTATTTGGCGTGTAAAGCATGTCAGCAATAAGAACTTTGTTCTTTTTTTGGCAGGTATCATTGGTTTGATAGCCGGAAGTGCGGCTGTAACCCTGAAAGAGAGCGTTCACTTCATTCAAAATCAGCTTATCAGCGAATTTGCCATAGAGAATGGCAACTATTATTATCTAGGTTTTCCTTTAATTGGTATTTTGATTACCGTGGCAATTTCAAGATTCCTGCTCCGTGAAAATCTTGGCCATGGCATAACACAAATACTTTACGATATCGCGAAAAATTCTGCGCTGATCAAAAGATCCAAAATGTTTTCGCGAATGGTCACTAGTGCGATCACAGTTGGCTTTGGAGGCTCAGTTGGGTTGGAGGCACCCATTGTGGTTACCGGTTCAGCAATAGGTTCTAACGTAGGGAGAGCCATGCACTTAAACTATAAGAAGCGGACCATTTTGATCGGGTGCGGAGCCGCAGGCGCAATTTCTGCAATATTCAACTCGCCTATTGCCGGAGTTATATTTAGTATGGAAGTTATTTTGGCTGATGTAACTATTGCCATGTTTATTCCCCTGCTTATTGCCTCAGTTACAGGAGCTTTGGTTTCCCTGAGCCTTTTAGGCGATGATGTCCTGTTTTCATTTAAACTGGTGGATAGCTTTACAGCTTCTGACACCCCTTACTACATCCTGCTGGGTATCTTTTGTGGGTTGGTTTCTGTGTACTTTACCAGAATGACCTATAAAGTGGAAGGGCTTATTGCCAAAGTTCAGAACAGGTTTGGAAGGGCTCTGGTTGGCGGTATATTGCTCGGCTTTGTTATCTTCCTTTTCCCTCCTATGTATGGTGAGGGCTACAACACCATAAAGCTGTTGCTGGCTAACAGAGAGCTTGAAATTTTGAATACCAGTCCTTTTTTTGCTGAAATTGATAATGTCTATATAGTATTTGGTTTCATTTTCGGCGTGATACTTATGAAGCCGATTGCATCCGCTCTAACCATAGGCTCAGGAGGCAGTGGAGGAATATTTGCTCCTTCATTGTTCCTTGGAGGAGTAACCGGTTTTATGTTTGCTACGGTGCTCAATGTTGTAACCTGGGGAGACGCAGATGTAAGTACCAGTAACTTTACCCTTGTGGGCATGTGCGGCGTAATGAGCGGGGTGCTTTATGCTCCCCTTACAGCTATATTCCTCATTGCTGAGATTACCAGTGGTTATGAACTCTTTGTTCCGTTAATGCTGGTGTCTGCCATTTCCTTCAGTACCTCATCATTTTTTGAAAAGCACTCACTTTATACAAAACACCTTATTGAGCGCGGTGACCTGATCCAGTATGATAAGGACAGACAGGTGCTGAGCCAGATTGAGCTACTCAAGATCATAGAAAAAGATCTTTACACCATTCAACCCGAAGCTACCCTTGAGCAGCTTGTAAACCTGGTGAAAATTTCAAAACGTAATATTTTTCCTGTGGTAAATGAGAAACAGGAGCTTGTTGGTGTTGTTACCCTTGACGACATCAGAAACATTATGTTTGATAAAGAGCGGCAGAAGGGTACACTGGTGAAAAACTACATGCACAGCCCACCGGCTTTTATATCTTCTCATGAAAATATGCAATCCGTAATGAGTAAGTTTGAGATCTCTGGAGCCTGGAATTTGCCAGTCATTGATCATGGGAAGTATGTTGGGTTTTTATCCAAATCCAGAATTTTCAACACCTATAGAAAGAAGCTGATCCGCCATAACAGGGACTAACGGCATGCCTGTTACCTTACATTTTTTTTCACCGGAATATAAAATTTTGATTTTCATGAATTAAGCCTTGTATAATTCATGTAATTGGTTAATTTCGCATCCCCCGCTTTGTAACGTCGAAGTTGTCCACAAAGCTTACATTAAAATTTATGCCCATAACACTATGATTTGCAGCGATTTATGCGCTCTCTGTGACGTGCTGTGGATAACTTTGTGATTTTGTGGATAAGTTTTTATTGATTTTGTAGATTCTTTATTTTGTTAAATCCTGAGTCGTAATTTGAAGTAAAAGCTCGTAACAATCTTTAAATTTTTCCGCTAAACATACATGGATATTGCAGAATAATCGAGAACTTTTTCTTAACCTCAGTCAGTCATTCCTGCCTAGTAATCCACATCTGATTCAACTCTCCTTATGTTAATGTATCTTTAACGCAATATTAATGCAATGTAAAATGCGGATTGTTTAACCTTACGTACTCAAAAGTTAAAATCTTGAAATAGTGCAAATTTATATCAAGCTAAATTTCTGAAGGATCACTAACATTTTGAATATGTGTTTACAGTCATATGTTTAATAATCGCTGTCAAAATGGGATACCAAGCAATAAGCTTGGCGGGGTATTATGGGAGGCGCACGTCATTTGATGGTTGCGGTAGTTGTTAAGAGCAGTTAAATTTCTAAATTGTAGCCCATACAAATCGAACCGCTCACGGTAACCGGCAACCGGAATATCAGAAATCACGTATTCTATTTCATCTTCGGTTGTTTGTGAAGTCGGGAAAATAAACTGGTTCTTAATTATGAATAAAAAAAATCTTCTACTCCTTTTATTGTTTTTTACTGGAGTTCCTGCTTTTGCTCAGAAAGCAGAGGTTGTAAAATTTGAAAAGCTCGATGCCATCATAAATCAGGAAAGTGAAAAGGTTACAGTTATAAACTTTTGGGCTACATGGTGTGGGCCTTGTGTTAAAGAGTTGCCCTATTTTAAGGAAGTTGCGGCTCAAAATCCTGATGTGAATGTATATTTGGTGAGCCTCGATTTTGTGGAAAAACTGGATCGTGTGAATACCTTTATAGAAAAGAAGGGTCTTCAATCCCAGGTGCTGCTTTTGGATGAAATGGATTATAATTCATGGATAGACAAAGTAGATGAAAGTTGGTCTGGAGCCATTCCGGCCACATTGTTAATCAATTCAGCTACCGGTGAAAGAAAATTTGTTGAAAAAGAGCTTGAGGAAGGTGAACTTGAGAAGCTTATTGCAGAATTGTCAAACTAAACCATTTATACCATGCTAAAGTTGAAATTGCTTTCGTTATTACTATTTGTGGTGTTTTTTGCGGGCACCAAGGTAAATTCAGGTTATCAGGTCGGAGACACGGTTAAAGACTTTGAGCTGAAAAATGTTGATGGGGAGATGCTTGCTTTATCAGATTTTGAGGACGAAAAAGGGGTAATCCTGATCTTTGATTGTAATACATGCCCATATTCACAGGCTTACCTTGATCGCATCAAGGGATTACACGCTAACTTCAAACCCAAAGGGTATCCTGTGATAGCGATTAACCCCAACGACCCGGGACGATCTCCGGGAGATTCTTTTGATAAAATGGTAGCCTATGCAAAAGAAAACGGGTATAAGCATGATTACCTTCAAGACGAGGGTCAATCTGTGGCCAGGGCCTTTGGCGCCAGTAACACTCCTCACGTATTTGTTTTGAAAAATGAGGAAGGTGAATTCAAAGTTGCTTATATCGGAGCTATAGACAATAATACCAAAGATGCAGCCGCGGCAGATAAAAAATATGTAGAAGATGCTGTAAATGCACTTTTGGAAGGAAAAACACCTACAACCAACAAAACAAAAGCTATTGGTTGTACTATCAAATGGAAAGAAGCATAACTGATATAATAATCTTCAAAGAAGGTCCGCTAAATAAACAAAACCGTTTACATTTGGCGGACCTGTTTTGTTAACCCCTAATAACAATTTAAATGGCTAAACCCGATTTATTATCTATTCCTCCGTTTTACAGGAAGTACGTAGAAGGTGTTGAGGAAGAGGAGTTGATTCCTGCTCTGATTAACAGTGGCAATATTACCATAGACTTGATCAAATCTATCCCTGAAGCCTCCGGCAACTATCGTTATGCAGAAGGAAAGTGGAGTATAAAAGAAGTTCTTGTACATATGATAGACGCCGAACGTATTTTCGCATACCGTGCCTTGCGCTTTGGGAGGAATGATAAAACAGAACTTCCCGGGTTTGAAGAAAATGACTATGCCGTTGCTTCGAATGCAGGCGAACGTAAGCTTTATAAAATACTGGAAGAATATAACAACGTACGTGCAGCTACAATCGACCTTTTTAGTAGCTTTAATGAAGAGGCTTTGGCCAGAACTGGCTTTGCCAATGGCTCAGAGATGTCAGTTTATGCAATAGGATTTGTAGTAGCCGGGCATGAAACCCACCACAGAAATGTATTAAACGAGCGCTATTTTTCTAAGTAGCCGCCGTTTCGTAATTTGCCCCTATGAAATTCAACTTCATTCTGGTAGTCATTGTATTCATGGCTGCCTGTTCCTGTTCATCTATAAAAGGAAGAAAGCAGATCATAAGCTCTGTAGAGGCCTTTGATGCCAAATATCAGCACCATTCGGGTTTGGTAGTTTATGATATTGAAATGGGTCAGTATGTTTTGGACTATCACGGCGATAAATATTTTACCCCGGCTTCCAACACTAAGATCCTTACTCTTTTTGCTTCCTTAAAAGCTTTGGGAGACTCCATTCCGGGCCTATACTATGTGGAAAGCGGAGATTCCCTGATTTTTTGGGGTACGGGAGACCCGTCGCTTCTCAACCAGGCTTTGCCCGAGAGCCGCGTGTTTGAGTTTTTGAATAATACTGAAAAGCAACTATACTTTTCTTCATCTAATTTTTATGATGACCACTTTGGTCCCGGCTGGGCGTGGGATGACTATCTCTACACCTTTTCTGCTGAAAAGTCACCATTGCCTGTGTATAGCAATATGTTTACTGTCAGCAAATCCAAGAGAGATAACTACCTTAAACTCGAGCAACCTTTCTTCAAACAATTTTTCTGGCTTGGGGATACTGTGGAGACAGAAAATGTACTTGTGAGGGATATCGGCTCAAACAATACATTTTACTTTCCTTCTTCTGTAGCAAAGGGCTTTAAGGAGCAAATACCTTTTCACTATAGTGATTATCTTTTGACCTCCGCTTTGGCCGATACTTTACATAAAACAATAAGTTTAGTAAGCTACCACCTGCCTGATGACTATAAAACTCTCTACAGCGTACCTGCAGATTCGGCATACAAGGTGATGATGCAGGAAAGCGATAATTTTATTGCAGAGCAACTGATGTTGGTTTGTGCAGGTCTGCTTACGGACTCTCTGGAAACTGAGAAGGCCATAGCCTACTCCATTAATCATTATTTACAGGGAATACCCGATGAACCTGTCTGGATTGATGGTTCAGGCTTATCGAGATACAACCTTTTCACCCCACGGTCTATGGTTTGGGTGTGGAATGAAATGTATAAAAGTATTCCTGCCGACCGGCTTTTTGGCTTGCTTTCTGTTGGAGGACAATCCGGCACACTCAAGAAATACTATAAAAATGATACACCATATATTTTTGGCAAAACGGGGACGTTAAGTAATAACCACAATATCAGCGGCTTTTTGCGCACAAAGAAAGGCAAGCTTTATATTTTTGCCTTTATGAATAACAATTACCCTACTAAAGCTGCTGTTGTTAAAAAAGAAATGGAGCAGATCTTGCAGAAGATCTACCTGAACAATTAATATTTCAATATGAAGAAGACCCTATTTATTATAGTTTTAATATCCTGCGCTTTTATTCAGGCAAGATCTCAAAATATTGACAGTCTGGATTTTAAAATAGGACAAATGCTGATTGTAGGTTATCCGAAGCAGGATATAAAGCCATCTGAGCAGACCATTGATGACATTGCCAAAGGCAGGATTGGCGGCATTATCCTGTTTGAGAAGAACATTAACCCTTCCAACTCTTATATTAAGCTAAAGCAGCTCACCTGGAATCTGCAGGCGAAAGCGCCACTTCCCCTGTTTATAGCCATTGACCAGGAGGGCGGCAGGGTTAACAGGCTTAAAGAAAAGTATGATTTCCCTAAAAGCGTATCTGCAGAGTACCTTGGGCAAATGGCAAATATAGACAGCACCCGATTTTATGCAGAAATCACGGCATCAACCCTGGCTGGCCTGGGGTTCAATGTGAATTTTGCCCCAGTGGTGGACTTGTCAACGTATAAGGACAACCCTGTAATTGCTAAAATAGAAAGGGCCTATAGTGATAACCCCGATAGTGTTGCACGTCATGCAGCAGTCGTAATAGATGCACATAGGAGATATGGTGTTATTTCAGTTCTCAAGCATTTTCCCGGTCATGGCAGCTCACATGCTGACACTCACCTGGGCATTGCGGATGTAACTGATTACTGGCAGTCAAAAGAGCTTATGCCGTATCAGAATCTACTGGATAAAGGCAAGGTGGATGCTATTATGACAGCACATATAGTCAATAAGAGGTTGGATAAAGGAGGTAATCCCGGAACACTTTCCAAAGCAATTATGACTGACCTTCTTAGAGATAGCCTGAACTATGAGGGTGTAATCTTTTCCGACGACATGCAAATGCATGCTATTACCAAGCACTATGGACTTGAGAAAGCCATCAAACTATCGATACAAGCCGGAGTGGATGTACTTATGTTTAGCAATAATATTCAGGGTAGTGAGAACAGAACGGTTGATGCCGTGCATAAAATCATAAGGAATCTGGTAGAAAAAGGAGAGATCAGTGAAGAGCGAATAGACCAATCGTATGACAGGATAGTTAAACTTAAATCAGGTATCAGAACTTTATAAACCAAATTATAAGAATCCATTTCAAATATGACAGAACCATACCATATCATAGAAGCAGAAGGAAAGAAAGTGCCTGTCCTGATCAGCGTGCCTCATAGTGGTACGCTTTTTCCGGATAACATTAAAGATCATTATGATCAAAAGCTCATAGCTGCACCTGATGATACGGACTGGTTTGTACATAAGCTCTATGACTTTGCTCCTGAAATGGGTATCACAATGATCACGGCCACTTACAGTCGTTGGG
The DNA here is from genome assembly GCF_009711405.1 of Fulvivirga kasyanovii. GTDB lineage: Bacteria > Bacteroidota > Bacteroidia > Cytophagales > Cyclobacteriaceae > Fulvivirga > Fulvivirga kasyanovii. Next base: position 39,762 of record NZ_SMLW01000672.1, on the reverse strand, counting down.
TGATAGACCTCAACCGCGACCCTGAAAGTGCTCCGCTTTATGATGATGGCCGAATCATTACAGAGCTCTGCCCTACCTCTTCATTTTCAGGTGAACCGATATACCTCGATCACCATATGCCTGACCGAAAGGAAATAGAAAGACGACTGGAGCTTTATTACTGGCCCTACTACAATAAGATTACAGAACTATTGAATGAACTTAAAGCGGAATTTGGAAAGGTCCTTTTCTGGGATGCCCATTCAATCAGGCAATATGTTCCCCTCATCAGAAAGGAAATATTCCCGGATTTGATCCTGGGTGACAACAAAGGTAAAACCGCAGATGATAAGCTGATTGAAACCGTACTGACGACGTTTAAATCTACGCGACTCAAAGTAGAGCATAACCATCCTTTCAGAGGTGGTCATCTCACCAGGTATTTTGGTAAGCCCGATGAGAATCAGCATGCCCTGCAACTGGAAATGACTAAAATCAATTATATGGACAATAAGGAAGTCCATTATGATATAGAAAGGGCTGGTCATATACGTAACCTGCTTAAAAAAACCTTTGAAAACCTTATTAAAACCGTAGACGAGCTATAATGAAAACTTATAAGTTCAATGGTATCTTACAGAATAACGGATGGGTGGAAGATGCCTGTATAACAGTGGATGATCAGGGCATTATCAAAAAGATATCAACCGAGAGCCCTGCTGATGTCGAGTATGTCAATGGTTTTGCTGTTCCAGGCTTTCAAAATGCCCATAGCCATGCTTTCCAATATGCCATGGCAGGTATAGCTGAACGACACGAAAACCCTGAGGCTGCGGATGATTTCTGGACGTGGCGAGAGGCTATGTATCAACTTGCACTCACTATGTCGCCGGAAGATATTGAGCATGTTGCCTCAATGTTGTATGCCGAGATGGTCAGGCATGGCTACACCCATGTAGCAGAGTTTCACTATCTGCACCACGATAAGAATGGTAAACCTTACGCTAACCTGGCCGAGCACGGAGAAAAATTGATTGCAGCAGCTAAAAAAGCTGGAATAAAGATCACTTTAGTTCCTATGTTTTACCAGAAGGGAGGATTTGGGGTCGAACCTCAGCCCAGGCAGAGAAGGTTTATTTCTCCTACCCTTGATTCATACTTCAAATTATTAGAGGCTTCGGAAAATGCTACAAAGTTGTACAACGGAGCCGCCATAGCTTTCGGAATCCACTCCTTAAGAGCGGTACAACCAGATGATATAGTAGCTGCAATAAAAAACGGGCCAAAAGATATCCCCTTTCATATCCATATATCGGAGCAGTTAAAGGAAATAGAGGATGCGAAGGTTTATTTAAAAAGCCGGCCGGTAGAGTGGCTGTTAAATAATACCGGAGTTAATGAAAATTTTCACCTTGTCCATGCCACCCATCTAATACCGTCTGAGGTTAACGGCATAGCCAAAGCTGGAGCTCATGTGGTACTTTGTCCTTCTACAGAAGGGAACCTTGGCGACGGGATATTTCCGTTAAAGGATTTTCAGAAACAGGGAGGAAGCTGGTCGATAGGCACAGATAGTCATGTAGGGCTTAATCCCCTGGAAGAACTAAGGATTTTGGATTACGGACAAAGGCTGATAACGCATCAGCGTAATACCTTCATTGATAACACGGAGCCGGATAGCGGTGCCTTTGGTATAAAGCATGCCCTTGTTGCCGGAAGAAAGGCAATGGGCAGCCAGAATGAGCAATATTTTCAGAAAGGAGAACATTTTGATGCCGTAGTTTATGATGCTTCTGTGCCTTTACTGGCTTCATCATCCATCAGCAACCTGTTGTCAACAATAGTTTATTCCGGTGATGCAACTATGGTGCTGGGGACTTTGGTTAATGGTAAGTGGATAGTGAAAAGCAATAAACATATCCATGCCGATGAAATAAAAGATAATTTTGTTTCGTGCATAAGAAGCCTAAATATAAGATAGCAGCACTTTTATTTATTCAAGCAAAAAACATGGACCAGGAACTCATGTTATAGCAATACAAATACGAAAGTAGCAACTGTAAATACAGACCTTATGAAACTACAAGTATACCTATCTGGTGAAATTCATTCTGACTGGAGAGATGAGTTGATCAATGAGGCAGAACGGCTTTTGCTTCCAGTGGAATTTTTGACCCCGGTTTTAAATCACGATGCCAGTGATAATGTTGGTATTAAAATATTGGGAGAAGAAGATAACAGCTTCTGGAAAGATCACAAAGCAGCAAAGATAAATGCAATACGAATCAAAAACAGTATTGAAAAAGCTGATATAGTAGTGGTGAAGTTTGGGGATAAGTATAAACAGTGGAATGCTGCCTTTGATGCCGGATATGCTGCGGCTTTGGGAAAACCTTATATTGTTATCCACCCTGCCGAGTTTACTCATGCACTAAAGGAGGTTGATGCCCAGGCTATGGCCGTTGCCGAAAATGTTGAGCAAGTGCTTAAGATACTCGAGTATGTTACACTACCAGAGTAGCTATTCCTTTCGGACGCACCTGCATTTTCCTGCTTGATTTTTTGTTGGTGTATTTGGCTGCCCGGTGCCGAGATGGATGGTATAAGCCATATTTTGCGCCGTTTCAGTTGAAGTCCAATATTCTTCCAGCGTATAATCCGCGATGAGGTAATTCTGTTTGAACAGCGCATCAAGTTCAGCTCTTGAGGGCAGATACCAGTCATCGTATCCAAATGCTACAAGATCAGCACAAATCCGTGCTGCGTATGTTCCTGCTCCGTAGGTGTTTATTAAAATATCCGTATTTCCTTTGCCATCAAAGTCAGAGTTTGCGCCTGTATTTTGGAAGGGGCCAAAAATAATGTCAGTGGCATTATCCGTTGGATGTACATAAATGTATGTGCCTCTAAAGGCTATAGGAACAGGCTGTGACGGGTTCGGGACCTCCGAACCTTCTCCTACCGGCAATGTCACCGAGTTTCCATTTGAAATAGACAACTGATTGCCATCAATCGTTAGAGTTTGTTGCGGTAGTTTAACCGAGTTTCCCGCTGAAATCTTCAACTCGTTTTCAACCAGACTGAGGGTTTGTAACTCATTTTCCGCATCAGCGTCCGCATCATCTACATTTTCTGCTGATTGTGCATGGATTGCATAGGGAACAGTCATTAACTGGCTTTCTCCTAAAAGCTTAAAATTAGAGCCTCCATTCTCGTCCATTTCTATTCTTATAAAATGCTCGTCGCTGGCCCATTTAACATTGCTGAAAGTTTTAAATATTGGATTGCCCTTACCTACGGCGAGATTTACCATGCCAAATTCGTCTGTAGTAGTAGAATGGAACTCTGCGTACACGCGCTCCTTGTTCAATGCCGATTTCAATATGGTAACTAAAAAGGAAATTTTTCTGTTGGCCATTACCTCCCCATTCTCATTTTGGATTAACGCCTGATACCTGAAAGAATTATTTCCCTGCCCAATGACGATTGAAGAGGCAAATACAAAGACCAATAATAAAGTGGCTAACTTATTCATGGGTATGTGCTTTGATGATTTTGTATTTCATGTTTTGTTTGAGGCTTTGACTCTCAACAATCAGAAGATAAATTCCCGGTGAATAGTTAGAAATATCCAACACTTTAATTTGAAGGGCATTTTCTGCCACCCACGTTTCCATCAGGATTCCCTGCGAGTCAAAAAGCTTGTACTGGAGGTCATTTGTGGTGCCGTCATGAACAATGTTCAGGAACTCGTCAGCAGGGTTTGGATAGACATTCAATAGTTTGGCACCAAGGTCTTTATCTATGCCGGTAACAGTTGTGATACTTTTGGGTTGAATAAACCCTTGTATTACTTGCAGGTTGTTGACTTTTGCTCTTCCTCCGGTTATTTCGCCTATGGTCCATAGTATTTTTAAGGACCCATGCTTATATGATCCTCCTGCCGGGGAAATCAGGGTTGTGAGTTGGTTTTGCCCAAAGCATAAACCTCCTGACAGTAATAGGGTAAGGGTGAAAAGTATTCTGGTCATAATAATCAAAGCCATGCACACTGGCCTTAAGCCAAATGCACGTTGATATATACATGTTGAAAAAGGCTTGTAACCGTTGATGTACTTTTTCTTGGGATATAGCACTTTTTATGACTTTGACATTTATTACAGCGTATGGAATTATTAGATTAATCTGCTTTTGTGTAAGTTAAGAGAGTATTAAAGGCTGACACTTTATGGGTAAACTAGCCTTCTTTATATTAATAGCTACGCTTCATGTAAGCAGTTGCCTGTTTGGGCAACAGGTAGATACTGCCAGAACAGCCAACGACCTGGTTAACAATATCTTATTGGGTAATGGTGTGCAAGTAGGTAATGTTAACTTTACAGGGCAAAAGCATGCCATAGGATTTTATGAGGATCATACCTCTCAGATCGGTATTGAAAAAGGCATATTACTAACCTCTGGTAATGCCCTCTTTGTTGTTGGCCCTAATAAATCGCCCCGTTCGGGGTGGGCAAGTGATGCTCCGGGAGATGAAGAGCTGGATGCAATAGCCAGGGGAAAAACTTACGATGCAGCAGTGCTTGAATTTGATTTTGTTACCGTTTCTGAAAACCTGTCTTTCCAGTTTGTATTTGCATCTGAGGAATATCTCGAATATGTTGGGTCAAAGTTCAATGATGTATTTGCCTTTTTTATTGAAGGCCCTGGTATAGGAAAAACCAATATTGCCCGGCTTCCGGATGGTATTACACCTATTACCGTAAACACGGTAAATAATGAATTAAATAGCCAGCACTATATAGACAACACCTATATTAACACCACTGACCCGTTTATTTGGGATGTAAGAAATAGGAAGGTTATTGAAAATAAAAATTACCTGCAGGAAGAAATACCTCCTAAATATAACATCCAATTTGACGGTTTTACTACAGTGCTGGAAGCTAGGTGTAAAGTAGTTCCCAATAAAATTTATCACATTAAGATTGCCATAGCAGATGTTGGAGATGGCATTCTGGATTCCGGAGTTATTCTCAAGGGCGGGTCATTTAGCAGCTACGGCGATCAGGTAGTTAAACTTGATCAACATTTTAATAATGATGTAACTCCAAAAACTGCCGAAAGTAAAAAACCATCACTGATAAGCCCTGGCCAGCGGTTAACCAGAAGCATTCCCAAAGAGATCATATTGGGCAACATAGAATTTGAGTTTGATGAGTATTTAGTTCCGGTAAATGCCAAGCACACTTTGACCAGTGTTATTAATGAATACTATAAAAAACCAGATAGCAAAATACATCTCGTCGGGCATACAGATAACTGGGGCTCCGATGATTATAACATTGAACTTTCACGCCATCGTTCGGAGGCCGTGGCGCATGCACTTAGGGGGCTTGGCATACCAGAAAGTAAAATAATCATCCACTTTTATGGTGAGAAGAGGCCATTAAAGACCAATAGCACTACCGAAGGGAGAGCCAGGAACAGGCGAGTGGAACTGGTGCTGAGCTATTAATGCTTCTTAAAGGCTTTAACACCGGCCAGCACTTCTGTTCTTATCCTGTTTTGCCTTGGCACTATCGGGCACGAATATTTTTTGTTATAGGCGCAGTATGGGTTATATGCCTTGTTGAAATCAAGAATAATAGAATCCCCTTCAGGAATGGTGAGACCCAGGTACCTCCCTCCTCCATAACTCTCCTCTCCATTGGTGAGATCAGTAAATGGCAGGAACAGGTAATTTTTATACTCTTCCGTTTCCCTTAGTTCATGGCTTTGGTAAATCTCCAATACAAACTTTTGACTGTCAAGTTCAAAATGTGCTTCCCCATATTTTTCATATATGGGAGACCGTGTTGTTGTTGTGGCCATTTTAAACGGCTTTTGGCCGGGTGTTCTAACAAATTTAGCCTCAACCCTGTACTTAAGGTCTATCGGGAAGAAATCAAGAGAGGTGAAGGTTTTAAGGTCTTCTTCCGTCAGAGGGCTTTCTTCCGGATTGGCAAATTCCTCATTGAGTTCTTTATGGTACTGCTCTATTTCTTTAATCAATTCATCAGGTTGAGCAAATGATGTGATGTAACAAATTGATAATACAGCCGCTATCAGGATCTTTTTGATCATAACCATAATTTTTTTAAAGGTAAAACTAGATACGGACTTCGTCTTGATAATCTACCGGAACTTTAAAAGGAAAGCCATGTAATGATACCCGGATAAAACCTTTGTAGTGCACCTTAACCTTTTTTCCACCGAGTATGCTGATTACACTTTTCAGGAAACCCATCTGCTTCATATCAAAAGTTGCATCCAAAGGTACCTTAAACTCTGAGTTGGCAGGGATCAATGTTTTTACCGAGTGGTTAATAGTCCCTATTTTATTGCCTTCAACCTCTACATCTACCTCAACCTTCTTTAGCTTCATTTTTACATCATTAGGGTTGTAAAAGTAAGCATTGGCATTAAGATAGGCTTCGGAACCAGTTACCTTGGTTACCTCAATATTGCCTACCCTCCTGAAAACGGGTGCGTCTTCCGGGTGCTTACAACCATACGTAAAGAGCAAAACAGCCAACAGCAGTAAAAGCGGGAATTTATATTTCATGTGTTATGTCTAAAGTTTGTGCACCATTCAGCATGTCATGCTATAGACGCAGCCTGATTTGTGTTTGTTACTTTCTAAACTATAATCATACCAAATTATTTCAAAACAGACACAACGATTGTAAATTTACAGTGTTAACACTTCAATGAATATTACCACAGACCAACTGGAATTTGTAGCCGATGGGTTGGCTAACCAGGATTACGCAATTGTTGATAACTTTCTTCCGACAGAGGAAGTGTTTGATATCCTGAAAGTTTTTGCCTTGCACCAGGATCATGACCGTTTCAAGAGGGCAGGTATCGGAAAAGATGATAACCTTCAATACGATCGAAGTATACGTGGTGATTACATCAAATGGATTGACCCTAAAGATGCTTTACCTCCCGTGCAGAAATTTCTGAATAGGATTAACGATTTGAAGGATTACCTGAACAGGACATGCTTCCTTGGCATCAAAGACTATGAAACCCATTTCACCATTTACCCTCCCGGCTCCTTCTACAAGCGCCACCTGGATCAGTTTAAAAATGATGGTGCCAGAAAAATATCATTCATCTGTTACCTTAATACCCAGTGGCAACCTGGTGATGGCGGTGAATTGAGGCTTTATCTTGATGATGAAATAAAAGATGTAGCCCCTACGGCAGGTAAGCTGGCATGCTTCAGGTCTGAAATCATCGAGCATGAAGTATTGCTGTCTAAAAAAGACCGCTTTAGTCTTACCGGGTGGATGCTAAATTTACCCCTGGGGCTCGAGTTTGTTGTGGATCAGTAGAAAGCCTGTACGCTGCTACTTTGGAAACAAAGATTTATCAATGTTGGGAATAACTTCCAGGGCGTTTTTATAATAAAGCTTTTTCAGGACTTCATCGTCAAGGTTCAATCCATACATTCTCCAGAAGGCATGGTACCTTTTGTAATAGGGAAAGTACTCATCATCAGTTTCCAATACCCTGAAATAGGTGTAGTATTCCTCCGGGTTCCAACTATCCTTTCCGAACATTACTCTATCCTGATATTGGGTCAGAAACCTTTTTGCCATGCGGGGTTGTCTACCCAATTCTGCAATTACCGCTCCTATTTCGGAATACATATTAGGATATTTGTCCATTAGCTCTCCAAGTTTGCCCAAATTATTACCATACCAACCCAGGTGTGCATTAATGAATTTGGTTTTCGGATGTTTTTCAAAAATATGATGTTGTTCACTAATGATTTGTTCCCATGGGGCCGGATCAGTATCAGACCTTTTGCGTCCGGGTCGCACTTTTAATTCCAGCCACCGCTCATTATGCTCGTCATGCTGTTCCCAAAAAGGCTTAGGGTCCGCAGCATGTATCAATACCGGAATGCCCAACTCACCACATTTGGCCCAGACCGGGTCTATACGGGGATCGTCAATGGTAATACGTTGCCCGTCAACTACTGCCATGGTTTGGCTTTTATATATTTTCAGCCCGTTGGCACCGGCGCTTACATCACTTTCTATCTGTTTTACAGTACGCTCAGTCCAGCCAGGTTCATTGATCGTGCTGATATCAATATTAGTGAACACAATAAATCTGTTGGGAGCAGTTTTCTTTACATTTTCAATACTACCGATAAGGTGCTCTTCAGAGCCTCTTCCCCTTCCACTTAGGTTTACCATTACGGCCATATTCAGCTTGTCCATTTCCTCAACCAGTTCATTCAGGTTCTGATTGGGCATATTGAACTGATGATTATGCACATCTATGAATGGATATCTGGCTTTTTTAACAATGTGTTCAGGCACTGCCAAAGTGGACGGCGGATCATATTCTTCCCAATCCATGTGCAACTCTTCCGGTTTAGAGTTGCTTTGGGCTGTGCAGTGAAATGAAATAGATAATAGTAGTGAGAAAAGTATAAATCGGTACATATGGAATTAGCTTTGCTACCTTCTTACGGATTAGACAAGCAAGAAGTTATAAAGCTCATACAACCAGGGTCAAAGTTTAATAGCGTTTTGAATAGAGCCTAATGAGTAGGCTTTGGCCAGAGCACTGTTATTAATGATTTTTGTGGCCTCTTTGGACCTCATACCACTATTGCAGAATATAATAACCTCCTTGCCATGATATATATCATGATCCCTGAGCTTTGGCAGAGGTATGTTTAAAGCACCTGTAATTACTTGTTTTTCATGCTCTTTAGGTGTTCTTACATCCAGAAGAAGAGCTCCTTTCATTCGGAGTTCGCGGGCTTCTGCCAGACTGATGTTGTCACCATGCCCCAAAAAGGCATAAAACTTTTCATATAACCAACTTGCTAAACAAAAATGCGTAAAGATCACGGTAAGTTGTAATGCTATCAATATACCCCCGGAAAACAGCGCAGCAGAGTATAAGCCGTTATAAAGTAATAATCCTGTAGCTAGATTAAAAGTTGCTCCCATTAAGCTTGCATACCTTCTGGGTAGTGGGTTTATGGCAGGTAATTTTTTATTGCTAGGACGACGTGTGATCCTGTTATATGCAGCATCAACCGGGTGATATTGTTTTGAGATGAATCCAGCAAAGCCAAGAGCGGCTAAAAAGAAGTGGATCGAAGGTTCATTGAAAACCAGCCCGACGGTAACCATAAAGAGGCAAAAAGCGGGCATAAGCCTTACATGGTAATTTAGGGCACTTAATTCTTCCAGTGAGCAGGATGAATATCCCTGCTGCATTAAGTAACGATTCATAGGTAAATTAGGTTGAATAGGTATCTTATGTATACTGCAGAAGGGTAAGAGGTAATCAGGAATAATACCGTTTTTAAAAAAGAATTTTTTCTTCGAATGGAAAATAGTGCGGGTAAAATGAAAGAAAAGGCTGTCAGATGGTGTGTCAGCCTTTTCTATCTGTTCTGTTTAGGTTTAATAAATCCAGTATGCCTCTGGCAGAGGAGGATATACTCTGAACCAATAAAATGACTTACCGTTTGGCCATCAACTTATATAAAAATAAATTCATTTACAACTCGTTGTTTTACCGTTACTACAATATTGTTTGAAATCACCTATATTTGAAGCCATCTGAATGATTAATCTACTGCCTATGAAAGCCCTGAGTGTTATTGTTATGATTCTGTTTCCTTTTCTGGGTATAGCCCAGTCGGCTGAAGAGCTATATGACAAAGCTGTGAAAAGTATTGAAAATGAAAAGTATAAGGAGGCGGTTCAGACATTAACCAAAGCTATAGAGGCCAAAGCCAAATACAAAGAGGCCTACAACCAAAGAGGGTTTGCTAAAAATCTATTGGGTGATTTTTACGGAGCTATTGGTGATTATAATATTGCGCTTGAGATAGATTCAACTTTTGCCGACGCACTTGTTAATCGTGGAGATGCCAAATTTAACCTTGGAGATGACTATGGGGCTTTGGAAGATTTTGATAAGGCAATAAAATATGATCCTAAGTCCGCGGAGGCTTACACCAGCAGAGGGTTTGCCAAATATAACCTGGAAGATCTTCAAGGAGCCTACTTTGATTTTTCCAAAGCTATAGAGCTGGATCCGGATGATGCAGATAAGTACTTCAACCGTGCTGTTGTAAAAGCGGAACTTGAAGAATATATCAGTGCTATAGATGATTACAACAAATCTATTTCCCTTGATCCATCCGATCCTGATGTGTATAATTATTTAGGTGTAGCAAAATATAATATAGGAGAGGTTGAGGAGGCTGTAAAGGATTACAATAAATCCATTGAAATGGATGCCACGGATCCTGTAAAGTTTGAAAACCGTGCATTAGCAAAAAGTACATTGGAGGATTATGAAGGTGCACTTGCCGATTATAATAAATCAATAGAATTATTTAACGAAGACCCTGATACCTATAATTTAAGAGGCGTTGTAAAGTATAATTTGGAAAACCATGAAGGTGCTATAGAAGATTATAACAAAGCCATTGAGTTGGACCCCTACAATCCTGTGTATTATGACAACAGGGCACTGTCGAAAATGGCAACAGAAGATTATAAAGGTGCCATTCAGGATTACTCTTACTCCATTGAGCTGTTTCCAACCGATCCCGAAACTTTTCATCAAAGGGGGCTGGCCAAAATACAGAAAGGGGATAAATACGACGGCTGCCTTGACCTCAATACTGCGGTAGAGTTGGGCTCTGAGGAGGCAAAAGCCTCTGTTAAGGAACACTGTAAGTAATAACCTGCTGATATTAGTCGGTTTCTTTACTCTTGTCGACCCTGGCCAGATCACTGATGGAGCGGATGTTCAGGTTTTCAGCCTGGTCTTTCCTCATCATTAATGCGAAAGTATTGTTGAAACCAAGAGGTGCCAGCCAAATAATACCATACTTTTTTTCGAATTCACGGCTTACAAAATCATATACTTCATCTTTTTCATAGGCAATCTGGTCCTTTTTTTCCGGTTTAAGAATTACCAGCAAACCTGTGCCTGTATATTCAGGATAAAGGTCTACCTCTCCTGCATTCAGTGCATCGAAGAGTAGTTTGGTCCCTCCAAACCCAAGCTTTAAGTCTACAATGAGGCCCGTTTTATTTTCTATGATAATTTTGAAAATATGGGCGAGGATATAACTTTCAGTAAAATTCTTTGAACCGATAAGTACATCTGGATTTCCTGCAAGAGAAACATCAACTTGGAAGCCTTTGTCTTTTAAAAAGTTTAAAGCAACCTCTTCGATATCCTCCCCTTTTTCATCTACCAGATAATTCATACGTGCCATTTCCTCATCAGAAATTGAATTTTTTAACTCATCTAGCGCGACAGCTATTTGCGGGTATTTACTAAGTGTTTTCTGTCTAATGATAGGAGCGGCATGGTACGGCGGGAAATAGTTTTTGTCATCTGTAAGTTTATAAAGATTGAAAGCTTCTATCCTTCCATCGGTAGAAAAACCACTGATTACATCTACATGCTCGTTTTTGACCGCCTGGTACATCAGGCCTATTTCCATTTCTTTAACCTCCAGGTCAAGGTTATATGTCTCCTTTAGGCCTACATACCCATCGCCTCGTTCGATAAATTCGGATGGAAAGCCAGCGACAAATTGTTTATGGTTCACTTGTTTGTTGATGCTGTACCAGGCGATAAATATTAAACCGGCAACTGCAGTGAAGAGTATGGGCTTAATCATCAGATATACATGCCTTTGTATATAACCCATCAACCCATCAAAAATAAGAGCCATTAAGGCTGCAGGTATGGCACCTGCCAGTATCATGTATGGATTATTGGTACTTAGACCCCTAAAAATGAATTCACCTAGTCCTCCTGCAGCTATTAAGGCACATAAAGTAGCTATGCCTACGTTAATGACAAAAGCGGTACGAATACCTGCAAAAAGTACAGGCATAGCCAGTGGTATCTCGACTTTTATCAGTACTTGCAGTGGTGACATGCCCATACCTTTGGCTGCTTCCCTAATGGCTGGATCAATTTCGGTAATCCCTGCGTATGTATTCCTGACTATGGGTAGAAGTGCATATAAAAAGAGGGCTACAATGGCCGGAATGACACCAATGCCTAAAAATGGCAGAAGAAATCCTAGCAAAGCCACGCTGGGTACGGTTTGAATAGCATTAACAAAACCAATTACAGGAGAAGAAAGCCGCTTGTTTTTACTAATCAAAAGGCCAAGTGACAAACCAATAGTGGAGGCTATAGCCAATGAAATTAAAGTTAGCCAAAGATGCTCGGTGATTTGATTCAGCAGCTCTTCCCGATGAGAGTCAATAAAGGATATGAATCGGTTAATTTGCATCATTAAAATACCTGTTCTTGTTGCTCGGTGTATACAATTAGCTTAAACCTTCGCTGGGCTTGGTGCTTTCAATAGCCTTAAAACTATCAAACCTCCTTATCTAATACGCGGCAAGCAAGCCAAATTTGAATATATTTTTTGTTGTCCACCTTTTTGTCAACCTAAAAGACCACCTCTTTGTCTCGGGTAACTTTAAGAGTCTGAATTACAAAAGCCTTATCATCGCAGTCTGGTTTACACTGATTAACAGGCCGTTTACTCCTCAAACCTAAAAGATAACGGGGGCATGGAAGTCAATATACAAAATGACATGAGAAAATTGAAGGTCAACTTATTGGGGAAATTTGCCATTACTTATGCTTTGCTAATAGTAGCAACTCTGGTAATATTTTTTGCTGCTCATATTCAACATAAATATATCAAAAGACTGGATCGTGAAATTCACGAAGTACATGTGCCCGAGCTTTTGTTTTTGGGCGAGTTTGAAGCTTTGTTATTTGAATCTCAGGATACAGAACTTGCACACCATGCCCTGGTAGCTAAGTATAGGTCACTTAAAAAAAATTACAGTAATCACATTACAGCGTATTCAGACAGGGATGAGAAATTGGAGAAAATTCTGTCAGCATTTGAGGCTATGTTCATTTCCAGGGAGGCGTTAACTAAACTTTTGCGCGCAGATGAATTTGGAAATTCTCAATTAACACAGATTTCAGCCGGTGAAGTCCGGGAGAAAATAAAAAAACAGGTTTCTCAAATAAAGAAAATGCTTGAAGGCGTGATTCAGGCACAGGAGCGGAAGGTCTCTTCAGTTGTAGCGCATAAGGAACGTGCGGACGATGTTTTAGTTGTTTTGGTAACCCTTCTGCTCCTGACATTTTTTGCCGGTTGCCTGCTTTCCCTTTATCAGCTAAACAGCAAGGTGTTTAAACCATATTCACAACTTAGGGATACTATAGTAGAGATCAGTGAGGGCAAACCGATAACTGCAAATCTTGAAGTTGGGCAAGACGAAATAATGACCAATGCCCTGGGTAATCTGGTCAATGACCTGAAAGCGATGACTTCCTTTGCTGTTGCCATCGGAAACGGAGATTACAACAAGGACCTTAAGCTAAGGCGTGAAGGTGATGATATGAGTATAGCTTTACTGGAGATGAGGGAGAACCTTAAACAAAGTTCAGTGGAGGAAAAGCAAAGGAATTGGGCGGTTTCTGGCCTTGCCAGATTTGCTGACATCATACGCAGCCAAACGGACCTTAAAGCCTTAGGAGATAGCATCATAAGCGAAATTGTAAAATATACCAGTTCTAATCAGGGAGCACTGTTTATTGTTGAGGATGAGGATACAGATGATCCATTCCTTAAAATGGTTGCCTGTTACGCTTGGGATAAGAAACGATTTGTTGAGAAGGAAATTAGGCCGGGACAGGGTTTGACCGGAGAGTGCTGGCAAGAGGGGGATCCCATATTCATAACCCAAATACCACAGAATTATGTACATATAACCTCGGGATTAGGTGAGGCAACACCGGGCTGTGTTTTTATTTCGCCGTTGAAGATAAATGATAAGGTCTACGGTATTCTTGAGTTGGCCACCTTTGAACCTTATCAGTCACACGTACGGGAGTTTATCATCAAGGTAAGCGAAAATATTGCCTCGGCCATATTCAATGCCAAAGTTAATGCCCAAACACAAAAGCTACTTGAGCTTAGCCAGCAGCAGGCCGAAGAAATGAGGGCGTCTGAAGAGGAACTACGCCAGAATATGGAAGAATTACAAGCTACTCAGGAAGCTGCCGAAAGAAAAAATATTGAGTTGGAGCGGGCGAATGTTCAGGCAGAAGCGCAAAGGCAAAGCCTGGGTAAAGTACTTGAAAAGCTTAGGCTGAGGGAGAAGGAAAGCCAGGAGAAGTCTGAGGAGTTGCGTCAGAACGTAGAAGAGCTGCTTGCTACCCAGGAAGCCGCTGAAAAAAGAAATGTGGAGCTAGAGCGTGCGAATGCCCAGGCTGAAGCTCAAAAGCAAACCATGAGCAAAATGCTTGAGAAGCTTAAGCAAAAGGATATGGAAAATGAGGAGAAGGCCGAGCAGATAAAAGCCCAGGAGCAAATGATGCGTCAGAGTGTGGAGGAATTGTTAAAAACTCAGGAAGAGGCTAAAAAGAAAAATATGGAACTCGAACGAGCCAATGCCCAGGCAGAGGCTCAGAAGCAATCCATGGCCAGAATGATTAATAAGCTCAGGGAGTCGGAAAAGCAAAATAAGGTGCAAGCAGAAGCTATGAAGGCTCAGGAAAAGGAAATGCATCAAAAAATGGCAGAGCTCACAGCTTTAAAGGAAGAAGTAGAAGGGCAAAGAAAAATTGATGCATTGAAATCGGTTGAAGTCCAAAGGAAAATAACAGAGGAGTTAACTGCCAGACTGAGAACGGCCGAGGAGGAAGTGAAAAGACTTAAGTCTATGAATCAAAATCAAAATTAAGAACACCGTGCAGAGATATAGCGGGTAGAGTAGATCTGATACTACACTCGAAATTTGATTAAGGTAAGCATGATAAGTAAGGAATTATTTGCCATTAAGTTCGAGACAGATGACAAAAGTGGGTCTGGATTTTTGCTCCGGGAGATCAATTCCATTTTGTTGATTTGTAAAGGGCCTGTTTTGCAAGAGGAATTTAAGATTATACAAAGCGAATTTCTTAAGCAAATAGAAAGGAATAAGGTAAAGACTTGTATTGCTGATTTTGGCCTTATGAACATAGGCATGAAGGCACCCTATGTAAAGAAGGATTTTCACGAAAACATTTCTGCTGCAGGAATCACCAGACTGGCTCTGGTACTACCAATTAATGCAACAAATGGGCAATGTGTACAGAATGCATTAGATACGCAAATCCTGCAACCGGCTTCATTAGTAGCATTTTATTCCTACAGCCTATCGGATGCTTTGCTGTGGATGGCGGGTAAGAGTAAAAAGCCTGTGTCATATCAATCCATAAAGAATATAATGGCATCGGCGAAGGAGAGGTTAATGTTTACAATTAATTCAACAATCGGGTAAGGTTAATAAGTTACTATGGAAATATTTTTTGAAAAGGATTTCGCAAAGATATCCTATAATTCTGCAAACAGCATCATCATCTATCAGTGGCTTGTACCCCCAACTGATTTGGAGTTTAAGCATGGCTGTGAACAAATGATTGAGGCCATAGCTCATTTTAAAACAGGAAAAGTAGTGGTAGATATCAGAGAGCAGGGTACAGTGGCGCCATACCTTCTAGAGTGGATGACCTCTGATTGGATATCAAGAGCGGTAGCTGCAGGGTATACTCATGGTGCTATTATAATACCTACCGACGTATTTACCCAGCTTTCAGTGGATGAAATCATGGATACGGTCAGCAAAAAGGTAATATCCCGAAATTTTGATGGTATGGAGGATGCCGTTGACTGGATTAAAAAGCAATAACTAACTTATGGAACTATACTTTAAGTCAGATTATGTAAAGATCTCATATGAGCCTTCCTGGGGCTATATAAAAGTTCAATGGTTAATTCCTCCAACAAATGGGGAGTTCAGGGAAGCTTGCGAGCAAATGTTGGGTGCGATCATACATTATGAAGCAACAAAAGCATTAATAGATACAAATAAGCAAGGGGCTATTCACCCTGAACTTATAGAATGGATGGACAAAGTCTGGGCAAAGAGAGCAATAGCTAATGGATATAGGCATTGCGCGATTATAACGCCTACTGATATTTTTGCCAGTTTTTCTTTGGCAGAGATCGCACAAATGAGTGATAAAACCCTGGTTGTAACTGAATATTTTGAGGAAGAGAAGATAGCCATAGACTGGTTAAAAAAATTATCTGTACCAGGAACCGGGGGTCAGATAAGAGATAGAACGGAAGTCGGCACTAGCGGAAACAAAGAGCAAGCTAGCCTCTTTTAGCTACTTATTAATTTAATAGTACTACCCTTTGAACAACGATTTACTAGAGCGTAAAATACTCCTTCATTCAGTTCGCAATACGATTGTTATAGTATTGATATACTTGATCTATGATTTGATTGCAGGTGATAACCCTGATCTGGTGGTTGGAGGAATATTTACATGCTTGATTTTTATGGCCTGTTACTGGCTCATTACTGTTCGGTTTTCTGTGTTTCTCAAAAGGCTCCTGGCCTTTATTTATCTCGTATGCGTTACAACTGGTTTTCTATCGCAGGGAGGTATGTCCGCTCTTACAGCTATAGATTTTTGTGGAATTTTGCTAGTGTTCTCAACAATTTTTACCGGGAGGGAAAGAAACATATTTATTAGGGTATTAATTATTCTGGTTCTGTTATTGAGTTACGTTGAAGTTTTTAGGGCAGACCTTATTGATAACCTCAGGGTTAATGACCACCCACTGGTCAACGTTGTTGAAGTAATTGTGCGTCTGATGAGCCTGTTGCAAATTTTCCTGACCTATAAAAATCAATATGATTCGGAGCAGTCACGTTTGTGTCGTGCCAATGAGGGACTGGAAAAAGCCCATTATCAAATAGCGGCTTATAATAAAAATCTGGAAAGATTAGTAGATAGCAGGACAGAAACCATCCAAAACCTCAACAAAAAGCTGATTGAGTACACCTACTTTAACTCCCATAAAACCAGGGCGCCATTAGCAAGAATTCAAGGGCTTCTTCACATCATGAAGTTGAAGCCAACCTATAAAGAAGATGAAGATCTGCGCAAAGTGGTAGATCTCACTTATAACAACAGCCTGGAATTAGATAACATCATAAAGCAGTTTTCAGCACTACTCGAAATGGAAATATCGAAATCGCATGAGAAGGCTGAGCATAAACAGCGCATGCTGGCTGTAGAAGAGGATAGTACAGTAATGTATAAGAGGAGCGTATAAAATGGAAAAGATAACGGATAAACTGGTTTTAACTTCCTTGCTGCTACCTGTAATCGGTGTTTCAGAAGAGTTGCTCCTCCATCTGTTGGAGGTTAATACAGACCCAAATGGCCCTGATAAATGCAGGCGAGTCAGCCATTCCAGCCGTAACACACACTTTCATTCACATATACGATTGTGCGGTTATGTAATTTGTGAAAGTCAGAAGGAATACAACGAATATGGTAGTTGTAGGCAAGAATAATTTAAGAGAATATTAATAGATAAAAATCAGACTATGTATTGGTATTTAACAGTTTTTAAGAAGTACTCAAAATTTTACGGTAGAGCCAGGAGAAAGGAATTCTGGATGTTCATGCTTTTCAATATGCTGGCTTTGATATTAGCCATGATTACTGATGTCAATGCGGGAACAGTCTTTATCGAACCTGGTTTTGGGTTATTTTCAATCATATATATGGTGGTGGCTTTTGTTCCCACCATGGCAGTTGGAGTCCGAAGATTGCATGATATAGGTGAGGGTGGCCAGTTGCTGTTGCTCGGGTTGGTGCCTCTTCTAGGCGCAGCATGGCTCCTGATCCTACTGGCTAAGGATGGTAATCCAGGGGGAGGAAACCAATATGGAAGATGTCAAAAATGATGACCCCAACCTAAATTAATTTATCAGATAAATGAAAAATATGAAAATCAAGAAAGAAAATTCCTTTCTGGTAATTAAAGTGATGTTTTTGTCCCTCTTTTTACTGAGTTATCAGGAAGGAAGCACACAGTGTACGAGCGGTTATACATCAGGTGACCTGACCATTTCAGGTACATGTACTATAAGCTCAGATATTACAATTACCGGCGCCCTCAAATTTTCAAGTGATGCCACCCTGGTGATAAACTCTGGGGTTATTGTGACTGTAACGGGAGATTTTGAGACCGGGGTGTGGCCGGGTGGCACATACACGATATCAGGAGGTGGTACCCTGAATGTAGCTGGAAGGTTCTACAATAACATATACCAAAAATCGCTGACAATTTCTGATTTGACGGTAAATGTTGATAATAATGGAGGGACAAGTGAGAGCAAAAATGAGTATGGCTCAATATTTAACCTGGAAAACGGAACTCTCTTTACAGTTACCAATGGAAATTTTGTCAATGGAAACTCTGCAGAGCTTACCATTGATAATTCAACCATGATTATAAGCTCAGGTAATTATAAAAACGATAGTGGGTCTAGTACCACCGTTCAAAATGAGGGAAGTCTGATTGTTTCTGATGGGGACCTGACCACGGAAGGTGCCTCGCAATTGATGGTTGATAACAGTACGGTAAACATCTCAAACGATTTTAACAACAGCTTCCAGGCTCAACTGGATATAGTTAACAATTCTACCTTTACCATAGGAGGTGTTTTTGACAATGGATATGACACCTATGGGAATCCCGTAAACGAGGGCTATATCAACGTGAATGGTTCAAATCTAAATGTAGGGTATTTCAACAATGCTTTTGCCAGCAATATGGATATTGATGGCGGTGGCGTTGTGACTGTAACTAATGATCTCCTGAATGATTATGGTGCTTCAATTGATATTCCCGATGGAACGCTTGTGGTAGGAGGAACAATAACAGATAATAATAATGGGATAAATGCCACATGCTCTGATGGTTGTTGTGGAAATGGCTGCGGAGCCTTGCCGGTTACCGTTATTGACATGGGATACCAACTCGTAAATAACCATGTGGTATTAAAGTGGAGAACTGCTTCGGAGCTTAACAATGATTACTTTTCTATTGAGAAATCGACTGACGGCAAGTCCTTCGCCAAGGTAGGTGTGGTAGATGGTGCAGGAACCTCTTACATGGCAACAGGGTATCAATGGAAAGATGAGATACAGCTTCAGGGGATATCTTACTACAGGTTAAAGCAAACAGATTTCGATGGCAGCTACTCGTACCAAAAAACGATTAAGATAGATCCGGGACATGCAACATCTGAATTTAGAATTATGCCAAACCCGGTTTCTCAGGAAGACTTCATCTACGTGTATGGAATAGGTGAAGAAAGGGCAACTTGGAAAATTCAAACGATTAACGGTCAGGTATTAAATGAAGGAGTATTCTTCGGGCAACCAGCCGTTGTCAGTACATCTGGTTTAAGTGAGGGCGCTTACATTCTCGACTTCCAATCGGACAAACAGCAAAAACAAGTTAAGATAATAGTTAAGTAAGGTTAAATAATTTTTTGATATCCATGTTTAGGTCTTTCCTCAGCGTACTTGCACTTTTGATTTTTTGTGTAAATAATCTTAAGGCTCAAAGCATTATAAATGCATATGCTAAAGTTACCGGCATTTCGGGAACCACGCTTACACTTTCTGATATGAATGAAACCAATGATACTTTTGTCTCTGGTGAACAGGTTATTATCATGCAGATGCAGGATGATGTCATTGGGTCTAATACTTCCAATGATAGTAATTTTGGTACACTGGATAACATTCAGTCTGCAGGGTTGTATGAAGTGGCTACTATAGCCTCCGTGGCATCTTCAACCCTTACACTTACTACCTCATTGAAAAACTCATATCATACAGGAAATAACTCTTCTGTACAGATTATCTCATTTCCTGATCTGGGAGGAGGCGGAGACTATACCACAACATCTGATCTGACGGCACTTACCTGGAATGGAAATGTTGGTGGGGTCATAGCACTGCAGGTTAGTGGTGTTTTAACTTTAAACCATAACATTAATGTTGATGGAAAGGGCTTTAGAGGAGGTTCAGTTTCTGTTAACAGCGGTACTCATGACTGCCTTACCAATACATGGATAACCAGTAATACCGGATATGCTGGCAAGAAAGGAGAGGGCATTTATAAAGTGTCAAATACTGATTATGAAGTGGGAAGAGCAAAAATAATCAATGGTGGCGGTGCAGGGGCTCGTCATAATGGCGGTGGCGGTGGTGGTGGAAATGTTACAACTGGCGGAGAAGGAGGAGCTGGTTGGAACTGTTCCGCAAACCCCGTTAGTGGACAAGGTGGAGTTTCTTTAGGCTCACATATAACTTCCAGCCGCATATTTATGGGTGGCGGCGGAGGAGGAGGCCACCAAAACAATAGCGTTGGCTCTTCCGGTGCTAACGGAGGCGGGATTGTATTGATCAAAGCCAATGAAGTTAATACCTTAGGCTCATGTAGCGGGCGTATTATTTCTGCTAATGGCATTGATGCCAATGATTCCGGCAATGATGGATCAGGAGGTGCCGGGGCAGGGGGAACAATTATTTTTAGTGTTTCCAATTTTAGTATTGATGCCGGGTGTACGTTGGCAGTATCTGCCAATGGTGGTAGCGGAGGTTCAGCTATTACTACTGATATTCACGGTGCAGGTGGTGGTGGAGGTCAGGGTCGTGTTATGTTTACTGTAGCTCAACCTGGAAATACATCGGTATCCACAAATAATGGCTCTTCCGGCTGTAATAACGGTACAGATCCGTGTAATTCAGTACCCGACGAACAACCCTCTGGCAGCGATGGTGAAGGTATAAGTGATGAGGTAGCTTCAGACCCGCTGCCTGTGTCTCTTTTATACTTTAATGGAGCATTTGTGAACTCAGGGGAAGTAGTACTTAAATGGGGTACCGGAAGCGAATTAAACAACGACTTCTTCACTATTGAGAAGTCATTCGATGGTAATGATTGGGAAGTTATTGGCTTTAAAAATGGTCATGGAACAACCTCGGTGGAGCATAATTATGATTTCATTGACGATGCAAGCAATGCTGGTTCGGTTTTCTATAGGTTATCTCAGACTGATTTTGACGGCACTGGAAGGTATATGGAAACGATTAAAATAGAAGCCGGCCGGGCCGAAAATGACATATTGCTTTATCCTAACCCGGGCAAAGGACAATTTACTTTGCTTTCAAAGGGAGACACCAAAGGAGGGATAGAACTATATGACACTATGGGCAGAGCGATAGAAGTGGAGTATGTGCAGTCTGAAAATAAAATCAGTTTCCATCTGGACGGTAAGCCCAAAGGAGTATATATACTCAGGACTCATATTGATGGAAAAGACAAGGTATTTAAGCTCGTGCTTGAGTAAGGAGCAGGTACCGTAAAATTAAAGCTATTCCTTGTTGAGGTGGAGGGTTCTCAAAAATTTTTGAGCGACCTTCCATTCTTATATGTTATGGTAGACTAGTGCTTCACATTTGTAACTTCATTAAACACTCTCTTTGAATTTACTAATCAACACCTCTCTATGGTTAAAATAGATCTTTAATAAGCTGTTATACTGAAGTGATGCTTTTTTGTCGGTGTACATTAGGCATTCGGCCAGGCTGGCTTCAGGTTGCAAATCAGCAGGAAGATCAAAACCTTCAAGGCTTATAAATCCAGAGAGATCCTGTAGGGTTACTGCATTTAGCTCAAGCTGTAATTTATGTTGGCTGAAAAACTCTTTCACAAATTTATTCGCAGGCTGAAAAAGCAGCTCCTTTGGGGTTCCGATCTGTTGAATCTTACCCTCATCAAGCAGGCAGATTTTATCTCCAAGCACCATGGCTTCAATGATGTCATGGGTCACCAGTATGATTGCTTTGTTAATAGCTCCCTCCAGTTGCTTAAATTCTTTTTGAAGCTCTTGCCGGGTAATAGGGTCAAGGGCACCAAAGGGCTCGTCCATAAGTATCAATGAAGGGCCACCGGCAAGGGCACGCGCTATACCTACCCGTTGCTGTTGCCCGCCGCTAAGTTCATGTGGCTTTCGTGACTTAACAGATGAAGGAAGGTTCATCATTTCCAGAAGACTGTCTACCCTGTTTTGAATCCGGGTTTTATTCCACCCCAGAAGCTCCGGAACAATGGAGATGTTCTGCTCGATGGTGTAGTGAGGGAAAAGCCCTATACTTTGAATAACATATCCTATCTTTCTTCTAAGCTCATAGGGAGTCAGTTTGTCTGTGTCTTCCGATTCAATGAATATTTTCCCACTATCTTTTTCTATTAACCGGTTGATGATCTTTAATGTGGTTGTTTTACCACTTCCACTGGGGCCCAATAAAACCAATACCTCACCCGGTGCAACAGAAAATGATAAGTTACTAACTACAGGAGTTGAATGGTATGATTTTGTTATGTTGCGGACTTCTATCATAAGGGTACAAGGTAAAACTAAGCAAATTGAGCTGAATTAACAGTATTGATTCCCGAAGTGCATATCTATTTTAGTACTCGTCCCTCACCCTCGTTTAATATCCAAAATTTATCATTTAGAAGACCCTGTTCTGCCAAGGCATGAAGTAATTCCTCCACAGGTTCCTGCTGTCCGTCATCGCCCAAAGGAAAAGTGCCGAAATGTGTAGCTACACTTTGTTCGGAATTTACGTCTAAATGTACCTGAACAGCCTGCCGGGGTGAAATATGAACAGGAGACATAAACCAGACCGGTTTATAAGCGCCAATGGGTATGAGGGAAAGTTTAACAGGTTTCATACTTTCGCCAATCTCTTTGAAAATGGACTGATCGTAGCCTGTATCGCCGGCAAAGTAGATGTTACCCTCAGGCCTTTTGATCACGTAGCCACACCAAAGTGTACAGTCCCGGTCCAGCATGCCTCTGCCGGAGAAATGCTGGGCAGGAACGGATGCTACCTTCATAGCTTGGTTGAGAGGCAGCTCTTGCCACCAATCGAGGCTGATAACTTTTTGTATACCTAAAGTTTGCATGAACTTATCCACACCTAAGGGAACTACAAAAATTGGTTGATGTACTCTCATGATCCGGCATACCGTATCTTTATCAAGATGATCGTAATGATTATGGCTGATCAGGACATAATCAATATTTGGTAAGTCTTCAAAGCGGATACCCGGGGGCCTCATTCTTAGTGGGCCTGCCCAGGAAAATGGACTTACTCGCTCACTGTATACAGGGTCGGTAAGTATATTAAAGCCATCAACCTGAATGAGAAAAGAGGAATGATTGATAAAGGTTACTCTGACTGAATGGGTGGTTTCAGGAGGCTTTTGACCGTATTTTATGTCTGTTATTTTTTTCCATGGACCCTGCTCTCGTTGTATCAGCCATTGGAGCACTCGTTTTAAACCTTGTGCTGAAGCACCGGAAGGGTTCTTAAACTTTTTACCATCAAAGTTGTCTGTAGCAGGGCCTTTATAACGTGGCGCAGAAAGGTATGAGCCTACACTTATGATGATTAGAATAAATACTAATACAGCGACTAATATCCAAAGCATAGGTTTTCATCGGTTGGTTTTAATTTAAAGATAAAAGATAGATAAATGTTTAGAAAAAACGAGGTATAGGCTGATAATCTCCAAGCGCCTCTATTTCAAACCCCATCTCATTGACCATGGAAATCAACTTGTTAAAGTTGACCAGATAGCTTTTGCACTCTATTCTAAGAATGTTATCCACATCGGTTAAGTCAAAGTTTATAGTGGCGAACGGAAAGTGGTGAGAAAGGGCAACCAGCACCCTTTCAGCATCCACTTTATCATTAATATTGGTTTTAAACACTTCTACCATGGCAATAGCATTTTAAAATTGTATCCTGTACATCACATCAGGGAAGAAACCTATTTGCTCCACCAGGTCCACCTGGTCTGTCACTTCATTGTACCTCCTTACAAATTCATTTTTACGGTTGGTCACATTCTGTAGATCTACAAAAAACTGATGTGATATATTTTTGTTTTTGCTATTTAGCCTTATTCCGAACTTTACATCCCATCTGAAATAGGCTTTGTATCTTTCTGAAAAAGCTATGTTATCCATGCGGATTTCCCTGCCTGCATTTTCCCGCGTAGCGTCAAGGTCTACGGGGGTATACGGCTTGCCCCCTGCAGAGGTTAATTTGGTGTCAAAGGTCAGGGCATTTCTATTGCTCTCACCAAACGTCCACTCTTTACCAACGAGCAGGTTGCCCACAAGGTTATTATTGAAAGCAGTATTTCGTTCAATTCCATCACTTCCTTTATATTTTGATTCATATAGAGAAGTGGTCATTAACAAATAGTATCCACGGCTAAAGAATTTTTCCACTGTAAGTTCTACTCCATAGTTAGTGCCCGTGCCCTCATTTACAAGCGAACCTTCTTCATTAAATATAAAGTCGGCACCTTCGTTAAGTACAGAGTAACTGCTCGGCTGGCTTTCAACCGGTACATCAAAAATATTCTGATAATAGGCCTCAGCTTTTAATCGCCAGTCAACACTCAGATTTCGGTCATAGGCCAATACATAGTGGTGACTTTTGATGAATCCAAGGTTTTCATTGGTACGAGCATAGGTGCCAGGTGATATCTCCTCTTCAAAGAATAAAACCGGTGTTGGGACAGTTTGAGCGTGAAAGCCATACGCCAAGCTCCAACGCTGGTTGGGTCTTATTTGCCAGCTAATGGCCGCCCTGGGCTCAAGAATAAAGTCATCTGTGTAATCCAGATACTGGCTGTGAAGTCCAAAGGTAATGCTTAAGTTATCTGTGAGTTTGTTCTCGGTCTGCGCAAACATCTGACTTAGCGTGTATACATCTTTTAGATCGCGTATCGTAATGAAATAGTCAGGGATCCCATCACCGTCATTATCCGGAATATCAGCACGGTTATCACGGTCAGTTACTGAGAAGTCGGCGTCATACCTTTCGATTAGTGCTCCTGCCTTGAGGCTCCACCTTGCGTTGAATTTTTTGTTTAAAGTAGTTGACAGCGTGTATCGGTTTTCCCTTGTTGATGCGTCAACAGCCCGGTATTTTTCCAGTAGTATATCCTCATTATTTTTCACCAGGTTATCTTGCTGGTATTCATTGAAGTTAGTTGATGCACCAATGGCTGTTTTTATAAAAGTGGTTTTGTTCAGCCGGATCAGGTGACTGAGACCGATAATGCCTAATTGATTATCTACATACGCATCTTCGTTCGGATTTGCAAACAGATCATCGTCTTCTACTTCATCACCTTTAAAATCAATGTTGCTTAACCCCCCTAATCCAAACATTTCGAACCTGCCTGCTTTTGTTTCTCTAAGATGGGCCTTAAAAGAAAAATCCTGGTAATAGGGAACCGCTGTGGTACCGGTAGCTGCAAGGCTGGCGATCCCATAGCGATATGAAGCAATGAAAGAACTATTGTTGCTTCTGCTCAATGGCCCTTCGGCCATAAACTCTAATCCGCTAAAAGCACTAAGCTGGCCTGTAAACTCATAAGTGTCTTTATTACCATTTCTGAAATTCACATCGAAGACTGCTGCATTGGCGTTGCCATATTCTGCCGGAAAGGCCCCCGTCAGGAAATCTGATGTCCGGAGCAGGTTGGTATTCAAGGCATTTACCGGGCCGCCGGTGGTTCCCTGAGTAGCAAAGTGATTGGTAGTGGCAATAGGTATGCCTTCAATGCGCCAAAGTAGCCCCACTGGTGAGTTTCCGCGTACCACAATGTCATTGCGTGAATCATCAGGAGCACTTACACCGGCAAATGAAGTGGCCAGGCGTGCTACGTCATTCCTACCCCCCGAAAAGCGTGTAACTTCCTCAAGACTGAACGTGCGTGCACTAACCTTAGCCAACTCATTGAGAGGCATGTCTTTATCAGCTTCGGAGGTAATCACAATTTCATCCAGCCTTTCTACAGACTCCTCCAGCTTTAGTTGCAGTACGATCTCTTTGCCTGCGGTAACCAGCACATTTGGAACAGTAATGCTCTTATAGCCAATATATTGTACGATCAGAGTTTGCCTTCCAACAGGAACATTCTCTATTTTAAAGTAACCCTCTGTATCGGTCACTGCTCCTTTTACGGGATCAGAGTCTGCCACTGTAACAGTAGCACCAATAAGCGGGTAATCGGCCTGAGAGTCTGATACTTTTCCTTTGATAACCTGTGTTTGGGCTAAAACTGAATAGGAGATCAGCAGTGCCAGGAATGTAAATAGCAATAATTTGGTCATGGGGGTATTTTTTTGATTTTTCGTTAAACTTAGCTGTGGGAAGGGCACCAGTAAATGCTAATCATATTGAAAGCCGGAAATAATGATCTGAGTGCCGATAATATGAGTGTGGAATACTCTTGGGTAGGTAAGAAGGCATTGTTTTGGTTTAAACCCTTTATTTTCCTTTTTCACACTCTGATTTTCCGGTTTAACCTTGAATTCAATTCGTAGCATTCATATGTTTTCACTAATTTGTGTTACAATTGAAAGCATTAATCTCTCTTCTTATTTAAATGAAACTTCGGGAAAAGTATTTTAGGTGGGTGGGTATACCGGTATTTGCATTGTTCCTCACTCTGGTAATCAAGCGCGGGGAGGATGCTCCATTATGGGAGCGTTTCCTGACAGCAACTTTAATAACCGGCTTTTTCTGGAATGGGGCGTTTATGATTTTTATCTATTTCAGAAAAAAGTTTCCTTTCATAAGACAAACCCCAAGGCGCATTTTGATTACCATAGTGGCATTAAGTATATTCCTGATAGTAGGCGATACCGCCATATGCCTGATCCTGGGTAAGAAGACTTTGGCTCAATTATCTGATCCGGCTGTTTTCTTTAAGTATACGGATATCAATTTTCTGGCTTCCTTTTTTATCGGTTCCATATATGAAAATGTATATTTCTTTGAGCAATGGAAGAACACGATACGCTTGAATGAAGCACTGAAAAACCAACAGATTAGAACACAGTTTGAAGTGCTGCAAAACCAAATGAGCCCTCACTTTTTATTCAACAGCCTGAATACCCTCACCACATTAATTGCCGAGGATCAGGAAATTGCCTCGGAGTTTACGCAAAAGCTATCTGAAGTTTACCGGTACATACTGGCAAACAAGGAAAAAGAGCTGGTACAATTGAAAGATGAGCTCGAATTTGCCCAGGCTTATGTTTATCTGCTGCGAATGCGTTATCCGGAGAATTTGACAGCAAGCTTTTCAGTAGATGAGCAGTATCAAAGAAAGCATATAGCGCCACTTACCATCCAAATGCTTGTTGAAAATGCAATTAAGCATAATGTAATTTCCAAAGCTTACCCGCTTCATATAGAAGTATATGTTGAAAATGGCAGATCCATTGTGGTTAAAAACAATTTGCAGAGTAAAAAAGTGATCGAAAAGTCTACCAAAACTGGTCTTGCCAACATTAAAAAGCGCTATGAGTACTTTGGAAAAAAGAACATTGATATTATCACCACGGCGAACAACTATCTGGTGGCTGTTCCCCTGATCAGTTTGGTGAATGAGCAGGATCAGCCATTAGTAGCAGAATTATGAAAGTACTGATCATAGAAGACGAAGCTCCGGCATTTCGAAGGTTACAGAAGGTGCTGGAAGAAGTACAGCCTGGCATTGAAATCGTGGAAGTACTTGATAGTGTTGAAGAAAGTATCAAATGGTTTAACAATCACAATGCCCCGGACCTTGTTTTTATGGATATTCAGCTTAGCGACGGGCTGAGTTTTCAGATTTTTGAGAATATAAAAATCACCCGTCCCGTAATATTTACTACGGCATTTGACGAATACATGCTCAAAGCATTTAAAGTCAATAGCATTGATTATCTGCTCAAGCCCATAAAGAAAGAGGACCTGGCGCAAAGCATACAAAAGTTTCATGAAATGAAGTCAGCTTTTAGTGACAGGGAACTTCCAGACCTCAATGAGCTGATCTCTAAGATCAAAGTGGATGACAGAAAATATAAAGCACGGTTCCTGGCAAAGCAGGGTGAGAAACTGGTATCGGTTGAAGCCAGCAATATTGCCTATTTCCAAACACGTCATGGTGTAGTTCATCTTGTAACTTTGCAGGACAAAAAGTACCTCATGGATAAAAACTTGGATGAACTTGGCCTGCAGCTTGATCCAGATAAATTTTTTAGGGCGAACCGGCAGTATCTGATCAATTTTTCCGCAATTAAAACCGTACACAAATACCACAAGGGAAAACTTCTTGTAGAATTGCTGATGTCCTCTGACGAGTCACTTACCGTGAGCAGCGAAAAGGCCGGGATATTTAGGGAATGGCTTGGGGAATAAAAAAGCCGATTAATGAGGCAAGGCAAACCTATTTCTTCACAGAGCAAACGTCAATACTTGTAAGCTTTCCCTTGAGTTGTATTTGGCCTATGGAAGCGCATCTATATCCGTTCAGGGCACGGGTTCTTTTGAGTAACTCCCCGGATATGAGAAAATGCTCACCATAATCATTACAAATAGATTGTATTCTGGATGCAGTGTTGAGTACATCGCCATGATAAGCAATGTCCCTTTTGATGTTCCCAATCTCTGCAACTGTTACCAGGCCGCCATGTACACCGGCTTTAAATTCGGGAACGACGCCATATTTCTTCATATAATGATTTCTGCGCTTTTCCAGAGCCTCTTTAAAGGCATAAAAAACAGAAATATATTCTAGGGTAGGTAACACACGGTCAGTTTTCCAGGTAAGCACTACCTCATCACCTACATATTGGTAGATTTCCGCTTTGAATTTATCAACCAGTAGATTGATATCATCAAAGCAGTCTTTTATGAGCTGAGAGTATTTAATATTACCGAGCATTTCAGCGTATGTAGTTGAAGATTTGAGATCCATAAACAGAAAGATGCGGTCTTCTACTACCGGGTGCTGATACTTACCACTAATGAAATTGATGAGGTTATTAAGACCAAACTTTTTAATTGTTTGTATCACAAAATTCACCAGAAGGGTTTGAAAGCCCAAGAATACCAGAGCGAATATAATTATCCAATAAACTATTTTGAATTGGCTCATTTCCCTGATCGCATTTTTTGGAAAAAAATCAAACTGGCTCATAATGAGATAAACTATAACGGTGCTCAATAAAAAGCCTCCTAAATAAACTGCGCTCTTAATCAGGATCACTTTACCAAAGCTATATTTTTCCACCAGTAACTTTTCTGAGATTTCATTAGCGCCAATGAACAGCAGGCCGAACAACAATCCGAATAGCGTAGCTTCCAGCATCTGAAAAGGGGAGGCCCAATAATTTATAACCGGGTTTTGAAGGGTAGTAAGGTCAATATCAGCGAGTTCAATAAACCCGGTAACATTGGCCAGTGCAAACCACGATGACAAGCCCATGATAAACACCCAATAGAGCAGAATAATAATATATAGCTTTAGCTTATTCACCTTATAAAATTAGCAGTAATTCTCTATTTTGAGCGAAATCAGTGTAATTCATTTTACTCAGCCAGACACGATATTTAAATTTTTCAACAGGTAGGTAAAATATATTTCCGGGTAAAACGACTTAGTAGTATAGAGTTAGCAGTCTTCCAGCGGGCCTGATAATTTTAATAAAGGGCCAAACCTAAACCTATTTAAACTTAATTTCGTTTTAAATTATTGTCTAACACCTGAGAAATGACTCATTGCAATATAAATCCAGCGGACTTTCCTTTTGACAGTGTGCTTAACCTGGCATCACTGATCAATTATTGGGAGGCCAATTTAAAAACTAACACTTTGTTTTCCGGCTATCCTGCAGATGAGATCCGGAAAATGATTGATGAGGCGCCTGAACTTAAGGAGCCTGTGTACGACCTGAAGGTACTAGATAAGCACAAAAGGCTGATCGGGCTTTTAATGAGCGCGGTTTTTCCGCCAGCTATGATTGAGTCTGAACTATCTGCTGCTATTGTACCTTTCAGTTTTCAGGGGATTTTTGCTACTCCTGGTTATCACAAGATCATGCCTTTTGACCATATCCGTGAGGATGTGACAGTTAATTTTGCTGATGATAACCTCATGGCCGGCAAGATCATGATGGCTTGTATATTTATTCTGAATAAGTTTTATGGTACTAATTTGGCTATGGACAGGCCGATGCTGGCATCTGTTCCAGATGAAGAAACAGGGCTAAGGCAAATATTCAAAGTAAATCTCAACACGCAGTTTGTGGATGTTGTATGTCATGGAGAACCTGACCCGATCGATAAAAAAATGATCAGGGAGCTGCTTGATGATCTTTACAATACTGAGCTCTGGCTGAAATATATTAAACCTGAAAAGTTTCAGTTTCAAGGATTTGGCATCATTAAACTTGTCGATGTCACTGTTGAAGAGATGCTTTCTTCTATCAAATATGACCTCTTAAAGAAAGATGCAGTTACATGTGCAGAAAGCTTCCAGTCCATTCAGGAAAAAATTAGATCTATTTTCCGTCTACCGGAAATGAAGATGGGTCTTTCCTATATCGACCCATACGATAACGTGATCTCCAACTATGGGGCTAGTGACTGGAGCAGTTTTATGATGCCTAACAGTGAGGAAACCCTGACATGTGAATGCTTTGAAGGGTCAGTATATGAGGATGCATATCAAAGAATGAGGCCTGTTATTATAGAAGATCTTGGCGAATATGAAAATAAAGGGCCGATCGAGCGGGCTTTATTGAAGAAGGGCATAAAGAGCATCGTGGTTGCTCCTCTGGTACACGATAGAGAGGTTATAGGGATGCTAGAGCTTGGAGCCACATATCCTGGAAAGCTCAATCCTATGAATGCTGCCCAGGTAGAAAACGTGTTGCCCATGTTTACAGCGGCTGTAAAAAGAGTACTGGGTGAGATGCAAACAGAAGTAAGGGCATTGATCCAGGAAGAGTGTACCGCAATCCATCCTACAGTGGAGTGGCGCTTTATGGAGGAGGGCTATGAACTGATGAGCCTCAGGAGAAAGGGTATAAAAGCTGAACTGGGTGATATTATTTTCCCTGAGGTATACCCGATCTATGGTCTTTCTGATATTAGAAATTCATCGCTGGAGAGGGCAAAGGCTATTCAGCAGGATCTCAAAAACAACCTGAAACAGGTTAAAAAGGTGATATCTACCATATTGGAGTATAAGAATATGCCCATACTCGATGAAATCAATTACCGGGTAGATCTTGAAATTAAAAAAATATCCAGAGGCCTCGACTCCGGCGATGAATCCGGGGTGCTGGAGTTCCTGCGAAATGAGATAGTGCCTACTTTCAATCATTTTAAGGAGTCTGAGGAGTTGCTCAGACCAGTTATTGAAGACTATGAAAAGCTGATTGACCCTAAACTTGGGGTTATTTATGATAAGAGAAAGGACTTTGAAGAAAGTCTTACCAGGATTAACGAAACCATATCTATCTACCTGGATCAGGTAGAGCAACGTGCCCAGGAAATGTTTCCTCACTATTTTGAGAAGTATAAAACCGACGGCGTTGAGTACAATATCTATCTCGGCCAGTCTTTGGTAAAGGATGATAAGAAATTCAGTAAGCTCTATCTGAGAAACTTCCGGCTCTGGCAGTTGCTCACCCAATGTGAGATAGCGGTGAGTATAGAAAAGCTTAAACCGGAGTTGTCTAAAGAGCTTGACATTACTCAATTAATATTGGTTCATGGCGAGCCGTTATCGATCAAGTTCAGGAAGGATGAGAAGCATTTTGACGTGGATGGTGCCTATAATATCAGGTACGAGATAGTAAAGAAGCGAATAGATAAAGCTTACATTAAAGGAACTGATGAACGTCTTACTCAGCCTGGCAAAATAGCTATTGTTTATACGCAGCAGAAAGAGGCAGAGGAGTACATGAAGTACATCGAGTATCTTAAGGCTATTGACTATCTGACAGGTGATGTAGAATTCCTTGAGCTGGAAGAACTGCAAGGGGCAAATGGTTTAAAAGCTATTCGTGTGGAGGTGAACCTGAAATCGAAGGTGAAGGACTTCGGAAACGAACTTCTTAAGGATGTGATAGCGGCAATAAGTGCTTAAATGTAGGGCTGGTATCTAAAAACCGCTCCAAATATGCTTTTTATTTTTGCTGGTAAAAATATTTACTCCATAAATTCGGAGTCCATGGTATATTAAAGCCAATGCCCAGAGTACCACGGGGAAAAGCAGGCCCCACCTTCCGCTGATATCCTGAAAGATCATAAGAATAAAGGTTATATTGAAAACAAAATATACTACTACGTGTACAATAAAATAATTTAATTGTCGCAGTAGTATATTTTGTTTTGTGATATAACTCCGTATTGTCCATTTTTTTCTTAGAACGTCCGAATCTTCGAAATGTTTTAGGAGGGGTTCATATTTCTTCTCCATTCCTTGTATATTAGCTATTTTAAACAACCAATATGAAGAAAATGGCTTTACGTTTTGTGGTACTCCTTTTAATATTATCGGGAAATTTACTGGCACAGGGTTCAGAGGAGTTGGACAGGAGGAATGGATTTAAAGATATTAAAATGGCCTCCGATGTTACAGCATATGAAGGGCTTGAATACAAGAAGGATATAGAAGACAAGGTTTTCCCCGAAGCTAAACTCTACACTCCTAAAAAGGGTCATTATGAAAATATAGGAAGTTTGAAAATTTACGATCTGGAGGTAAAGGTATATAAAGACTCTATTTTTGAGATCAAAGTTATTACTGAAAAAGACCCTAATCTTTACAAAGGATTAAAAAAGGCATTTGGAGAGCCGGATTTTGCCTATCGCTCCAATCAATATTACTGGCAGTCTGAGCGCTTAAAGCTTTCATACAGTTCACATTCTAACAACAAGATTGAGATGGTATACCGATCATATGAAATGAATGAGAAGTTAAAGGAAGAAAAGAAGCAGGTTGTGGAGGAAATTGTTGATGACTTTTAAATAGGGAAACAAATGTGGTGGTTAGCTTGTTTTATTTAGTAAAACAAACAGTACCACTATGAGCAAGTATTCAATAGAAAAAGTCGGACTCAGGTACGGTATTTATGCGGCCGTAGCCTACATTTTGTTTTTCATCATTATGCAGATCGTTGGGTTGGCCCATTTCTATTGGTTAAGGGCGCTCAATTATATCTTCCTGTTTTCAGCCGTTTTCATGGCTATTAAGGATTACAAAAATACGCATAAAGATACCTTTGCCTATCTAAATGGTATAGGTGTAGGTGTTGTCACTTCCGTTATTTCCTGCCTCATTTTCGCCGTATTTCTATGTATTTACCTGCAGGCGATAAATCCGGATTTTATGGCTGCTATCAAGGAAAATGAAATGTTTGGAGAATACCTTAACCCATACATTGCTGCGGCTGCCATTCTGTTCGAAGGGTCTTTTTCAGGTATAGCTACAGCTTTTATCTTAATGCCATACTTCAAAAAAAGTCATGCCGACGAAACAGGCCAGATGGTGCCTTAGTCAATCTTTTCTATCTTTTTTGTTTGAGGGTCGGGCTGTCTGGTCATAGGCGCAGGCAATATCCACGACTTGAGGAAAATTTTCGCCAGATTACTGGCATTAAAAGCCTTAGGTATGATTAAAACAAGTGCCTGTAAGCAGGTATTACAAAGGTTCTGCTGCTGAACGCTTCTTTATATTGCTATTTCTATTTATAATGCCTGATTTTTGTAACTGTTATCAACAAAAATAGTTTTATCAGGTAAGCAGCACAGTCTGCAAGTCATTTAATGAAAAACATACTTTCAAACAATACAAAAATAAAGATCAGGACGGTTCTCTTTATTACGATTGGCTGGATACTTATCGGAATATTGAACATTTACTATAACCACCTGATCATGTTGTCTCAGGAGGCTTTCGAATTTAATGATTATGATCTCGAAACTGCACTCATAACCAATGTGGTTGCGTTGTTGATTGCCGGTGTAGGGGGTGGTTCGCTCATTATTTTCTTTTTGAAAGACCGGCTTAGAAAGATGCCGCTGGGCATGGTGATTATTATCAATACCATCTCTTTCCTGGTCATAATAGCAGTGGTAAGTACTATAGCATTTGTGTTTTACTATTACATTCTGGTAGGGGAATCATATTTTGATGGCGATCTTTGGTTTAACCTCACAGAATTCGTTAGCAGCTATGGCTTCTTGCTCAACCTCATTGTGTGGACAATAGTAGCTACGGCCACTATAGTGGTATTGCAGGTAAATGATAAATATGGAAGAGGTGTATTTCTGGAAACGCTTTTAGGCAAATACCACAACCCGATTAATGAGGAGCGGATCTTTATGTTTCTGGATCTTAAATCATCAACTACTATTGCAGAGCAGTTAGGACATAAAAAATACTTCAAGTTACTTAATCGCTTTTTTGAGGATGTCACAAAAGGTGTAATTGAAAATAAGGGCGACATTTACCAGTATGTTGGTGATGAGGTGGTTATTACCTGGTCTCTTGAGGATGGTTTGGAGAACGCTAATTGTATTCGCTGCTTTTTTGAGATAGAAAGCATCATAAATCGCAGAGCGCATAAATACATGGAAAAATATCGGGTGAAGCCTACATTTAAGGCTGCTTTGCATGGTGGCGAAGTTACCACCGGAGAGGTAGGTACTTTTAAGAAGGACATTATATTTACCGGTGATGTGCTAAATACCACTTCGCGAATTGAGGATAAATGCAATGAGTTTAATGCTAAGCTATTGGTATCTGATGCGCTGGTTTCCCAACTGCCTGTTAATGGAGAGTTTGAAGTGCAGGAAATAGGCGACGTGGAGCTTAGGGGTAAACAGAATCTGGTGAAGGTTTACAAGGTCTCTAAAGTATTCACCGGCGAGGAAGACGTGATAGTGGAGTAAGCGTTTCAGCAGGAATTGATGAAGTTGTGGTGAAATTTTTAATTTACCGCAACTTCATCAACATATGACTTGCAATTTTATCCCTCCCACTTTTTAAAAAGGGCAATCGCATTGTGTCCACCAAATCCGAACGTATTGCTCATGGCATAGTTGATCGTTTTTTCAACGCGCTTACCTAAAGTCAGGTCAATGCCTTGTGGCAGATCGGGGTCAACATTTTGTGTGTTGATCGTAGGCGGTACTATATTCTCCTGGACAGCCTTGACCGTAGCAATAGCCTCAACAGCACCCGCAGCACCCAGCAAATGGCCTGTCATGGATTTCGTTGCACTTACATGAAGCTTGCTGGTATCTTTCCACATGCGTTCAATGGCCGAAAGCTCCGAAGGGTCTCCTACCGGTGTGCTGGTAGCATGAAGATTGATGTAGTCAACATCATCAGCGGTAATGCCAGATTCCTCCAACGCCATTTCCATAGCCAGAATAGCTCCTAAGCCTTCGGGGTGAGTGGCCGTGGCATGGTATGCGTCATTGGACATACCTGCACCTATTATTTCACCGTAGATCTTTGCTCCTCTTGCTTTGGCATGTTCCAGTTCTTCAAGTATTAAGGCTCCTGCGCCTTCGCCCATTACGAAGCCATCACGGTCAACATCAAAAGGCCGGGAGGCAGTTTCCGGGCTGTCATTTCTGGTTGATAGCGCTTTCATGGCACCAAATCCACCTATGCCCGAGCGTGTTATGGGAGCTTCCGAGCCACCTGCGATCATCAGTTTGGCTTTACCCCATTTGATATAATTAAAAGCATCCATGATGGCGCTGGTAGAGGAGGCACAGGCCGATACTGTACAATAGTTAATGCCTCTTAACCCATATTTCAAGGCTATTGCTCCTGATGGTGTATCCACTAATATTTTCGGTATGAAGAATGGAGAAAAGCGCGGCCCGCGATCCGAGTGGGCGTATTCTATCACCTCATTCTCGAAAGTGTGAATGCCACCGTTTCCTGAGGCCCAGATCACACCGAACTTATTGACGTCCGTTTTATCAAGTTCTATTCCGCAGTCTTGCACAGCTTGCTCAGAAGCAATAATACTATAAAGCGTGAAAGGATCATTTTTTCTTATATCCTTGCGGTCAAAATGATCCTCGAGGTTAAGTCCTTTCAATTCGCAGGCGAATTTGGTCTTAAATAGTTCCGTATCAAATTTTGTAATAGGCCCGGCTCCGCTCTGTCCCTCTATGAGATTGTTCCAGAAAGTCTTCACATCGTTGCCAATGGGCGTCAATGCACCAAGACCTGTTATTACTACTCGTTTAGTTGTCATCTTTAGTTGGAGTTATGTCTAATTTGATTTGATTTTTAATTTGTTCAAACTTATCACTTCCCAGCACTCTTGCTATTTGCAGGCCTGCCGCAAGGCTTGTTACCACAACTGCTGCTTTGCCCTCGGCAGGTCCGTGAAATTGAAAGGTTCCGAGGCGTCTGCCTTCTTCCAACAACTCGGTGAGCCATTGGTTTATATCAACTACCATAGCGTGCAGGCAATCCCTCATACTTTCAGGTACGGCATATAAGTCGCTGGAAATGGAGCCCACCATACAGATCCTGTTATGGACCATGTTTTTATCGTAAACCCTGAAAAACCTTTCCAGCTTTTGCCAGGGATCGAGTTTATCTACTTCATTTTTCCATTTAATCACATTTTCATGCTCTTTACGAATAACAGCGCAGCCTAGAGCTTCTTTGCCAGGAAAATGATAATGGATGGCGGCATTCTTTATACCCAGGGGTACAGAAATATCACTGAAACTAAAGGCATTGTAACCTACCTTTAAAATCAGGTTTTTGGCAGTAGCCAATATTTTGTCCCGAGTATTCATGTAGCAAACTTACTTACTTGTAGGTAAGTAACAAAATTAACCACAATAAAAAGCCCTCCGGTTATGCTTTACCGGAGGGCTTTCCATGAGAAAGGCTTTATAATTCTTTAATTTCCGCCCTTTTTCTTCTTTTTGAACAGGTCTTTAATTTTGTCTTTAGCCTCTTCTTCTACCTTTTTTTGCAGATCTGTAGATTCTGTTTTGGTAGTATCTTTTTTATCTCCGCCCAGCAAGTCACCAATTACCTCCTTCGCTTTTTCATCTTTCACATCCTTGAGAAGGTCGGTAGCAGCATCTTTAATTTCTTCTTTGGCCTTTTCTTTAACAGCTTCCTTGGCCTGTGCCTTCTGGTCTCCCATTAGCAGCTTTGGTTGAGGGTTGTCATAAGTTCCCCCTAGGCCTATTGATAGCGGAATGGTTGACCCGGAATTATTGCCGCCACCGTAAGAAGCTATCAGGTTATTGAACTGCGTACCCAGCTTGCCTGCGGGTATATCCATCTTAAGATTATAGCTTATACTTCCGTCGAGTGCAGTAGCACCTCCAATTGTTGTTTTATAGCCACCAAGGCTAACATCAAATGGCTCCACTTTAAGTTTGCCATCTTCTATTTTAACGGACATCAGTACATCCTTGATCTTTACCTGGTCAACTTTGTCAAGGCTGGCAAGGCTCATGATCCCGTTGACAATTTTCGAGTTGTCAACAGTTGCCTGGGCCACCTGTAGCAAACCTCCTCCGTTGGTAGTGATCAGGTTCGGCATCATCTCCTGATCCAGCAGTCCGTTTACTTTAAAGTTGGTTGATACTTTACCATTTACTTTTTCAGCAATAGGGGCAAAATTTCTCACCAGCTCAAATGTTTTAAAAGACTTTTGAATTGACAGGTCTTTGATATCCATATTGAAATTGTATGCCGGCTTATCAATTTCCCGGGCATTGTATGAACCGTTCACCACAAATGCTCCCTCCAGCAGGTTGAAGTTGAGGTTATTGAGGTTAGCAATGCCGTCTTTTACAATAATATTACCTGTCGCATTGGTTATTTCCATATCCATGATCAGGACTTTTTTGATATCTGACTTAAGCATAAAGTCAATATTCTCAGGAACCTGAACTACACCATATGACTCTTCCTCACCTACTGTTGGTGCAGCCGGCTCTTCTTCTTCGGTCATAAATTCGTTAAGATCCAGCAAATTAGAGCTGAAATTCATGGTGCCTTTCAGGGTTTGGTTCTCTCCAAACAGGTATCCTATGTAGTTGGAAATGGCCCCATTCATGGTCATATCACTTTTCCCTACTGTTCCTTTGTAGTCGGACAGTGTCATTTGTTTTGGATCAAATGAAGCCATAGCATTAGATATGGTCACATCATATGGAAGCTCAGCATCTGTATATTTGAAGTTGCTGACTGAAACCGTACCACTCGTAGGCAGGTTCTGATATTTTTCTGCTTCCAGATCAGCCATGTTACCTGCTGTTTTAATATCCGCATTTATCTTTCCGGCCAGGGTCATGCCCTCAATAGGGAATACTTTTGTGATCTTTTCCAGATCTATGCCACCTTTTGCAGCCAAATCCCATTTGTAGTTATCAAGATTTTCCAGCACCAGGTTTGCACTGAAGGGTTCGCCATCCATGATCATGCTAAAGTCTTTAACCACAGCTTTGAAGTCACTCATTTTGCCTGTAGGATCGGTTATTTGAGAGCTAAAGCTAAGGCTCTCCAGTGCATAGGGAAACTCAGATGTTTTAATGTAGCCGTCACTCATGCTCATATTGGCATCGATAGCCGGTATTACCTGGCGAACACTATCGTAGACGCCCGAGGCTTTGAGGTCGATGTTAAAGATACCTTTCATGCTCATGCCCTCCATCGGAAACATGGAATTGAGTTCGCCAAGGTTCAGCTTTCCTTTCATTTCTGCGTCCATATCATAGTTGCGCAGGTTCTTGATCAGCAATTTGGCATCTACCGGATTTTGTCCAAAGTCCATGTGGAACTGTTTCAGGTTGACAATGGTGTTTTCAATAACACCATCCTGGTTGTCCACCAAAAGGTCCATGTTGATGTTTTTAATGGCTGTGGGCAAATCGGGGTACTTAAACATGGCATCATTAACTTTCAGGGCAACGCCAAAAGCAGGCATGGTCAGGCTGTCATACTTACCTTTGACCGAGCCGTTGAAGGCTAATGTTCCCTCTGTCTCAATATCTTTGAAGTCCGCAGTATAAATGCCCGGAACCAGGGATAAAAGGCTCTTGAAGGTATTTTCTTTAGTGCCATAGTTGATATCCATGTCCATGCTTCCGTCTTCCAGCAGGGCGAGGTATCCGTCAAAGCTCATGTTAAAGTCATTGATCTTCACATTATTTTCTTTGAACGTGTACTTTCCATATTCATCACTTATGGCCAGGATAGCATCAATTTCTATATGTTTATCAGTAACATATTCTGTACCGTCGAAGATAACCGTTACAGAGTCGGCGCTTGTTTTTGTGGTAAGGTCGAAAATGTCCTGTGTAAAATCGCCACTACCCGCGTGCTGGAGATTCTTCAACTCCATTTTGAAAGGAAGGGACTGGTCATCGTATACCACATGGCCATTGGTGATTTGCCAGTGGTCAATACCTATGTTAAATTCAGTGGCAGCCGTGTCTGCTTCCGTCTCTACAGGTGCACTTTCATCGGCCACTGCAATATCATAGTTGGCAGTACCATCTTCCAGTACTTTAATGAATATTTCAGGGTTGTCGAGCTGAATACCTTTAATCTTGATCTGATCACCCAGCAGGCTAAAGATATCTACTTCAACCTCAAAGTGCTGCACGGCAAAGAGTATCTGCCCTTCAAAAGGAGCTTTGTTAATTATTCCGAAATTATTCAACGTCGCGGTCGCATTAGGAAAATTCTTAAAAAGAGAGATGCCAAAATCTTCCGTATCCCAGACCACATCAGCATTGACTGATTCTGCGAGGGCTTTATCTATAGATGCTTTGATATCATCTTTAAAAACTATCGGTATAATAAAT
>NZ_SMLW01000271.1 GCF_009711405.1 Fulvivirga kasyanovii | reverse complement strand
TATGATTCCTACTATCATTCTTATTGTTCTGGCTCACAAAGAATTTAAGCAGGAAGGCGATGGTTTTATGTCATATGGGCAGGGGCTTGGAATAGGTACACTTACTGTTACCATTAGTTCTATCGTTTATACTGTCTTTTTCTATGTATATATCAAGTTCGTTGATAGTTCTTTTATGGAAATCATGAAAGATAAGCAATTGGAAGATATGCAGGCACAAGGTATGAGCGAAGAGCAAATAGATCAGGCCATGTCAATGACTAGTGGATTTATGACCCCTGAAATTATATCGGTATTCGCCATTTTAGTGGCTGTATTTTTTGGATTTATCTTATCTTTGATCATCAGCGCGTTTACTAAAAATAGTAATCCGGATCTTGATATGTAACTATGTTAAATAATTTGGATATTTCCGTAGTGGTTCCTCTTTACAACGAAGAGGAATCACTGCCGGAACTTTGTGATTGGATAAGCCGTGTAATGTTAACACACGGCTTTACTTATGAAATAATACTGGTGGATGATGGTAGCAAAGATCGCTCATGGGAGGTCGTGCGCAATATTTCTGTCACCAATCCCTACGTAAAAGGTGTTAAGTTTAACAGAAACTATGGAAAGTCAGCCGCTCTAAACACCGGTTTCAAAAAGGCCAAAGGCAATGTGGTGATTTCCATGGATGCCGACCTGCAGGATAGCCCCGATGAAATTCCCGATCTGTACAAAATGATCATGACCGATGGTTATGATATGGTATCAGGCTGGAAGAAAAAACGTCATGATCCGATCTCAAAAACCATCCCGTCAAAATTCTTCAATTACATCACGAGGAAAATATCCGGGATAAAACTTCATGATTTCAATTGCGGGCTGAAAGCCTATAAAAATCAGGTTGTGCATAATATCCATGTTTATGGAGAAATGCATCGCTATATCCCGGTAATTGCCAAATGGAATGGTTATGCCAAAATAGGGGAAAAAGTAGTGGAGCACCGTGCCAGAAAGTACGGTACTACCAAGTTTGGCCTGGAGCGGTTTATCAATGGTTTTCTTGACCTGCTTTCCATTACATTCGTTTCTAAATTTAAGCGAAAGCCCATGCACTTTTTTGGTTCATTGGGTACATTGTCATTTCTATCAGGTCTTATCATCACCATATATGTTATAGGGGATAAGCTCTATCGGTTGCATTACAAAATGCCGGCAAGGGATGTGGTAGATCAGCCATTGTTCTTTCTCGCACTTGTAGCACTTGTAATTGGTGTGCAGTTGTTTTTAACCGGCTTCCTGGCTGAGATGATGGCTATGAAATCGCAATCATCCAACGAATACCTCGTGATAGAAAAGATAGGTGTAGAATAAAATGCGTCTTTACTCCGTAATTATTCCTGTTTACAACCGTCCTGACGAGGTAGATGAGCTACTTGAAAGCCTGACCCGGCAGACTTATGACAACTTTGAGGTATTAATAGTCGAAGACGGCTCCTCAAAGAAGTGCGACAATGTAGTTGAAAAATATACAGGTAAACTACACCTTACCTATTTTTACAAGCCCAATTCAGGGCAGGGATTTAGTCGGAATTTTGGCTTTGAAAGAGCAAAAGGAGATTTTCTGGTCGTGTTTGACTCAGATTGCATTATCCCTGAGCACTACTTTGAAACCGTGGATAAATACCTTGACGAACATAAGTTGGATGCTTATGGCGGCCCTGACCGTGCCCACAGTAGCTTTACACCCACACAAAAGGCCATTAGTTAC
The DNA here is from genome assembly GCF_009711405.1 of Fulvivirga kasyanovii. GTDB lineage: Bacteria > Bacteroidota > Bacteroidia > Cytophagales > Cyclobacteriaceae > Fulvivirga > Fulvivirga kasyanovii. The sequence continues at coordinate 2,011 of NZ_SMLW01000271.1, read as the reverse complement.
TCCATGACTTCCGTTTTTACTACCGGAGGTATAAGAGGAGGTAAAAAGCGCATGGGAGCCTTCCACCCGAGGAGTTTTAACATGGGGATCTCCAAAGAAGTGTACCAGAAAACCAAGGGTTACAAGATCACCCGAATGGGGGAAGATATTGAATTTAGTATCCGAATTATTGAACTGGGCTTTAAAACCGGCCTGATAGAAGATGCCTACGTTTACCACAAGCGGCGAACCAGCCTGAGCCAGTTCTATAAACAACTGCATTTCTTCGGGCGAGCCAGGATCAACATCAGCAGGTTCTACCCCGGAGAGGTAAAGCTCGTACATTTGCTGCCGGTCATTTTCACCCTCGGCTTCTTTTTCATGTGGCTGCTTCCCGTCATCAGCACAGTCCTTTTTTCTGTTGCACTCATACTCTTCGTATCATTTTTTGGACTTATATTTTTTGATGCCTTTGCCAAAGAGAAGAGCCTGTCAGTAGCTACCCTCAGTGTAGGAGCAGCCTTTACGCAATTATTTGCTTATGGTATCGGCTTCCTTACCGAAGGTTGGAGAAAATTAACGAAAGGCTAAATCCAAAGCCATATTTGATTAAACTAAGCAGCTACTTTACTAAAAACTTCAAAAAACAGCAAAAGCTTAAACTTTTAACCCTGAAAGGGTGCCATCAATCAGCAAAAGGTGCAGCCTTTGTGAAATCAATATCAACTAATGCCAGCCCTGAAAGGGCATAATCTACCAGCAAAAGGTGAAGCCTTTTGTCATAAAAACACACCTGGTTAAAAGGCCTGAAAGGCTGAAATTACCATGGCCTGAGGTCATTACCGCTGCCCGTGCGACAGAACAGTTCAGCTTTACCAAGCTTTCGAAAGTTTAGTAAAGCCGCCGTTTAGCTCTGTTCGCTGAAAATTCAAGACAAACTCTTCGATCTTAAAAAAATAAAAACCACAGCAATACTAAAACTCCGTCTCGTCTTTAACTGTAGACTGCAAAACTTATTAGTCCATACTACACAAGCGGAATTCCTGCCCTGAAAGGGCGAAATTGAACGATTAGATCGGAAAGCATTGAGATCATTTGCTCGAACCATAAGTTTGTCGACTGCATTTGCCGATTGCCATTAACAGGTGCCTGTCAAAAAAAGATACGAACGCTGATTTCACCGGGAACTTGGATCAACCCTCAATTACCCCTTCTTCCTGCAAAAATAAATGATCTCATGAGCAGGCAGCGCATACTTTTTAACCGCTTCCTCACCCAATTCATAAATGAATCTATCCTCAGTGACCTCAAACCCAGCCTTACGTAAGCGATCAGGGTAATCTTTGCCATACAAACGCACATGATCATCCTGTCCGTACCATTTTTCCCGCTCGCGGGGGTCAGTGATGGATTTGTCTTCAAAAGTGACATCAGGAATCGGATTAAAGAAAGGTACCTGCATAATGGCCCACCCTCCCGGCTTCAATACCCGATAGATTTCGCTCATAGCTTTGATATCATCATCTACGTGCTCCATAACGTGATTACACATGGCAGCGTCAAACGTGTTGGCCTCAAATGGAATTTCATGCACGTCCATTTTTACTTTGGCCAGCGGGGATTCCAAATCTCCGGTAATGTATCCGTCCTTATGCTGGGCCTCAAACTGCTTCATGAAACACTGCTCAGGAGCAATATGAAGGAAGTGAAGTTTCTCACTAAAAAAGTTGGTTTTCTCTTTCAGGTAAAGCCACAAAAGACGGTGCCTTTCCAGCGAAAGCGAATCAGGGCATAGAGCATTTGCACGAGGATTAATACGTCCGTAGGGAAGAAACTTTTTATAGCTCTTGTTGATGATAGGGCAGGTGACATTATTGCCACGGAGAAATATACCTACTACTTTTAGCGCAGGTGCACTTACCCGCTGCAAATACTTACGGGGCACAAAACGTATAATGAAGCTGATCAACTTTTTCATGAAGGGGCAAATATATCAATTTTCACTAACTCTGACAGGGTTCAAAACCCTGTC
>NZ_SMLW01000278.1 GCF_009711405.1 Fulvivirga kasyanovii | reverse complement strand
GCTTTTGGGACAATTTTCGGCTATTACATCATTATGGAAGCGGCTTTTGGCAAAACATTAGGCAAATTTGTTACAGGCACAAAAGTGGTAACTGAAAATGGAGATAAGCCAACTACGGGAGCCATTGTAGGCCGTACGCTTTGCAGGCTGATACCTTTCGAAGCATTCTCTCTTTTAGGCTCCAAGGCTGTTGGATGGCATGATTCAATTCCCGGTACGCGAGTTATCCGCGACAGGTAAATTGATAATTACCCTGTGTCCTGTCCTCCCGGCAGGACACTCATTTGAGGTTACATTAATACCACCTTAAAAGGGTGCACCTCCGCCTTCATCAAACCGTTTTTTACGGCAGGGTCATTACTCATTAATGTAGCAGCTTCTTCCTGACTTTTGGCTTTGAAAACAACAATACCAAAATTATTCTTGTTGTCTACATCATAATCTGTACGACCGACAAAGAAAGCCTGCCCTGTATCATGAAGTTCCTTGAGGTAATTAAAGTGGCTGTTGGCAATCATGGTGACCTCATCAGTCCAGTTTGCTTCATCCTGATATTCAGGTAAGAGTGTCAATATATAAATATAATCCTTCATCTCTTCATTGACGTTTTCGCCATTATTTTGGCAAAACCCTTCCAAACAGCCAGCACACATTGCTGCTAAAAACAAGCATCTTACTATCACTGCCATGGGATTGTTATTAAAAATTAACATATCAATTTAGCTTTTTTTAAAAGGCCAGATCCAAAGTCTTACAGATATATTTTCTAAGACCTAAATCTCCAATTCCAGCACCTTTTGTCCCTGGCTTGCTGCCCTCCCATGCGGATTGTTATTACCAATTACTTGTCTTAGCGCTTGCTTTGTGGCATGCCTGAAATCGGGTTTATTTCTAAACAGCAACAAGTTGCCAAAAAGAGACCACGCAAACCATAGCCTGTGCCACCAACTAAACCTGGGATACTTTTTTAAAAAGTAATCCAATGCCAGCAACCTGCGATAGTATGTCGTAGCGCTTTCCAGCCGGTTTTCCTGGCTTTGATGATGATAAGCTTTTGCGGCGCACACTACGTTAACAGCTTTCTTATAGGGAAACCCCATTACCACTCCATAATTATCGCCTATCCCATGTGGGTCGAGCACCTCATCATAGGGAGAATTAATAAGCCATTCCCTCTTTATAATGCTGGCGCCGAGTCCATAGACCGATGTTCGGAAAACCGGAGGCTGAAAGTTGGTAATTAATGGCCAACCAGCCCAGGACAACGAGTTTCCCTTGCCCTGATAGTACCATTTGATAATCTTATAAAAAGGCTTCTGCCATATCCGGGTACTCATGCAACTGATATCGCCCCAGACTGACTGCTGGAATACAAATGCGAAAAGCAGCCTTCCAAAACCAGATGGTGGATAGCTGTACTCCCAGCCATCACTGCCTTTTTGCAGTACAAGGCCCGATGCAGCGCCTAACTTATCTTCTTCTAAATGCTTCATCAATATAGACACATAATCTTCAGGGAGATTGATGTCGTCATCACATAAAAAAACATATGGGGAGCTGGCCTTCTGTACCCCTATATTACGCTGGATGCAAACCGAAGGTGTGGAATTCAGGTATTGGATATTCAGTGAAGGAAATGCCTCTGCCAACGCTTCCATTTTCATCCTCTTATCACTGGAATCCACCACAATAATTTCTTTCAGAGGATAGGTCTGCTTTGACATATCTTCCAGCAGGCGCATCAGACTTTCAGGCCTGTTTCTGGTAGGGATAACGACACTTAATTCAGACAGCATAACGACACAGAGCTAACAGGTAATAGAAATTGAACATTCAGGCTTTCGGGTTCCCTAATTACCTCAACCATTCTTTTCGGAATATACTTGCACTTGCTGTTCAGGTAAACCGGGACAAAATCGTCATAACGGAGTAAAGACGTTAATTTATCATTATAGCCAGTAGAATTTTTTTCACCTTTTATATCCGTATTGCCTCGTAACATCAACAACTATTTTATGTGGTCATTATAAATGTTTACAAACCTGTTTACAGTGAAATGAATATCATGAGCTTTAGCCCACTCATAAGCCCTTTGCACAGTAGATTTCCAATGTTTCTCATCGGCAGCAATTTGCAGCACCCTTTCTGCAAGGTCTTTAAAATCCCCCGGAGCTACGGAAACAGTCTCATATTCAAGGTCTGAAATCATACCGGTTTTCGTACCAGCGACCAGTACTTTGCACGCCGCAGCCTCCACGGTGACCACACCCTGAGCTTCATAGAGAGATGTATGCATCATAGCATGTGCCCAGGCAAAATATGTAGGCAAATCTGTATTCTTTACCGGCCCAAGAAAGGTTACGCTATCCTCAAGATCCAATTCCGAACATAGTTTTTGAATTTTTCCATTGAGATAATCTGCACCGGCAATTTTCAGGTGGCAATCCAGCTTGTCACGGATCAACCGGAACGCTCTGAGCAGGGTCTCCTGATCTTTCACCTCGGTAAGATTAGCAACATGCAGGAAATGAAACGGAGGGCCATAAACTTTATTTGCCGGAGCAAAAATACTGGTATCCACACCGGTAGGAGTCACCTGAATATCTTTCTTAAAACCGTACTTCCTAAGTACACTTGCCTGAAAATTAGTAAGAACGGTTACCTGATCTGCCCTCTTTAGGGTACTTAAAAGCCACTTTTTTTTACTTGACTTCAGCAGGTATCCATAGGCTATAGCCCCTACCTCTGCAGTTTCCCCTCCCCTCAGACTCACGACGGACGGACGCATCAAAAGCTTACCCAAGAGTACTGCCAGCGTACCGGACGCACCTCCCCATATACCGTGAAAAAGATCATATCGATCTTTTAAATGATCCCGGTAAATCATAAAACTCAAACGCAGCATCCTTGAAAGTGCTGATTGTTCCCGCACTGCAGTAATAGCTTTTAGCCTGAAATTATCGGGTTTGTAATCAGGGTTTACAGAAATCAGCGAATAAACCGTGACCTCAAACCGTGCTGATAAGCCATTAATTAAATTGACCAGGGCTGGCAGGCCCTGATTATAAAACCCGTTACTCACTCCTCCGGGAACAATTATGGCTATCCTTTTCTTACGCATACTGTAGTAATTTCTCCGCCTCATTCAGAACAATTTCCGGGGTATATCTTGTGAGGCATCGCACATCTCCAAACTTGCACTCTGCAGCCATACACCCTCCACATTCCATATCGGCTGAACTCAGGCATATGGAATGTTCTCCCAAAGGCCGGGACCGGTCACTTATTGATACACTATATAAAGCAATTGTCGGCCTGCCTGATACCCACGCCATATGCATAAGGCCAGAATCTTCAGATACGATCAAAGACACATGCTGGAGAATAGCAAAGGCGGTTGCAGGAGAGGTTTTCCCCACTAGATTAATCAGGTTTTCCCCCAACTGCTCCTGCAAGTAGTCAGCTTTTTCCCTTATTCTATCAATACCTAAAATAAGAAATTGCGCGTCCGGATATTTTTTCAGGAGTAATCGGCCAAATTCAGCATAGTAATCTATCGGCCAGTTTTTTGAAGGTGTAAAGCCTGCCGGGTTCAGCGCTATAAGTTTTCTCCCTTCATACCAACCGGCATCCTTCAGGAGAGCAATACCTGTCGACGGATCAGTTATGTGAATTTTAAAATCAGGTAAAAAATCGCCCAACCCTATGTTCCTGATAGTATTTTCAGTTCTTACACCGGCCGGATTGTAGGAATGTTTGTCAAATTCACTCCAGGAAGCGGGCGAAAGTAACTTCCGTATTATTTTACTTATTCTATTGTTTTGCAGGTCTACTACAATGTCATACTGCTGCCTTCGCAGCTTAAGCGCCAATAGTAAAGCATAAACCGCCTGTTTCCTGGTGCTTCTGCCCCCTTTCAAAGTATAAACA
>NZ_SMLW01000311.1 GCF_009711405.1 Fulvivirga kasyanovii | reverse complement strand
TCATTATAATGGTTACTGAAAGGCACACCCGATTGCCCTGTTGGCAATATACTTTCACTGTTATCAATATCAGAAAAGTCAATTATTCTCCGTGTAGATGGCCCAAAGCTGGTATTAAACAGCTTATCTTCATTGTATGGAAAACCAAGGTTATTCACAACCATTTCAGACCCGCTCAAATGAAAAGGCCCCACATTAAATATCGATTTCAGAAGGGCAACCGATCCCAAAGGATGGTTATGTTCCACAGTATGTACTTTCCCCCATGTCCAGGTATTTGGTTTGTCTCCAAACCTTTTTGAAAGGTACCCTACTGCTTCCTTAAATGCCGACGTAACTATATCCTTCCTATCCTCCACCACTTCTTCAGTAGAGGCATCGTCCCACCATGGCGAGCTTTTGGCAGAAATAAAAACCGGTATACTTCTTTTCATCAGGTAAGTAGACATAAAGGAAGTGAATAGTTTATCTCCTCGATCTTCAAAAGTCGACTTTAAATTATCTTTCATGGCCAGTTCATAAATATTGATCACCCATGGATAAAAAATCGCTGCACCAAGAGTCTCTTTATCATGATATCCGTTCCACACCTTAAAATGTTCAAGCGCCTCCCTTTCCATTTCACTAAGGTCCGATTCAATCAATTCGCTTACCAGCAGTTCTTTCAACTGTTTTATCCCCATATATTTGGAGTCCATAAATAAAGCCTTTAATTCGCTCCTTGACATCCTTCTTTCACTCTCCAGTACCTCAACAATCCTGGCGGCACGCGTATCGGGCAGATAATACCCGGGATATAAAATCTTTCTACCCCTGACATTCATAATAGATTGATTGTTGGCGCTATACACATAGCCCCACGGCGGGTTTTCTGCCTGTGGATTTGCTTCAAAATTGTAATACCCCTGAGGGTCATCCTTTCCCGAGGCACCATCGAGGATCATTTTGGAGTTTACATGGGCAGGACGCTTAGGAAGCCGACCAACCGCCCACCAGGCAATGTTGCCTTGAGCATCGCCATACATCAAATTCAATCCCGGTGCATGTATTTTTGAGCCCGCTGCACGCATATCGTCAATATTCTTCGCAATGGCCATTTCATGCGCTGCATCCAACAGATGATTGGAAAACTGAAAATAAACCCACCACATGGCTATTGGTTGTTCTTTTGACACCCCATCAACCACATCATTTATTACCGGCCCATGCCTGGTACTCCTAACCTCAATTTCAACATTCGTCGAATCTTTTATAGCTATGATCTCCTTACGTGTTTCAAAATCCTCCCAATGATCAACTGCCCAATACTGGCTTCCGTTCTCTTTGCTTACCCGCTCACGATAAAAATCCATATCATCATTCTCAAACATGGTTAAACCGTTGGCCACATGCTCATTATGAATAAGAAAAGCGAATGGTACCCCTGCAATGTGATAGCCGAAATAATTGATATCCGGCGTTGAAAGATGGGCTTCATACCACACAGCCGGTTGAGAAAAACCTATGTGAGGATCATTGCTAAGCACAACTCTGCCGGTTTCTGATTTTTCAGGAGAAAGCACCCAGCTATTACTACCAATGAATGGCGCCAAAGGCATTTTATTCAGCACATCGTTGACATGCCCTGCTATGGCTACATAATCAGAACCCCTGGAGTAACTTTTGATTTTCTCAGAACTGACTGTAGGGTCAACATCAAAGGCCTTTAAATATGACGACCCCATACTGGCAAATGCTGTAACCACAGGATCTGTCTTCTGGGCATTAGCGAAGCTAAAAGACATATAGCCCGTAATATTATAGATGTCTTCAAGTGTGAAAGGAACCTTATCAATTCCTAAAAGCGTAAACTCGATGGGGCTCTTGCCCTCTTTCAGAAACTCATTAACCCCTTGAAGGTACGCTTCGGCAAGTGGCAGTATCCTTGATTTTCTTTCTTTTAGTTCGGCTACGTTTTTCTTTGAGTACTCATGGATGCTAACTGTACGAAAGAATTTATCTGTTTCGAGCAAATCCTTACCAAAAATCTCCGCAAGCCTTCCTGAGGCTATTCTTCTCATCAGCTCCATCTGCCAAAGCCGGTCCTGAGCATGCACATAACCCAAAGCCCTGTAAGCATCCTGATTATTGCTGGCATAAATATGTGGGGTACCGAAAGTATCAAAATAAACCTTCACCGACTTTTCCAGGCCTTTAAATTCATACTCTCCCTGGTACTCCGGCTTTTGATAGTTAACATAAAACAAAAGGAAAACCGCAATTAGAATAGCTAAAGTGGCAAATACGCCAAAAATATATTTTATTACTTTCATAAAGCTCGTTTAAGGGTCACCAATATACAAATTTCCATAAACCGGCAGCAACCCGACAGCTATTAAGAGTGTCGATTTGTTTTTGATGGACGCTATTTATATTTTTATCGTGATGACAAAAGTAATATCATTTATCAGTCGAAAAGGGGGCACGGGTAAAACTACAAATGCCATTAATTTATCTACCATGCTCCATAGTCTGGGCCATCGCATAGCACTTGTTGAAACAGACACCAACTATACGCTGAATACCCTTCGTAAAATGGAGGTTTATAAAGCCGGTGCTAAAGAAAAATCCCTATTTGAGCTGATGGGATCAGAAGACGATCGCATTGCAGAGGAAATAGAAAGCTTACGAGCCCGCGGTGACTTTGACTACATTGTGGTAGACAGTGCAGGAAAACCAACAGATCAGGGAATAAAAAAACTTTGCCTGGTAAGTGATGCCGTAATTGTACCTACCAGCTTAACCCAAAACGACCTCCTGGTGACCTACCAGACCGTATCGGACCTGTCACCTGCGAAGGATTTGAACAAAGAGCTAAAAATAATGGTATTGCCTAATCGAATTCATAGCCTTACGAAGCATAAAACCATAAAGGAGGCTATGAACAACCTGGATGCACACATACTAGATATAGCTGTTCCTCAAAAGAACCTTTTTGTTAATTTCAGTACTATTCTTGCAGAAAAAGAGTATCTTGACATAGCCAATGCAATTATAAAACAACTATAAAATGGCAAAGAGAAAAAACCCTTTAAAAGATATTGATGCTTTTTTAAAACAGGAATCCACCTCTTTTGTCGATCCTGAAAAAATAAGTCCAAAGAAAGAAAAAAAAGCTGCCAGCACAAAGGATAAAGCGTCTCTTGCTTCTGAGAGCACATCAACAGAAAAAGGAGAACAAGTATCAAAGGAAGATATAATTGCAGAACTTCATACCCTGGCCAGCAAGGAGGGGGGTGCATTCAGAGGCTCATTCTACAGTATTATCCGGGAAACTTTAGAAAGCCTGGAGCACTCTACTGCTGAAGATAAAATGCTTATCAATACTTTACTCTACATTAACGATAAGAACAACTGGAAGAAAAACATTAAGAGCTACTGGCAAAACAAATAACCCCTTCCCTATCCGCTTTCCTGAGTCTGAAAATTTATTCCGTATAGGAATAGCAAGTGCTATTAATCCCTATTTTAACAAATTACCTTACATTTTTTTAATATTAGTCTAAAAACCTAAAATCTATATTTATATGAAGTTTGGAACCAAAGCGATACACGCCGGTGTAGAGCCAGATCCTACAACAGGTGCGATTATGACACCAGTCTATCAAACCTCAACATACGTACAGGCCTCTCCCGGAGCTCATAAGGGGTATGAATATTCTAGAACTCAAAATCCAACCCGGGACGCCTTGCAAAAAAGCCTGGCCGAACTGGAAAACGGAAAACATGGCCTGTGCTTTTCGTCCGGCCTGGCAGCTATAGATGCTGTTATTAAGCTATTAAATCCCGGCGATGAAGTAGTAGCTGCTAATGATCTATATGGGGGCACATACCGTTTGTTCACTAAAATATTCTCCAAATACGGCATTAAATTCCATTTTGCAGGAATGGGAGACATAGGTGACATTGAGAAGCACATCAATGATAACACAAAACTCATCTGGCTGGAAACACCAACCAATCCGATGATGAACATAATTGATATTAAGGGGGCAGCAGAAATAGCCAAAAAACATGATATATTACTGGCTGTTGACAACACTTTCGCGACACCTTATTTACAGAATCCATTGGACTTTGGAGCCGACATTATAATGCACTCCGTAACAAAGTACCTGGGAGGTCACTCTGATGTTGTAATGGGTGCCCTTGTAGTCAAAGATCAAAAGCTTAATGATGACCTTGCGTTTATCCAAAACAGTAGCGGGGCAACTCCAGGACCTCAGGACTGCTTTCTTGTACTCAGAGGTATAAAAACGCTACACCTGAGAATGCAAAGACATTCGGAAAACGGTCGAAAAATAGCTGAATTTTTAAAAGATCATCCCAGGGTAGACAGATTGTACTGGCCTGGTTTGGAAAGTCACCCAAACCACAACATTGCAAAAGAGCAGATGCGTGACTTTGGTGGAATGATATCATTCACTCTTAAAGGAGACAGTAAAGATGAAGCATTTAAAGTTTTGGAGAGCTTCCATTATTTTTCTCTTGCAGAATCTTTAGGAGGTGTAGAGTCACTGGTAAACCACCCTGCCACCATGACCCATGCAAGTATACCCAGAGAAGAAAGAATTAAAATAGGCTTATTGGACTCCTTGATCAGGCTGAGCGTAGGTATTGAGGATGCAGACGATCTGATTGAAGACCTTAAAGCTGCCCTCGAGAAATAGCCGACAATAACAGAACTCCCTTAACTCATCCAATGAATTAAGGGAGCTTTTTTAACAAAACCACTAGTTATCACCTCTTTCCTGTAAGTCGTTTTTCTGCCTTCGAATGTGACGATTAGCTCGATTTTGCATATTATTAAGTCTCTCCCTTTCATCAGGAGTTACTTCTCCATCAGCCTTTGTTCGACGCTCAACTCTTCTTATATGGCGCTGTTCTGCCTTTAAGGCTCGGGCTTCACTTCTTGTCAATTCTCCGGAAGCCCTCCCTTCAGCGATCCTGGCCTGTTGAACAGATTGCCTGGCATTGGTTTGAGCCACAGATGTAAAATGAAGCATGAATAACATAGCGGAGAAAAAAATTATTCTTTTCATAAAAGTAGCATTTAAAATGTTTACCCTCTTTGATGCCTTTAAGCACAAAAGGTTTAACGGCTACCTGAAATTTATGAAGTAATTTTTTCTGAGGTG
>NZ_SMLW01000561.1:800-19747 GCF_009711405.1 Fulvivirga kasyanovii | reverse complement strand
AACCAGTAGAATTGAAGAAATAAATAAAGTGAAGCCAGCCAGCACACAATTGAGTAGACGGCCGTGAGCCATAAGCCCACGGTGCGCCTCTCACACCATCCCGAAAGCTTTCGGGACGGTTCATTGAATTTCAGGTTTGAATTTCAAATAGTAATCCATCATACTTTCATATCCTTTCCTTTTGAGGCGTGATAAGGTTATTGTAGTACCAAGAATCGGGCTTTGAGCTACTGCCCATCCACCCATTCGGGTTCTGCTCCAGGCATATGCCTGTCCTTGTTTCACTCCTAGTCGGATCAGGTTTTTGCGCTTTCTTTCCGGCTTCTTCCAATCATGCCATATACAATACAACTCGAGCCATGCTAGGCACACACAACAACTAAACGGCATTGGCTCGTAGTTGGCAGATTGACAAGTCAATCCTTTTTACTAGTTTTAGGCAGACGTTATGGTCTGCACTTCGTTTGACCGCCACGTCCGTTTAGTAAGACCGTTGTGGGTAATTGTGAGCAATGAGCAAATTTCATCTTATCTTCAGAAGGAATAGTCCAATTCTTCTTAGTAGGAAGACTTATGTCAACTGGATGGATATTCAAAATCAATTCGAGGATTATATGGCTTCAATAGAGTTTGACGATCTAATTGAAGTAATTGATTATTTAAAAACGGAGTATAAAATCACGAATGAGAAGGCTGAACAAGAGGCTCACAAACTGCTAGCCACTGGAAAAGAATCCGTGCAACTTGATGTTTAGAAGAACTTTTGGCATATGAATCCAGAGACAAAGAATTTGCTGTGAATCTGCAGTGCTTTCTGCCATCTTTTGCTCACAGGATTTTTTGACTTGCGGAACGCAGTGCCATTTGGAACCGTTGTGAGCTTCGGCAGATTTCACTACTTTAGTGCTATTCACTAGCTGCGGACATACGCCTGATAGCTTGACGTTATGGGCAATGAAGCCATGGAAAATTCATCATATTAATTCTACTTCCAACAACTTTCTCTTGTCAACAACATATGGATAAACCTTTTTACTCGTGGGAAGACTTTACTTCCAATTTTGGAAAGGAAATGATCAGTGCGGACGATGTTTATGCAACAATGAAGAAAAGCGGACTGAAAGACTTCACGTACTCAAAATTTGACTACCATTTTGTTTCCAACGATAAAAAGAAGCTAGAAGACCTGAACAAATTTATTCTTGGTCACTATGACTATGAGTTCGTAGAATTTACCATGTTTGGCGACCTTCATGAGCTACGAGGCTTAACTAACGAAATCCCGATAACAAATGACAATCTGCTGTACTGGGCTCTGGATATGGCAAAACGTGGAATGGAGTTCGACTGCAAGCTTGATGGTTACGGATCTGCGCCAAATAACGAAAGTCCAACCTTACCTGACTTTTCAAAAGAAAAGGAGGACTACTACTTTAATAAAGCAATTGAACTTTATAATCGGGGAGATTTAAGCGGTTCAATTTTCAATTGGTCGATTGTACTGCAAATCAATCCAAATGATCCAAATTCCTATTACTCAAGAGCTATCGTTAAGAACGAACTCTACACATGGAAATCAGCAATTCGAGATTACGATAAGGCAATCGAACTAGCTCCTGACTTTAGTGACGCGATTGTCAACCGAGCAACAGTAAAAGACGAGAACGGAGATTATGAAGGAGCGATTGAAGATTACAATAAAGCAATTGCTCTGGACGCTAATAATTCCATGGCTTACTTTAATAGAGGTAACACTAACTTCAATATGGGCAACAAAACACGGGCCTGTGAAGATTGGAATAAGGCTCATGAACTTGGAGACGAAACAGCTGCCGAACGAATAGCTGCGAACTGTAGAAACAGCCCATAACAGGTGCTAAGCCCAATCGGCTTACTTAGTTATTTGCAAAGAGCATTGGGATCAGAAACTTTTGAGATATTTAAAAGGCTGAGCCGATAGTGCTTAGCTATACGTTACCATACATCACTAAAATGGATAAATTGGAAATGAGGAAAAAAATTTATGAGAATCTGCCATGGATTTTAACAGTCCTGTCCGCAATAATTATTCTCATTTCGTTCCTAAAATCGGTTTATGCTCCAAGCATAGCAAAGCTTTACCAAACTTTCAAAGTTTAGTAAAGCCGCAATTTAGCTCTGTAAGCTGTCATTAAATTTATCAACCAAAAAGTACGTACTTGCCGTGTACTACCGCCCTAGCTTAATAGCATCGTAATGCCCTCAAGGGCATAGTAGTCTTGTAGAAATATTCAAAATTCTAGTTCTCTAACACTCCACCGGCTACCAGTCACGTCCGACTCTGTTCACGGTTTACTGTTTACCTCTACCCCCTCAATACTCAATACCCAAGACTAAAATCTCAATACTACAAATCATACTCCTCATCCCTGGAGGCGGACTCGCGGTTTTTCATGATTATGTGGTTTTTATCTATGTACCTGCTTCTGTAGCCCAGCAGGTGAAAAAGTTGCCTGGTAAAGAAGCGGGCTATTTTTTTATTGACCAGGAGGGCATTCTGGTGTGGCGAGGTCCAGCGGATGCCGGGGAGCAGTACCAGCAATTTGTCAAATCGCAATTTCCTGAGTGTGGCTGATAGTTTGAGGAATGTTTTTGGGATTTTGCGTATGCAAAAGAAGCCATCATTGCCCTGGTTTTGGTATAAGGGCATAAATATCAGGCTGGCTGCAGGGGATTTCACTATCTTCCCATTGCTTGTGGCCAGCTCAGCGCCTTGAGGTATGTGCTGAAAATTATTGAACCCCGGCTTCATTTTAAAGGATTCCAGTTCCTTAACCTGATAGCGATAAAAGATCTCGTAAAACTCTTTTTTATCACCCGTCAAAGCTGCCAGTTTTTTATAATGCACATCAAATTCCACATCATCGGGCTGCAGGCAACCGGCCAGGGCCAGTGACAGGTAAATGAAGGATTCGTGATTTTCAATGGCTTCCCGGGCATCGTGCTGGCCACCTTCGAAGCCAAAAGCCACATAACCCAGCTCATTGATGTAGCTGAGCATAGGGCCCTCGAGGTACTCTTCTATACCGAGTATAATGGGTACAGGGTATTGTGAAGTAAATTTTCTATTGAGTACGGTATCATTAATGGTGAGGAATGGCATGGTTTCGCATGAGGTGGTATGAAGATCCATAAAATAAAAGGGGCCTTTATCCGCACTTAAGATGCCCTTTATCGTCTGGTAAATATCCAGTTGCTGCAGGGTGTCATCATCATACGCATGTAGTCTCTGGCGAAATAGCTGGTCCAGTATTTTTTCGGTCCAGAGCCTGTTGAGGTCCCTGCTGGTATATCGCTCCCCTTTTTCCAGAGCGGTAAGATTGCCACTAAGTGCGTAGATATTACCCTTTATTCGCAGCTTCTTTCTTTTTATATCATTGAGTACAGCGCGTAGTGCAAACACACCAGAAGGCTCATTGCCATGGATCCCGGCCGTAAAAACGAGCGTTGGCCCCGGTAAAGTACCTCTGATATGACCTATGATACGGTCAACCTCAATATGTTTTTCCAATGCCTTGCTATATACCTTAGCCATTATCGAATGCTATTACATCTTTTATGGTAACTATGCCTACAAGATCCTCGCCATGTAGTACCGGCAGGCATCCTATTTCGTTTCGCTTCATCAAACGAATGGCTTTGTTTATACTGGTTTGTGGCTCAACGGTAATCACATTTTTTGTCATAATATCTGCCACCGTCCTTTGTTCGGTGTTCCTGCCCTCTTTGTTTCGCAACATGTGGGTCCAGGTAAGCAAGCCGCGCAACCTCCCACGGTGATCAGTTACAGGCATATGATGAATATTTTTCCATTCCATAATATTCGTTGCGAGATCTGCGAGGTCATTTTCATCTATTACAAACAAATGTGTTGACATGATATGTTTCACCAGGCTTGCGGCCTCATGTACCTGAGCAGGCACCTGCAATACCGGCCATTCTGCCACAGGCAGGTTGGCCTTCTGGTTGTTATGAATGGCTTTGGTCAACGCCAGCAGTGCATCATCCGTTTTCATAAGCCTTCGCATATTCCTGAAGCTTCTTACCTGCCATTGAGAACCCGTGAAGCCTTCTATGCGCATGTCTATAATTTTCAGAAGCCGCTCGATATCTTCCTTATCTACCCCCACACTACGGAGCCCGGTATAGGCCATAGGCAAAAGCTCCCTGCTCAGTAAGTCCTTTAACAAAAAATCATTGCCCATCCAGCGCATTACGGCCTCCTTCCCTGTTCTGGCAGCTTTGATAAAGTTGGCCTTTACATCTCGAAAATCCATTTGTGAGGGCATATTTTTGTATTCATGAGGACGCCCGGTCATCAACCCTACCCAGAATGCAAAGTTTGCTATCTCATCCAGCAAAGAAGGGCCTGCGGGTATGTACCTGTTTTCAATACGCAAATGGGCTTTGCCATTGCCTATACCATAACAGGGCCTGTTCCACCGGTAAATGGAGCCGTTGTGCAGGTTTAAAGCTTCCAGCCTGGGCACTCTCCCTTTTTCAAGCTCATTCAGGGAGTCATTTTTAATCTCTTTGGCCAGGATGATCTTGTAGCCTGCTATATCATTTTTATAAATATCGGCCACAGTGCCCGATTCCCACTGGTCACCGAAAGTGACCCTGGCCTGCTGATCTTTAAGGGCGTATGACGAGGTACGGGTATCCATACTTTGCTGAAAAAGCGCTATCCGGGTTTCACTCCAGAGTTCGCGCCCCAGTAGCAGCGGGGAGTTGGTACAAAGACCAAGGACCGGGCCTGCTATGGTTTGTGCCCAGTTATAACTGCTTACAAAATCCTGCGGCCTCACCTGCAGGTGCATCTGAAAGCTGGTATTACAGGCCTCAAAAAGTACAGAGTCATGGGTAATGAACAGTTCGTCTACCCCCATCATGTGCAAGGCAAAATCGGCACCACGATGGGCCCTTACCATGTCGTTGAGCGCCATATACCGTATACCCGGGGTGATATACTCTATGGCCAGTTCATCTTTACTGATGGTTGGTAAAATACCGGTTACCAATGTTTTGCTTCTGAACCTTTTCGCCACATCAGCAGCTTTGGCCATGAGCGAGTTGAGCTGGTGCTCCACCTGGGAGAAGCAGGAGCCATTAAGTTCTACCGGGTCGAGATTGATCTCAAGATTATATCTGGCAAGTTCGGTGGTAAAATGAGGGTCATCCAGTGCCTCAAGCACTTTATCGGATTTGACTGATGGTCTCCAGTTATTGTTTACGAGGCAGAGTTCCTGTTCGGCCCCTATCCTGATGATATCACTTTCGAACCTGCCCTTTTCAAGCATGATCTCCAACGCCCTGATATCATTCAGCAGGTGCCTGGTAAATTCAGCCCTTATTTCCCGGCTGTCAGCTTTGGTGGCCTGATGATCTCCCATGGCTATGTCTTTAATTTTTACAGTAACAGACCATATCAACAGGATTGCCGGTTATTTTCCTGGGGCTTACCCCGGACTGGCAGCAGCTTTCCTGCTTACCTTTGAAGGTATCAGCAGCACAGGGCAATGAAACCGGGCCAGCGCACTTTCGTTATTGACTTCCCACCTCTCCTGCAATCGCTGCTTTATATTTTCGGTCAATACTATGAGGTCTGCATTATATTTATCTATGGCCATAGCCAGTCGATCGCTGATGAAACCTACTTCTGAAAGTATGGTATGCTTAACTTTTGCAATCTCCGGAAACTGTGCTTTCAACTCCTCTATCCGTCTATTGGCTATTTCTTCCTGTTCTTTTTTTAATGTAATTTTATTGCTTACGGGCTTGTCGTTACTACCTGAAATCAATCTGTAAGTATATAAAACAACTAATTCGCTTTGGTTGGATTGGGCAATATCCAGAGCGAATGCCAGGGCATTAACAGAGGATTCAGAAAAATCAACCGGACAAATTATACTTTTAAACATGGCTATTGATATAGGTATCTGCTTTATTTTTGTACTAAAGTAGTAAGCTGGTTATAGTTTCATCATGAATCCCTGTCATGGGTATTACTGATTTTTATCATATTTTTAAATTTGAAAGAAATTGCTAGCATTAAACAAATTTTGAGGGTGACACAAGAACATCAGGATACATACAAGTCGATATTTGAAGCCTGCGAAGAGGGGATTCTAGTTGTTGACAGGGAGGGAACCATAGTAATGGCCAATACAGCCTGTAACAACCTGTTTGGTTATAATCCGGGGGAAATGATAGGCCTGAAAGTTGAGGACCTGGTGCCTCCAAGCCTGAGACATACGCACGTAAAAGACCGTAAAACTTATGAGAAACACCCTTCTCCCCGGCAAATGGGAAAAGGCAGGGACCTTTCCGGCCGCAAAAAAAACGGCACGGAGTTTCCTGTAGAAATAAGCCTCAACCGTGCGCAGATTGACGACATAGGTCATACCGTAGCTTTTGTAATAGATATTACCGAAAGGAAAAAAATAGAAGAGGCCCTCAAGCGAAGTGAAGAACAACTGATCGTTTATGCGGCTGAGCTGGAAAAAAGGGTAACACAGCGAACCAAAGAGCTGGACCTGACCATCAGCAAACTTGAAAAAGCCAATGCAGAACTTGAGGAGCAAGTGATGATCAGGAAGAAAGCCGAGGAAGAGACCCAGGTGGCCTTAAGCAGGGAGCGGGAACTTAACGAGCTTAAATCAAGGTTTGTTTCCATGGCCTCGCATGAGTTCAGAACACCACTAAGCACCATATTGTCTTCTGCATCGTTAATCGAAAGGTATATAGAGCCGGGGACAGAAGAAAAACGGCAGAAACATGTCGACAAAATCAAATCTGCCATAAGCAACCTTACGGCTATACTTAATGATTTCCTTTCTGTATCCAAACTTGAGGAAGGTAAGGTCGAACTTTATGAGGAAGAAATAGACCTCAATGAGATGTTAAATGACATCATTGATGAAATGTCGGCCATAGTCAAGGAAGGGCAGAAAATAAAGCTGATTTTCGATACTGATCATTACTCTTTATATTCGGACAAAAAAATACTAAAAAACATACTGATCAACCTGCTCAGCAATGCTATAAAATATTCGGAACCGGGATCAAAAGTGGAATTGATTGTTGAAGATAAAAATGACGGAATATTGTTAAAAGTATCTGATGAAGGCATAGGAATACCCGAACAGGAACAAAAACATATGTTTGAAAGGTTTTTCAGGGCTACCAATGTAACCAACATTCAAGGTACGGGACTCGGGCTGAATATTGTAAAAAAATACGTGGACATGCTTGGTGGCAGCATTTCATTTACAAGTAAGCTGGGAGAAGGAACCACCGTAAGTATCAATCTGCAAAACAATAAACCTGAAAACGCCCTTTAAAATCACAAAAAAATTTAACTGTACTTATGAAAAAGATATTGATCATAGAAGATAATAAGGAGATACGGGAAAACATCGCCGAGATCCTGGAGTTGGATGGATATGAGGCTATTCAGGCCGGCAATGGCAAGGAGGGCGTACAAAAAGCATTGGATGAAATGCCCGATCTCATCGTCTGTGATATTATGATGCCAGAACTGGATGGTTATGGTGTGCTTCATATTTTGGCCAAAAAGGAAGAAACAGCGGGCATCCCGTTCATATTCCTGACTGCCAAAGCTGAAAGAAGCGATGTAAGGAAAGGTATGAAGCTGGGTGCCGATGACTACCTCACCAAGCCTTTCGAAGACACCGAGCTTCTGGACGCCATTGAGATCAGGTTTAAAAAGGCCGAGGTACTTAAAAAGAATTATAATGGCAATACCGAAGGCCTGAACGAATTCATCAAAGACGCCAAAGACCTGCACGACCTCTCCCACCTGCACGCTGATAAAAAGCCCCGGCCATATAAGAAAAAACATGACATCTACCGTGAAGGGGAGTATGCCAACTATATGTATTTTGTAGCCTCAGGAAAGGTAAAAAGCATCCGTACCAATGAGGATGGCAAAGAGCTGATCACCGGCATTTATACCGCTGGTGACTTTTTTGGCTATGAAGCCCTGCTTGAAAACAAAGAACATGCGGATAGTGCGGAAACCATGGAGAAGTCAGAGATCATATTTATTCCTGCCGAGGAGTTTTACGAATTGATCTATACCAACCGGGAAGTTTCCAAAAAGTTTATTGAGATGCTGTCCAACAAGGTGTCGGAGAAAGAAAGTAAACTTCTGAACCTGGCCTATAACTCAGTACGTCAGCGTACTGCCGAAGCTTTAATAACAGTAAGCGAAAAGTTTAACCCTGATGATGCCAACAATTTTGAGTTGAGCGTTTCACGCGACGATCTGGCCAATATTGTCGGTACCGCTACGGAGTCGGTTATCCGGGTAATATCTGACCTGAAAGAGGAAGGGATACTGGAAACGAGGTCGGGTAAAATAGTGATCCTTCGAAAAGACAAACTACAGCAGATACAGCGCTGGCATTTTGCGAGGTAGACTTTATTTCATGTACCCCTGACAGGGCTTTGAGCCCTGTCAGGGGTAATGTGGAATAAAAGCCTATACTTTGGCCATAAACCTTTCAAAAGCGGCCTTTTCCAATTCTTCTCTGTGATCAGGGTGTGCAATGGATATCAAAGCATTTGCCCTTTGTTTCAGATTTTTCCCAAACAGGTCAACGACACCATATTCGGTAACTATATAATGCACGTGAGCTCGTGTGGTAGTCACTCCGGCCCCCTGCTTAAGGAAAGGGACAATTTTAGTTATGCCTTTAGAAGTTATAGAAGGTAATGCAATGATAGCCTTTCCTCCCGGTGATAACGATGCTCCCCTGATGAAATCCATCTGGCCTCCCACCCCGGAATATTGATATTTACCGATGGTGTCGGCACAAACCTGCCCGGTAAGGTCAATCTCTATGGCACTGTTAATGGCTGTTACTTTAGGGTTTTGTCTGATGAGTGCCGTATCGTTAGTATAGGCAGCTTCCTTCATGTGTACCAGTGGGTTATCATCCATGAAATTGTACAGCTTTTGCGACCCCACGGCAAAGCAGCTTACGATCTTGTTGGGCTTTACTTTCTTTTCCTCTCCGGTAATTACACCAGACTCTACCAACGGCAATATGCCATCAGAAAACATCTCTGTATGAATGCCCAGCCTTCTATGGTTCTTCAAATTGGCCAGCACCACATTAGGAATAGCCCCAATGCCCATCTGTAGCGTAGCGCCATCCTCTACCAGGCCTGCGACATGCTGCCCAATAAGCCTCTCCTGCTCATTTGGCTCCGCTATGGCAGAAGTATGTATAGGCAGGTTTACATCAATGGCGTTATGTATTTTGCTGATGTGGATTATCCCGTCACCATGTGTTCTCGGCACCATGGGGTTGATCTGCGCAATAACAGTTTTTGCTGATTCTATAGCGGGAATGGCTACATCAATAGAAGTACCCAATGAGCAGAAGCCATGCTTATCGGGCGTGGAAACCTGGATAAAGGCCACATCAAGTGGCAAAATGTTACGCCTGAACAAAAGATGTATCTCACTTAAAAATATGGGTATGTAATCTCCATTCCCGGCATTTACAGCTTCCCTTACATTGCCTCCCACAAAGCAACTGTTGATCTTAAAAGACTGGCGGAAAGGCTCTCTCGTATAAAGTGCCTCCCCCTCTGTATGCAGGTGAAGCAGCTCCACATCTTCCAGTTCCTGATAGCGGTTACACAGGGCTTCCACCAAAACCGTTGGGGTCATGGCTGCGCCCTGGATGAATATACGATCCCCTGACTTTATATTGGCTACCGCCTCTTCGGCAGATACTATTTTTAAATCGCTCATAATTAAATATGATTTATATTTTGGTTGATCCTCTAATAATTACCACAAAACTACATGCCTGAATGTTCGCGCAATATGATCTTTATCACACGCAATACTGAAAAGTGTCACTTTTAGCTATTCAATAATATAAAAAACAAAATACTCCAATTGTTATAATTCTGTTTGATAAAATCCGTGATATTACTACTTTAGTAAATGTTTATTAATGTTTGAGCTTTGATCATGCGTAAAATTGCCCCATTAGCATTTTTATTAATTTTAGCCTCATCATTCATTCAGTATAAAGCCTCAAATCAAACTGGCCCTTTAGCTGAAGATGACTATGCAGAAGTCCACATTTTCAGGCCGAAACAATTCCAGGGCGGCGCTATTACATTTCAGATCCAGGTTAATGATGAGACCGTTGCCCGGCTTCCCAATGGCAGCAGAATGGTGTACCGCATCCGCAGCGAAGGTTCTGTCGACTTCAAGCTTAAAGCTTCTGTATTCACCTCCAAAAGTGTCAATTTCGGCATAGTAAAAGGTCAGAAATATTATATCAAGGCAGGATACGGAGATGGATTTGGTTCTAATCTTTCTTTTGTGCCACTTACCGAGCAGGAAGGTCAAAAAGCATTTAACGATGCAGGAAACTACCATAACCAAAAGGTTAAGTACTATGATGAAGACAAGCTCAAACCTGTTGCCAAAAATGTAGACTTTTTCAGTGAGCAGATAAAGGAGTTTGAACAACATGAGGGTGAAAAACCATCATTGGGATGGATAAGCCCGGCTCAGCAAAACCTAAAAACTGACATAGGCACCTTTTCACTTCAACTGTGCCTGAAATCGGAAGCTGACCTTGTAGACCTTAAAGTAATGCTCAACGATCAGGTTTTTGATGAAATAGAAGACATAAAAGCCCTGGACAAAAAATGCTCCTATACCTACATCAAAAACATAGAGCTGCAAGAGGGTAAAAATGAACTACAGATAGAGGTAGAAGATAAATTTGGCGTATCAACCTTTAAGCGGACGCTCTTCTACCAGATGCGTAAGCGTGAGTACCGCGGACTGGCCCTGGTGGTAGGCAACTCTGACTACTTTGAGGCTACTTACCTGCCAAACCCGAAAAACGACGCTCGGGATATGGGCAAAGCGCTGGACAAGCTTGGCTTTGAGGTCATGCAGTTTGAAAACCTGAGCCAGGACGAGATGAAGAAAGCCGTAGGCAACTTTCTGCTCAAGCTTGAAAAGTACAAAACTGCAATATTCTACTATGCCGGCCATGGCATACAGCATGACGGAAGGAATTACCTGATCCCGGTAGATGTCAACCTCAAAACCCCGGGTGAAATAGCCGCAAAATGTATTGATACAGGCAGTTTGCTGACCAAGATGGAGCTAATGGAGCTGGAGACCAGTGTACTGATCCTTGACGCCTGCAGAAACAATCCTTTTAAAGGGGTAGCCAGCGGTGTAGCTGATATAAGCTCCGGACTTACAGGGACAGATGCCCCGGCAGGCTCGATAGTGGCCTTTGCTACCGCACCTGGCAAAACTGCCTCTGATGGTGTTGGGGCCAATGGCCTGTATACACAGGAAATACTCAAAAACATTTATAAAGAAGACCTGAAAGTGGAGGACCTGTTCAAAAGGGTCAGGATCAATGTAATGAACCAATCCAACAATCAGCAGATCCCCTGGGAAACGTCATCATTGGTAAAGGATTTTTATTTTAACCCCGTATAACACATTAGAAGACTTATGAAAAGAATTTTACTTATCACAGCTCTGTTCTGCATATCAGCAGGACTCGCAAATGCCCAAATCAAAATAGGTATTAAAGAAGGACTGAATGTAGCCTCGATCGATTACACAACCCCTTTACTTGACACAGAAACTTCTGCACTGGCATCTTTTCATTTAGGTGCTTTTTTTCATTACAGCCTTGTTGAGCACTTTGGCTTACAGGCGGAGTTGATGTATTCGGGCCAGGGTGCCAAGATTGACTTTAAGGATTATGGTGTTCTTACCAAAAACAAGCTTAACTATTTATCGCTGCCTCTTTTGGCCAAGTATCATGCCTCATCAGGGTTTACTGCCGAAGCTGGTTTTAGCCTGGACTTCCTATTATCAGCGAAGCAGTCATACGAAGAAATAGACGCCATCAGTGGTTCAGGATTGCAATTAACCGAGCAGGACCTGAAAGATGGTTTAACCGGCGTAGATACCAAATTCTTATTTGGGGTTGGCTACGAAATGGCTTCGGGCTTAAGCTTTAATGCACGTTTTGCTGCAGGCTTGAGCAATATTTCAAAATCAGTTGATGAGAATGACCCCAATTATATTGGTGAAGAAGAAAGCTTCAATTCTGTATTCCAGCTTGGCGTGGGCTTTCCTTTGTACGGTAATTAAGACCTAAAGCAAAAAGGGGATCAATCGTAATTTCTGGGGAGCCCCTAACACTTTCACCTTTTTGCTGACAGACAGTTGCTAATAGCAATCGGCAAAAGCAGTAGACAAAGGCGTATAATATAACAATAAGCTCGGTTTACTGATTTTTCAGTAGCAAGTTTCACTTTACTTGTTTACTCCCCAATCCATTTACTCCACAGGTTTCACGTTTGATCCCAAAAAGGCTTCCGAAGTTTCAAACCTCGGAAGCCTGAATACAATATCCAGTATCTAAAATTAACCTGATGGGGTACCTTTCAATGCTATTAAGTTAGGGCCGGAATGTATTCATATGTGGTATCGATTAAGTAAATAAGCGAACGTACATTCCTATCTCCATATGCTCACATGTGTGCCAAAGTAGAGTTCTATTCTATGGCATGGCTTTCCTATGGCACATATTTGCTTTTCGTTTTTCTATAAATATTATGTCCTTACAGGACATTAGGCTGTCTTTGTCATTAATTACGAATCCCTTTTGCAGCGATAATCCCGTAGGGATACAATATTTGTAGGAATAGCCATTTAGATCAGATTGTCCTGTAGGGACAAAATAAGCAGGCATTTGGAGTGTGACCTTAGCTTAATAGCATTGGGGTACCTTTTAAGGAGTACCGCAGGTAGTGATCCCCAAATCCCAGCCTAAAGCCGTCATAGCCGGACTAACGTAGGGAATATCGAGTGCCATACCCCTGAGAATAAGCAGAGTGCCCATAATAATGGCTACTGAGGTGATAACATGCTGATAGGAAAATGCATGCCTGCTTTTCAGGAACTTTAGCGCCCCAATAAGCCCCAGCATAACCGGAGAGGTGCCTAATCCAAACCCGGCCATCACCAGTACAGCGCCCCCCACACTGCCGGAAGCTACAGCCATGGACAATCCCATATACACCAGGCCGCAGGGTAGCAGGCCATTTAGCACACCAATAAAAAAAACAGAAAGCAGCTTTTGTCCGTCAACCAAACCACTCAATAGCTTTCTCATGGGTACAATTACTTTGGTATGCCATGTGGATTGCAGTAGTTTATGCTGAAAACGCGGGTATAGGGTGAGTACAATAATGGTGGCGCCCATTACAATGGAAAGCACCTGCTGCGAGCCGAATATTGCCAGCCCCTGCCCTACCATACCAAAGGCTACACCGAGTATTATGTAAGTGGTTATCCGCCCGGCATTATAGGCTATCTGCCTGGAGTACGGGCTTTTTGAGTATACCGCCATGGCAAGCGGCCCGCACATAGTGGCGCAGTGCAGGCTGCCGACCAGCCCGGTCATCAAACCGGTAATGAACAAGGCATTCATGATCAGATCACCAATGTTTTCTCTTCATAATATTCACGGTCATTTTCATGCCAGCTTATCTTTACTTTCCAAAGGCCTTTTTTGAAATCTCCGGCCTCAAAACGCTGGTACCCTTCTGAGTCGGGCCTTAGCACATACCGTGCATCCAGTGAAGCGTCGGAAGGACGGAAAAAATGTATTTCCCCTTTACCTGCATAGCTTTTCGGAAGGGTTAAAACAATCTGACTCGTCTGCTTCTTGTATTCGAGCTTAATCTGATTTTCACCCAGATCACGATAGTTTTTGATCCGTTCTATCTGGTCCTGATAGGCAATCTCCTGCACATAATAATCCTTTGCCACAAGGCTCACATCCTGTCGCATGCTTATCGTCACCATGGTAACTATCAGCCCTACAAAAAGGATGAAAGACATAACTATTTTTGTTCCCCAGTTCATTTTTAGATTCTGTTTAAAGTTTTAATTATCAAAGCCCTCTAGTTGGATGATACCGGCCCTAAAAATTTGGTTGCCGTTTTATCAATACGCTTTCCATTGGCATAAACTCCTATGGTCAATGTTGTTTTTGCCGACTTTACATTTCCCTGGGGCATCCTTATAAAATACACCCCTTCGGCCAGGCCATTAGCCGGTACAAGCATCTCTCCTTCTCCCACCTTCGAAATAGTAACTTCCGGGGCATCCTCTATTTTCAGCTCCAGTGTGATGTCTTCAAAGGTCTTGTTTACAAATTGCACATTATATAAGTTGGTAATATCACCTTCCTCAGTTTTTTGATAAAGCTGCCCGGGCACTTTAAGCACGGTGGCTTCAATATCAGAGCGCGTAGCAAGTGAAAACGCAAAGATCCCTACGAGCAAGGTAAGCACGACCGTATATGCCGCCACCCGCGGAGTAAAGAGCTTTTGTTTTCCCTGCTTTATGGCATCATGCGAAGAGTACCTGATCAGGCCTTTGGGCTTGTTGATCTTTAGCATCACATCATCGCAGGCGTCAATACATGCGGTACAGTTCACACATTCCAACTGCGTACCGTTCCTGATATCGATCCCGGTAGGGCATGCATGTACACAGAGTTTACAATCGATACAATCTCCTTTTTCTTCCTGTACATCACCTTTTTTTAGTTTTCCCCTGGGCTCGCCTCTCAGCCAGTCATACATTACGGCTATGGATTTCTTGTCCAGCAGCACACCCTGTAGCCTTCCATACGGGCAAACGGCAACACATGCCTGCTCTCTGAACCATGAAAACACCCAATAAAATATCCCCGTAAAGGCCATTAACCCAATAAAACCCGCCCAATGCTCTGACGGCGGCTGGCTCACAATCTCCTTCACCTGGTCTATTCCTATCAGGTAAGCCATTACCGTATGGGATATCAGCAATGAAATGGCAATGAATATAAAATGCTTGACTGCCCTTTTCCGGATCTTATCAAAGTTCCAGGGGCTTTTGTCCAGTTTTCGCTGCTGGTTGGCGTCGCCTTCTATCCAGTATTCTATTTTCCGGAATACCATCTCCATAAAAAGCGTTTGCGGACATGCCCAGCCACACCAGACACGGCCAAATACCACGGTAAACAGAATAATGAACACAAAGAAGGTAATCAGCAGCAAGGCAAGCAGGAAGAAGTCCTGGGGCCAGAATGCCTGCCCCAGGATCACAAACTTGCGCTCAAAAATATTCAGTAACAGAAAAGGACGACCACCTATGGTAATAAATGGTCCGGCAAAAAGAATACCCAACAGCACTACGGTAACCAGTATACGCAACTTGTGAAATCTTCCTGAAGGCTTCTTGGGGTATACCCACACCCGCTTTCCTTTCTCATCAACCGTGGCTATGGTGTCTTTAAATTCCTGATCAAACTGATACAGGTCTTCCATGTCTCTTCTCTCACTCATGACAGATATCTCTACTGGTTTATTCTAAACTCGCCTCTACGGTCTTCACACTATCAGCCGGAGCTGGTTCCTCCCCCCCTTCTGAGTCCTGCTCATACAGGTCTCCCTGGGGTCCTTTAGCATTAGGAGGATTGGTACCTACAAGATCCATTATAAATGAAGCCACATTTTGCATTTCATCAGGTGACAGCAAAGGCTCCCAGGATATCATACCCTTTTCAGGCACTCCCTGCTTGATGGTTTTGAATATACTCTTGATATCACCACCATGGATCCAGTAATTATCTGTCAGGTTTGGTCCTATACCTCCCGCACCGTCTTCCTTATGACAAGGCGCACAGTTGCTGATGAACACTTCACGGCCATTGTCCAGCAAAGCCTGGTCAGTGACACGCTCTACATTTTCTTCGTTGATATTGCTTGCCGGTGCGTCAGCTTTCCTGGCGAGGGCTACTTCTTCGGCTATCGCTACTTCTGCCTGGTATTCTTCCAGTTGCAAAGGCATAGTACCGAATACGTGGTAGACAGCCATATACACTACTGAAAAGGCAATAGAGATATAAAACAACCACTTCCACCAGGGTGGCAGGTGGTTATCCAACTCACGGATGCCATCGTAGTTATGGTCAAGCATGATGGTTTCCTCTTTTTCCACGGGTACGGCATCATTGGCTTCGGTAAGGAACCTTGACCACCAGCTCTTTTTCACAGGCTCTACATATACTTCGCCTTTAGCCTCAGCTTCTTTGCGCGCCTGTAGCTTCACCATCAGCCTCAACAGCTTCAGTACAACCACCGAAACGGCAAGTACAACCAGAGCCGTAGCAAAGACAAAGCCCATGACAATATAAAACTCGACCTTACCTGCTGTCGATGGTTCCCCGGCCTGTGCCCAGGCGCTTCCTGTCGACATCAGCAGGGTAATTAAACCGAGCGCTTTAAAATATTTACTCATTTTGTTCATGATCTTTCTGTTTTGACGGTTGACAATGTATTTCCATCTTCACTCACAGGCAGGTTCTTCATTTTGCTCACATAGCCTTTATCCATCTTTACAACCCAGATAATGAGCCCCAGAAAGAAGATGAAGAAAATGGACAGGGAGATTATAGGCCAGATTTCTACCTGATGTATTTGTTCAAAATAATGCTTAAACATGGTCTTATTGGTTTGATGCTTCTAATTCAGAACTCTGCGATTCTGTCTTCAATGTGATATCCGTTCCCAATCGCTGCAGATAGGCAATTAAGGCTACGATCTCTGTCTCCGGCATAACTTCAATACCATCCTGCTCTTTCAGGTTTTTGGCTATCAGCTCTGCCTGCTCCATCAATACCTCATTGGCTATTGCTTCATAACCTTCTTCGTAAGGCACTCCCAGTGTTCTCATGGCACTGATCTTACCGGCAGTAGCCTGCATATCGATCACATCTTCAAACAACCATGGATAAGGAGGCATGATTGATCCGGCTGAAACTGCCGCAGGGTCGAGCATGTGGTAATAGTGCCAGCTATCAGGGTACTTACCGCCTACTCGGTGCAAATCAGGACCGGTACGTTTTGACCCCCACAGGAACGGGTGATCGTATACATATTCACCGGCTTTTGAGTACTCTCCATAGCGCTCAGTCTCTGACCTGAAAGGCCTGATCATCTGCGAGTGACAGCTCACACAACCTTCCCTCACGTACAGGTCGCGGCCATGCAGCTCCAGCGGAGTGTAAGGTTTAACACTGCTAATGGTAGGCACATTGCTCTTGATAAGGAAGGTTGGCACCATCTCAATAACACCACCGATTACAATCGCAACTGTAGTAAGTATGGTAAAGAGTACTGGTTTTCTCTCCAGCACACTATGCCAGTGGCCGTCAGCATGTTTTCTTTGTTTTTCCAACGGAGCGGCTTCAGCAGCTTCATTGGCCACAAAACTTCCGCTTTTGGCAGTTTTAATAAGGTTATAAGTCATGATGAAAGCACCGGTAAGGTACAGAGCTCCACCAATGGCCCTCAGCATATACATCGGCAAGATCTGAACTACGGTTTCAAGGAAGTTTTTATACTCAAGGAAACCTTCAGCATTAAACTCTTTCCACATTAAGCTTTGGGTGATACCGGCTACATATAATGGCAGTGCATAGAAAATGATACCCAGTGTACCGATCCAGAAGTGGATATTGGCCAATTTAACTGAGTGCAGTTTAGTATTCCACATCCTCGGTACCATCCAGTAAAGCATACCGAAGGTAAGGAAACCGTTCCAACCCAGGCCACCAACGTGTACGTGAGCTACGATCCAGTCGGTAAAGTGGGCAATGGCATTTACGTTTTTCAACGAAAGCATAGGGCCTTCGAATGTAGCCATACCATAAGCGGTAACGGCCACCACCATAAATTTAAGGATAGGATCTTCACGTACCTTGTCCCAAGCACCTCTCAAAGTAAGCAGACCGTTAAGCATACCACCCCAGCTTGGAGCAATCAGCATAACAGAGAAAACCACACCCAGCGACTGCGCCCAGTCAGGAAGTGCTGTATAAAGCAAGTGGTGAGGACCGGCCCATATATAGATAAAGATCAATGACCAGAAGTGGATAATAGATAATTTATAAGAATAAACCGGTCTGTTGGCTGCCTTCGGCAAGAAATAATACATTAACCCCAGGAATGGTGTTGTAAGGAAGAAAGCTACCGCATTGTGCCCGTACCACCACTGTACAAGTGCATCCTGCACACCAGCATACCAGCTATAACTCTTCATAAAGCTAACGGGAAGCTCAAATGAGTTAACAACATGCAGCACGGCAACCGTAACAAAAGTCGCTATATAAAACCAGATGGCTACATACATGTGCTTTTCCCTACGCTTGAGGATAGTACCGATCATGTTGATACCGAAAACCACCCATATTATAGTGATCGCGATATCGATAGGCCACTCCAACTCGGCGTACTCCTTAGATGTAGTATAACCCAGAGGAAGCGAAATCGCTGCCGCTACAATAATTAATTGCCAGCCCCAGAAGTTAATCCAGCTTAAGGTATCCGAATACATCCTCGTTTTTAACAAACGCTGCATCGAATAGTACACCCCTGCGAAAATGGCATTACCAACAAAGGCAAATATGACTGCGTTGGTATGAAGTGGACGAATACGGCCAAAAGTAGTATACGCCGTATCAAAATTAAAAATAGGATAAAAAAGTTGAATGGCTGCCGTTAGTCCTACCAACATACCAACCACTCCGAAAATAACTGTAGCTACGATAAAATACTTTACGATTTTATTGTCATAGCTGAATTTTTCGAGTTCCATAAGTTACCTGGTTATAAATTAATATCAATCACGAAGGTACTTATAGCCTCTCCCGTGCAACATGATGATAATTAGAGGGAAAACTGATTTATGTCAGGATATTATGTATTGGTATTTGGAGGTGATACTTGGTGTTCAGTGACCCGGTATTTTA
>NZ_SMLW01000561.1:0-790 GCF_009711405.1 Fulvivirga kasyanovii | reverse complement strand
TTCCGAAGGCTTTCGAGAAACGACAAAGCAATCCCCTCATTATGTGCAGTAAACTGAATTCGAGGTACTAAATTGGTTCGCGCTCCGAAGTGGGGGATCATTTCGTCGTGCCTCCTCATGATGACGGTCCTTAAAGACAACAATCCGGAGATATTTTTATATCTTACTTTTGAAAGTAATAATATCAATCGAAGCAATTATGAAGCACTTGTACTCAATCATTTGTTCTATTATAATCATTTTTGCCTCGTGTAGTAATAAAGATCATCTAAGTAGTTTTATTGATGAAGACCACATAGTATTCAATGAAAAAATAACTAAAGCCGCAGAGGATCATCTGGATTGGGTATATGATCCCGTCTCCATAGTAAGAACATTATTTCCCTTTCACAAAACAGAGGGTAAATCGAGGCTGATCATTGAACAGGTTATGGATTCTCAAGATTTTACCACCATAATCTTGACACACGAAGGTATTCTTGACGATTCTGTCTCAGGAGAAAAAAGAATCATTGAATTAAAAAGGATAAATGGCCAATGGAAAATAATCAGCATCAAACTGGGTTTTAAGTGCTGGGAAAACAGGGGGCATACCTATTACTCCGGGGAATTATGTAGCTGAGGGAATGGAACTCACCATGGAGTTTGACAGGTAATTGATATTTTGTATTGGGATTTGAGTATTGAGTAATTGAGAAGTGGAATTTGAATGATCATACTACCTAGCTAGACCACTGCTCACCGCTTAGCTTATGCAAAAAACTGAGTTAGATACTTCGCAAGCTTAGTA
>NZ_SMLW01000321.1 GCF_009711405.1 Fulvivirga kasyanovii | reverse complement strand
AAATTATTATCATGTAAATTCTACTTTATAGAACAAAATGCAGTTAATAAAGCCCGGGCCAAAGAAATTGATAAACTTAAAAAATGGTTCAGCAACTAATTGAGCCCAATAAACTATAATCAAACTACCTCAAAAGCAAGCGTCATACTCTAACTTTTGAGGTAGTTTTAACTACATCAATTCTCCCTGTCCACTAGTTTAAAGAACCTGCTTTTCTTCCCCTCGATTTCGTCCTGGTACAGGAAGACCAGGTCGCGGTCATCAAAAGTTTTGAAGAATTCGTCCCAGGATATGTCTTTCAGGTTTTCCTCGGCATAACCGGGGAAGTTGATTCGGAGCAGGCCGGAACCATCTTCATTGTTTTCGGTTCCTTTTACCACTGCGGGTTTGCCTTCACGCTCTTCTGCCCATGCTTTGATTTTATTATGATCAGTTGTTGTTTTTGATGCTGACATGATTTTTAATATTTTAGTTTAACTGGTGAATAGAGGCCAAATATTATTCCATGTCGCTTATTTTGTGTATTTGTAATGTTTGAAGCTTTTCGATCAGCATATTGATGCAAATTTTCCACAGAAAAATTAAGCGAAGTAACTGGTAATTACCAGTGAACCATCTGAACTTCCCTGATTAGAGTTGACTAAACTGTTTACTGTTCAAGTTGTGTTTACCGTTTGAGTATTTAACGTCAAAACACCCCTATAATCCCCTCAAGGGGATAGTAGTTTCGCAGAAATATTTAAAATTCCAATTCTCTAACACACTGTAGACCACTTCCGACGCCGGTCTTCTGACTTCCGACCCAATCATCCACCAGCAACTAGTAGCCACCAGCACCCACCAATAAAAACTCCATCATACCAATTGCCTTTACAATAAACTTTTCTCTATATTTGCATGAGTTTAGGCCATGCAGAAAAAACTAATACTCGACACCCACCTACTGAATATCACAGTCAACCGGCTTTGCCAGCAGCTTATTGAAAATCATGGAAATTTTGAGGATACTGCCATTATCGGCTTACAGCCTAAAGGCATCTACCTCGCTGAAATGATCCATGATAAGCTGGAAAAAGATACCGGCACTAAAATAGATCTCGGTTATCTGGATACTACATTCTTTAGGGATGATTTCAGGCGGAGAGATACACCGGTCAAAGCAAACGCTACCAAAGTTCCTTTCATCATTGAAAACAAGAATGTAGTGCTTATTGATGATGTGCTATACACCGGCAGGTCAGTACGTGCGGCCATGGATGCGATGATCGCCTTTGGCAGGCCTAAAAAAGTTGAACTTCTGGTATTGGTAAACCGCAAGTATTCACGTCAGTTGCCCATTGAGCCTGACTATATAGGTAAAGATGTAAATACCATGGACTTCCAAAAAGTATTGGTAGAGCTGGAAGCCCAGGGGTTTAAGGATAATAAAATCTGGTTGATAAATAAGGAAAGCAAATAATGTCACAATTAAGTCAAAAGCACCTTCTGGGTATTAAAGACATCACTCGGGAAGATATTGAACTTATTTTTGAAACAGCCAGATCATTTAAAGAAGTTATTAACCGGCCCATCAAAAAGGTGCCTTCGCTTCGAGATATTACAATCGCCAACGTATTCTTCGAAAATTCTACCCGTACCAGGCTGTCGTTTGAGCTGGCAGAAAAAAGGCTTTCCGCCGATGTGATCAATTTCTCATCTTCCAGCAGCTCTGTAAAGAAAGGAGAGACTTTGCTGGATACGGTAAATAACATCCTCGCCATGAAAGTGGACATGGTAGTCATGCGGCATAGCAGCCCCGGTGCGCCACACTTCCTGGCCAAGCATATAGATGCCAACATTGTGAATGCGGGGGATGGCACACATGAACACCCTACACAAGCACTGCTCGATACCTACTCCATCATGGAAAAACATGGTTCGGTTGAGGGACTCAAAGTAGCCATCATCGGTGATATTTTACATTCCCGGGTAGCTATTTCCAATATATTTGCCCTTCAGAAACTAGGAGCAGAAGTGATGGTTTGCGGACCCAATACCCTGCTTCCCAAGTACATTGGCTCATTGGGTGTAAAAGTAGAACTTGATGTAAGAAAGGCGCTGCAATGGTGTGACGTAGCCAATGTACTGCGAATCCAGCTTGAAAGACAACAAATCAAGTATTTCCCCTCACTTCGCGAGTACTCCCTGTACTATGGGGTGAATAAACGAATGCTTGATGAGCTGGACAAGGAGATCACTATTATGCACCCCGGACCTATTAACCGAGGCGTAGAACTGAACAGTGATGTGGCTGATTCAGAACATTCCATAATTCTGGAGCAGGTGCAGAATGGTGTAGCAGTGAGAATGGCAGTACTTTATCTACTGGCCGGAGGAAAAGCCTGACCTTCTGACTTACACCGGGTACGCTTAATAATCAGCATTCATGAACATTCTGAATACTTCATGGTCTTTATACATTTCCTGATAGCTGTTGTATTCTTCTGGCAGAGGTATGATACGTTTTCCGCTGCTGGTGAAAAATTGCCTTGGCAGTGGAGCATCTTCCGAAAGTTTCTCTTCAATATCAGACGAAATAGGTCTGTCATGCTGCTCCCAAAACTCCGGGTTGTAAACAATGTCAGGGTTAATCATTTCTTTGTAGACTATTGTTCTTTGCTCTTCATTAAACCGGGTTACATCGCTGTCCCTGAACTCACCGCCCGCTATTTCTATATACTCTTCAATAGGCGTGCTGCCGCTCTTATACTTTGTTGAGAGCTTTACATTATTGAGATAGTATTTTTCACCGACTTTTACATAGTTCAGGTCAAAATGTGCAGATACGTTTTCTACAGGGCAGCTTTCATAAAAAAAACGTTCAGCATGATCTTCCCATATCTCCAGTTTAAGGAGGGCATAGTCATCTGCTTTTATGTAAGCGCTACCCCTGTAAGTAACTTCCCCGGATTGGGCGGGAGCAAAGCTGATTATAAACACATCTTCATTATGATAACTGGTCAAACTGTCAATAGTAAATCTAAACTGATCCCTAAGCTTACTGAAAGGGCCATTGTACAGGTATTCACTCTTAGCCTTTACCAGTTTGTCGACTTCCAGCAGGCGGGGCACCGTGTCATTACATTCCGATTTTAGATGGTAATCAGAGCGGCGGATGTTCTTCCATTGGGCCAGATCGTAGGAGAAGAGTACGTTCCTGCGGTTGTATGAAGGCTGGTAGCCGGAAATGTGAAAGATGCCATAAGCCTCAGTATAACCTGCATAGGTATTGTTTTTCTTTATTTCCTCCGTATAGAAACCGTACAGGTAGTAGGGATCCTGCCTCAAAAACGTCTTTAAATTTTTTTCTGTGCTTCTGATTATTTCCTGAGGAGTTTCAGCTTTGGCTTTAACCAGTATTTCCTGGAGTACCGTTACTTTTGGGGCCAGGGAGATCCTTTCATTTTGAGCTTTGGCCAAATCACCTAACGTAGATTCATAAGGTTCGAAGCCAATACTGGAAATGACAATTTTCCTATCCATCATGGTAGGATTTATAGTAAGCCTGAACTGCCCGTTGGCATTGGTGCTAAAGCCATATTGTTGCTCTGGAAAAGATACGGTAGCATAAGGCACCGGCTCATTCGTTTCACTGTTAATTACTGTTCGGGTGATTTCATTATTTTGAGCATCAGCCGGTTGAGTAAGAAGTAATCCGGAAAGCACTGTTACATAAACAATGAGCGGGACAAAATACTGCATGGATACGGTTGGTTTTGAGTATCAAAAAATTAAACGAGTTCGAACACTAAGTTGTTTTGGTTGTGGTTTAAATTACATACGCATTCTTATAAAAACAGCAATTATCTTCCTAATTTTGTAAAAACCTAATATCTGTAACAATGTACTACAATTCACTTATTGAAACCATAGGGAACACACCCTTGGTGAAGTTAAACCGTCTGGCAGAAGGCATTAAGGGAACTGTGCTCGTAAAAGTGGAGTACTTCAATCCGGGAAACTCCATGAAGGACAGGATGGCCCTTAAAATGATCGAAGATGCTGAAAAAGCAGGCATATTGAAGCCTGGAGGAACCATCATAGAAGGTACCTCAGGTAACACCGGAATGGGACTGGCGCTAGTGGCCATAGCTAAAGGTTATAAGTGTATTTTTACATTGGCAGATAAGCAGTCTCAGGAGAAGATAGATATATTGAGAGCGATGGGAGCAGAAGTGATCGTTTGTCCAACCAATGTTTCTCCGGAAGACCCCAGGTCTTACTACTCCGTAGCTAAGAAGCTTAACAAAGATATCCCCAACTCATTTTACCCTAACCAGTATGACAATATGTCTAATACTGCCGCCCATTATGAAACCACGGGGCCTGAAATATGGAAGCAAACTGAGGGGAAAATTACACACTATGCTGCAGGTGTAGGTACTGGTGGCTCAATGTGCGGAACTACAAAATATTTAAAAGAACAAAATCCTGATGTTATATCCGTGGGTATTGATACCTATGGTTCTGTATTCAAAAAATATAAGGAGACCGGCATTTTCGATGAAAATGAAATATATCCTTATATGACAGAAGGAATAGGAGAGGATATACTCCCTAAAAACGTTGATTTTAGTCTTATCGATAATTTTATCAAAGTTACTGATAAGGATGGCGCCATTATGACAAGACGATTGGCGCGTGAAGAAGGCCTTTTTGTAGGCTGGTCTTGTGGATCTGCTGTACACGGTGCCCTGGAGTATGCGAAGGAAAACCTGAAAGAAGATGATATGATGGTGATCATCCTGCCGGATCATGGAACAAGGTATCTTGCCAAAGTGTACAATGACAACTGGATGAAAGATCATGGTTTCCTTGAGGCGAGAGATTTTGCCACAGCCAAAGACATCATTACCAGAAAAAATGGTTCGGATAAGCTTTATACCGTAACTAAAACAGACAAAATTGGCCAGGTAATCAGAATGTTGAACAAAGAAGGTATTGATCAGGTACCTGTCGTGGAAAATAATCACTTTGTAGGAAGTATTTCCACAGCTAAACTGTTGGAGAAGCTCATCGAAGATCCTGAGATCAGGGAAAAAGAGGTAAGTGAGGTGATGGATAACCCAATGCCTTTTGTGGCTATGGACAATACCCTGGATGTACTCTCATCGATGATAAACAAAGATAATAAGGCTGTTCTGGTAAGAGATCAGGCACACGAAGTACATATTATTACACAACATGATTTACTGATGGCGATGAGCAACTAAGTTTTGGCATAGTACTTGTCTTAAATTCAGCAAGGTTGATAACATGTTAATGTAAGTAAGTTTTGGGATAAGGCTCCGCTGAGAAGTGGGGCCTTTCTTTTGTGTTACCTTCGCAATTTCTGGGAGTGACTACCACAAGCGTAAACCTGTGGAGTAAATGGATTGGAAAGTAAAGTAAAACAAGTAATGTGCAACTTGCCACTGAAAATCAGTAAACTGCGCTTATTGTTATAT
>NZ_SMLW01000045.1 GCF_009711405.1 Fulvivirga kasyanovii | reverse complement strand
ACCTCATCCGGAACTCCCCAATTGCTCAGAAGCAGGCTATTGACACCTGCATATTGAAAGGCCCTGCCCAGGCTCATCAGGCCCTCTCCCTTTTCCAGTTTGCCATACCCTGTATTGCAGGCGCTTAGCACGGCCAGCTCCGAGTTAAGGTTCATGTTGTAGATCTCATAGATATTCAGGTACCCATCTTCGGTTGAATCATTATCGGCAGGAGAGAATTTTAGTTTTGAGTATAACGGGTCTGTATCACTGACCTCTCCATGAAGGGCAAGGTGAAGTATGGAATAGTGCTGGCTCTCCCTTTTGAAATTGGCCTCAGAAGCCAAG
>NZ_SMLW01000379.1 GCF_009711405.1 Fulvivirga kasyanovii | reverse complement strand
GGGGACAGATCATGGAGGGCTAGTTTTGGGCTAAGCTAAAAACCTGTGGAGCAATGGGGCAGAAAATAAAACAATATGAAGCTTGCCGCCGAAAATCAGTAAACCTCACCTGTTATTATTGTATACCAGTTTGCAACTGCTTTTGCCGATTGCTCTTAACAACTGTAGTTTGTATCTCCCCAGAAATTCCACCTGATCATTAAGTCAGCTTTACCAAACTTTTGGAAGTTTAGTAAAGCTGCTATTTAATGCTGACAGCTTTAAAATTGCGTCAATGCACTCTACTGGCAACTGTGTATTTACTGATGCACCACCTCAGATTTGGCGGTAAACAATATCC
This sequence comes from Fulvivirga kasyanovii, assembly GCF_009711405.1. Classification (GTDB taxonomy): domain Bacteria; phylum Bacteroidota; class Bacteroidia; order Cytophagales; family Cyclobacteriaceae; genus Fulvivirga; species Fulvivirga kasyanovii. The sequence continues at coordinate 7,513 of NZ_SMLW01000379.1, read as the reverse complement.
CTTGTTGCAAGGCCTCCGTGATCTGGTATATAGTCACTTCTTTCACCTGATCTATTTCAGCCTGCTCTGTAACTTCAAACTCATCTACCATTTCGGAGATCACCTGCTTAACGCTCTTCGGGTCTTCAAATTTGGAGATGACCGTATAGGCAAAATCATTCAAGGGAAACTCGAGCAGGTATTCAGGGGTTGGGATGAATATGGCATAATCCTCATCATCACTACTGTTTTTGGCCACCTCCTCCGGTAGTTCAAGTAGTACATGCTCTTCCGGCAACATGAGTTCTGCATTGATCAAGTCTGTCCCTGCTTTTAAACAAGCCTGGTTTTTCTCTATCTCTACTATCCTCCTGATCCTGTTGTAAGAGTGGCTTTCTATGGTGCTGTCCAGCTCTTCTTTTTTTAGCTCATACTCCCACACCTGCCGGGTGGCGTTATCATTCGTAGCAGCAACTGCCTTGTCCAGCGCTTCCTTCAAACTCAACATAAATGAGCCACCCTGAGAACCTGATAGCGCTTTCAGGTCTATATTCTGCCCTACCTTTTTGTATGTTAATGGATAGAGACTGGTAGCAAGCTCAGCAAACAGTTCCTCCTGCCCTATAGCGAGCAGGCCTTTTGTGGTTCCGCTGTACACCTTGTTCAGGTCAGGCTTTAGCAACGTGGCTTTCTCCTGCACTTTGTCTGACAATAACAGGTAAAAATAACCGATACCGCTATCACCCATAAACAGGCTAATGTCATTTATAGGGCCTGCAAATGAATAACCGGAAAGGTATTTTTCATTTTTCTCTTTATAGGCCAAAGCACGGTCCCCGGCCTGTATGGCCAGGTCTCTGTATTTTTTATCGTCCCGAATGCGACTGGCTTCCAGGAAAAGGATGGCATTGCCTCCTACGCCATGGCAAAGAATACATGAAGCCACGGACAAGCCGGTATCGAGGGTCGCACTGATGGTTTTTTCTATGGCCTTATCAAGGTCTTGCCTGTATTGCTCATTTTTCAATACTTCACAGGCACGCACCCTTGACAACCCAATGCCGGGCGCGCCATGACACCAGGCAGACATATCGCCGGGAAGTGTAAAGTAATCTTTCTTCCCATTTAAATACTTGTCCCTGTTTTCACCAAGAGTTTTTTCATTGTAAAAGCCTCTTCTGAAATCCGGCCAATTGCTAAATGGCTCATGGTAGAAGTGGTTTTCATAGGCAAAGGCATTCTCTGCAATCCAGTAGAAGCTGTCGTTGCCAAAGTACCTCCCCAGCTCGAGGAAAACATAGCCTATCCCCGCGGCTCCATGCGAGAAACCGCAAAGCCCCCTGATGTTGGTACCGGATCTGTCCCAATAAAAGCCATGCGGGGTTATATTGATCCTTTGTATCAGGTGCCTGGTATATTTTTCAATGTTCTTTAGTATGCCTTCATCACCGGTAGCGGCATGAAGATGCAGAAGACCTAGCAGTGCACCAGAACTTCCGTTGATCAGATCATCAATTTTACGATCCATGGATAGAAAAGCTTCGCATCCCTCTGCTATTTTCAGGGCTTTTGCCTTGTAGGCATCATCTTTAAAGAAGTCGGCGAGTACCAGCATCAGGTAAGCCACACCCATTCTTCCGGTATAAAAAGCATAATAATCCGTCTTATTGGCGGCGCAATAGTTTTCCAGCCACCTGGCTCCCTCCACAACTGCATCCAGGTACCTGTCGTCATTAGTGCGTTTGTAGAGTTCTAAAAAATAGTAAACAATGCCCGCTGAACCGGAATAAAGGCTTTCCGAGATCTCCCACGTAATCTCCTGTTCTCCTGTAGAAGACATGGTTTTCCAGGTATATCCGTCCGCTGTTTTCTCTACACGTTGAAGTATTTCATCGCCAATGCGGATTGCCTCCTCCAAATATTTGTTTTTATCCATTGCTTACTGAATTTCTTAATACTTTAATACTTTCCCTTACAAGGTAGGCCAGGTAGCCTTCATCACGATTCATGATCCCCATCCTGTTGTTGATCATGTGTATGTAGCTGTCATAGATAGCCCATAATTGCTGGTCTGCCTCAGGCACTCCTGCGTTGTCCTTCATAGGGTACCACTTGGGCACTACCAGCTTGCCTGCATTCTGAAGCTCCCGCAGGTCAGCCTTTACTTTGTTCATATCGATGAGCCACTGATTGAGCCACTCCTGGTCAAAGCTCTGTCCCTCTTCAAAGGCTTCCCATACGGTCTGAAAAAATGGAATGAGACTATCTTTATGGCCTTCAAAGTTGCTCTCGAAAGCTTTCATGGTTTCCTGTTTTCTTCGTTCAAGCTCTTCTTTTGAGATGTCTTTCTCAAAAAAGTAGTAGGCTCTGGGCAGCCAGTTTTCAAATACCTCAGAGAAGAACTTAGAAGCCTGGTGCTGATCCATGCCCACACCATAGGCAAAGCCAAGGTGCAGTTGTATAGCCGCCCCAAGCGCACGGTTATAATCCCACGAGTCCAGCCCATCTTCTATTATGGCCAGGGTCGCATTTGATGATGCCTGAAATTGCCGCTCGGAAACCAACAATGCGTGTTCCCCTCCGTAACGATCCGTTTCAGGGTCATATTCAATAAATTGTACTGAATTATTCGGATACCACTGCTGCTCTTCGGATGCATCTTTCAGCCATTCAGGATCCTGCCTTTCAGAAGGTTTATTTTTGAAATAACGATCGAAATGGTTCATGATCAGCGGCTTTACCTTGTCATCAAGTACTGCTGCATCTCCTTTAAATCTTAACCTGATATGCGGCCCTTTCTCCCAATACCTGATGAAAAAGTATTGATCGGCCAGTTTTTCATCCATTACCTGATCAATCAGAGGCTTTACTCCCTGTATAAGAAACTCTTCCCACGGCTCGGCATAATAGAGAAAAGCGGCCAGCCATGTTTTATCCGATTCCGGGTTATTCTTGTGCGACATTATAATTTCTTTTTATTTATTATACCATTGAACTACAAACTCCGAAACAAAGCGGGAGTCATCAACTTTCAGCATCTGCTTCGAGTTAGGGAGCATTTCCACGATTTTCATGCTTGAAGGCACCCTGTCGATTAGCTTCTCCAGTAAGTTGACCAAAAGTGGATTTGTAAAGTCAATATATTGTGGCTTATAATCATCCCTTGTCAGCTTTTTCATAGCTTCCTCATCCATATTGGCGTCACCCCACCGGTTTGTGTTTACAAATACAAATACCTCATCCGGGATTTTGTTACCCTTTCTCCAGGTATTTACATTCTTAAAGTACTGCCAGTCGCTGTCATTGGGGTGCCTCTGCGGCAACAGGGCTTTAGGAGCGAACCATGATTTTCGCTGTAATACCAGCATGTCTTTATATATGATGCGTGGCAAAATCTTTATCTCTATGCTTTCAGGCTTTTTCTCCTGATTCTTTTCTTCCTTAGGTTCATCGGGGGTATTAATCTGGTTAACCGCATTGACCAGTGGCTGCGTAAAAAGGTACTCCGCTTTGGTAAATTTTTCCAGCAATTGAAAAAGCTGCGATCTGCCTCCATGCCCCTGAAAGCCAAGATCAAAAACATACGCTTTCTTTCCGGTAGTAGCATGAATCAGATTCAGTTCACCTGCCTCTGCATCATATACCACTCTAAAATCGGTAATCGGAATTTGCTTATCGGCAGGAAGGGAATTATGGCCACCAGGCATCCAAATCTCATAAGGCATAAGTGTTGGGTGCAGGTTAGCGTTGAAATAGGAAGCATCGCAGTCCTCTATGAAAATAGACTCTTCATCGCTCTGCTCCACGTTCCAGTTTTTGATCTCTGCGGTTATATCATCATCAAAAATGTGAAGAAAGCGGCTGACCATCTTGCCATAGCCGGGGAACGTACTGTTTAAGGCGGCTTTTAACTTGCCCTCGTCATAATAAAACTGTAAAAATGATCCATAGGAGTTAACTTCACTATCTGTATGGTTATAGCCTACGGCTTCATTGGTGAGCTTCACCGGGTCAAGATCAACATTAATTTCATCTTCATTCCACTGAACGGCCGCTTTAAACTGTTTTTTAGCTTCGGCCTTCCACTTCATCAGCTTTTCCTGCTTCTCCTTCTGTCCGGGTAGCTCAAACTCATTGGCTGTATCCTTCTCCTTTTCCCGGGTTATTTCCGGGGAAGCATCCTGTCCGTTGCCTTCTTCATTTTTATTTTCCGCTTCTTTGGCCTGTTTTTGTTTTTCGCGTGCTTCTTTCTTCCTTTTTTCCTCAAGTTCCTTTTCAGGCTTTTTAAATTCCCTGAAATAGTCCTCGTAAAATGTAAGCAGGTCTACCTCCTCATTTTGGCCATACTTCTTTAGGAAATATCCACGCATCTTCTCTTTTTCGTCCTCATTCCCCTTGAATAACCTCATTTGGTTTAGCAGGTCATTGAGGTGGGAAATCAGTGTGCTTATATCTTCTTCTCCCAGCAAAGCATCCACCTCGCGGGTGGTGTCTTCATAAAACATCTGCTCAGGCTTGATGGCAAAGTAAGTTGAAGTTTCATGTTTGAAGGTTACTTCTTCTTTTTCTTCCTCTTTCTTTTCACCCTCTTCGGCTGCCTTTTCCCCCTCGGCTTCCTTCCTTTTCTCCTCTTCCTCCTTTTTCTTTCTGGCTTCTTCTATGAGTTCCTTTTCGGTCTTTCTTTCATCAGCAGGCAAACCTGCTTCCTCATGGATCTTCATGTAGATCTCACGGAATGCATCATAGGCCTGCTGCAATAGCTCATGCCGCTCCTGTACACTACTTTCAGCATACTTGCCTCCAAGCTGCCTGATATTCCTTAGGGCCTCCACTAGCTCGGCAATATGCTTTACACCCTCCTTCACCTGGCCCTCCAAAACCGGCACCAGCTTAACATCCCAATCCGGATCTACGCCTGAAACGCCAACATTATACTCCAGCAGGCCAAACTCAACCAACTGTTTAACATAGCTCTCTACCTCTTCCGCTGAGGCATCAATGTCGTTTTGTAGGCTTTCAATCAAATCAATAAACCTTATGCCTTCGGTATACTCCTGTACCACCCCGGCAATATGCTCCACCACAGGGTTATAAGGTATTCTTTGAAAGGACTCTATGTTGTTATGGTTTGTCAGGTATAAGAAATGATCGCCACGGTTTTGATACGTAGGGTTGCAGCGCAGAGGGAATAAGATGTAGGACGGCCTGTAGTTTTTAAGCAGGTCCATCAGGTATTTCAGCAAGTAGTTGTTGAGCCTGATGTGCCCTTTCACCTGCCGGTCGTTTACCGAGCTGATCTGAATGCCACTTTGTCCCTCTTTTATAGTTCCTATCGACAGGTTAGTAAATGTGCTGAACGGGGAGGTTTTAGCATACATACGCGTCAGGTACTGCAACAGGCTTTGCTCTACCTGATGCTCTTTCTTCCTGAATTTATCTACCGGCCTCTTCTGAAAGGAATCTACCCGGTTGAGCAGGGTCCGGCTCGATAAGATCAGGCCTTTTTTAAAGTTACCGGAGTCAATCAACTTTTTTAACTGCTCTCTGCCCCCGTTCAATTCTTTAGTATAAACTGCCTCGCCTGCCTGTACTTTATCTTTTAAATCTTTGAGCAGGGAAACATAGTCCTGAAGCTCTTCCTTCAACGGCGATGGTAGTACTTCAATGGCCTTATTCAGTTTACTATTCTTTAACTTCCGTTCGTTGAATATATCTCTTCTCAGGTTTTGAACTATATTTTGTACTTCCTGATCATCGTTATTACTTATAAACTCAAATAAGTTATCACAAAGGGTTTCTTTCCTTTCTGTTTGTTTCTTTTTGAGCGCATAAACTTCATCTACTATTTCATTGGATGCCGGAAAACCAAGCCTGGCCCATTCTTCAAACGAGTCGCCCCCTACCCGGATCAGGGCGTATGGAAATAGCTGCATAGTTTTTTTATGCTTAGTGGTGTAGGTTGTTAATGTGTTACCCATAAGGTGCAATTTTAGTGGTTTTAATCCTTCAAAATCCTAATGGTTTTCAGTGATATTGAACTTTAGCATGAACGAAAAATATTCTATTTTCCTCATGTATCTATGTCTAAAGTTATGAACAATGACGCTTATCCTATAGATTTATTTGGTTTTTATATAAAAAAACAAAGCAGGCTAAAATAACCTGCTCTACGCTCTTTATCACCTCCGGAAGACCAGACTTCCTAGTTGACCCGGTCAATAATATTCCTTAATTGATTAAACACCCTCTCTATCAACCGCTTATCTTTTGTAATGATCTCAGCAGTCCCCTGCATCTCCTGTTTAAAATCGAGTTGTTTGTTATAGGTACTGTTCAGTCCTCCGGGCAGGCTTATCCTGATGCTGTAGAGATTGTCCCTGGGCACGAGTGATATCGACTCTACTTTACCGATCACCATTCCGTATTCATTGGAAGGATAGTTATTGAGCATGATGTTCACTTTCTGCCCTACTTCCACCTTGCCCGACCCTTGCACAGGCATGGCTACATTGCCTATCACATCTTCCGACTCCGGCACTACTGTCATCACCTCTTCCCCGGCCTGTACATATTGGTTGTCACTCCAGAATTTGGAAAATGCCACCTTGCCTTCAACCGGGGTGATCAGCAGGTAATTTTGCTTCCAGGCCATCAGGTCACTTTCCAGCCTTTCAAGGGTCTCCACCATAGTCGTAAACATCTGATCAGTCTCCTGCTCTTCTTTAAGCGTAAGTTCATTGATCTGTCCTTGTAGTTGGGCTATCTGAATGCTGTTCTGTATGATGGATGATTCTATATTCTCTTTATTCCTCTGGTTTTGCAGATAGCTGGCTTTGGAGCGGTTCATTACCGGCTTGGTGCCCGCTCCCTGTTTATACAGCAGGGAATCATCCTGATAGATAGTCCTTGAAATTTTTATTTCTTCATCTACCAGGGATAGCTGATCATTAAGTCCCTTATTCAGTGCCCTGTAATATTCTACCCGTTTACTTAACTCTTTCCTTTGATTATGATAAAATGAGATAGCTATATAACGCTTTGCATCTTCTACAATAGAGCTGAAAGATGAATATGTACTTTGTAACGTTCCCAGATTTAACGACTGATCCAGCTTGATAGCCTCAATATCAATAGGCCTTTTATAGATCAGCTCTCTTATATTTTCCAGTTGCTTATCCAGCTTTAGTACATCCTCCGTTGACGCGGGGTTTTCAATTACACCTAGCAGTGCATCTTCCCCTACGCGTTGTTTATCCTCAACCAGCAGGCTGATCCTGCCATTGGCCCTGGCCACAAGATGCACAGGCGGCGTTTGGGTGGTAAGCACAACCTGCGCAGCTACAGTATCAGGGTATTTGATAAACCAACTGGCCGCGATCAATATGAGAATGACCATAAATACCAGCGTAATACCCCACCGGATCAACCAATGAGGCACATGGCTCAATATCTCCTGCACTTCTTCGCTTCTAAGCTGTATTTGTTCTTCTGCGTTGGGCATAGCTCTTTTTATGGGGTACCAAAATACATATTG
>NZ_SMLW01000458.1 GCF_009711405.1 Fulvivirga kasyanovii | reverse complement strand
ATTTATTTGCCACGGGGCAAATAAATCTCACCTATTCAATGTATGACAGGTATATTGTAGGAGGAGCCATGCCTGCCGGGGAAAAGGTGAAACTTGAAACCATTTCTCATTTGAAATCTGATTACTTCCTGGAAAGAAGGGAGCTGGGGATCATTAATGTAGGCGATAAAGGAGTTGTGTACGTTGATGGTGTAGAGTACGTGCTGGAGAAAAAAGAGGCATTGTACGTAGGTAGAGGGAGTAAAGAAGTTGCATTTTCAAAAGCAGGAGATGGGCAACCCTTGTTTTACCTGAATTCTGCCCCTGCCCACAAAGAATACCCAACCAAAAAAATAGGAAAGGAAGATGCAGAAGTCGTGCATCTGGGAGACGATCTCAACTCCAACAAGCGGATAATAAACAAACTTATAGTTAACAGTGTGGTGGAGACCTGCCAGTTGCAGATGGGGCTTACTGAGCTTTTGCCTGGTAATGTATGGAACACCATGCCGGCACATACACACACCAGAAGAATGGAAGCATACTTCTATTTTGATCTTGCAGAAGGGCAAACCATTTCACACTTTATGGGGGAGCCTCAAAATACCAGACATATTTTTATTCATAACAATCAGGCGGTACTCTCTCCTGAGTGGTCAATACACTCTGGCGTGGGAACCTCAAATTACTCCTTTATATGGGGAATGGCAGGTGAAAACCTGGACTATGGAGATATGGATACTTGCGAACCTCATGAACTCAGATAAAAATGACGAACTTATTTGATCTTACTAATAAAATAGCCCTGGTGACAGGAGGTACCCACGGTCTGGGGATGGCGATGGCAGAAGGCCTGGCATCAGCCGGAGCAGAACTTGTGATCAGCAGTACTACACCTGAAAAGCTGGGAAATGCACTGAATCACTACAGAAGCAAAGGGTACAAAGCCACCGGGTACCTGTTTGACATTACCGATGAAAAGCTGGCCTCCGATCAGGTAGAAGATATAGAAAAGGAAGTAGGGCCAATCGACATTCTCGTCAATAACGCAGGCATTATCAAGCGTGAACTGGCGGTTGATATGGCCATAGCTGATTTCAGAAGGGTGATTGACGTTGACCTTGTCGGGGCATTTATTATGTCTCAACTGGTGGGCAGCAGGATGATTGCCCGTGGCGGAGGCAAGATCATCAATATATGCTCCATGATGAGCGAACTCGGTAGAAACAGTGTGTCTGCCTATGCAGCAGCGAAGGGAGGCTTAAAAATGCTGACCAGGAACCTGGCTACCGAATGGGCCAAATACAACATACAAGTGAATGGAATAGGCCCCGGTTATTTTGCAACCTCACAAACCGAACCGATCCGTGTGGACGGTCATCCTTTCAACGACTTTATTATCAACAGAACACCGGCCGGGCGATGGGGAGACCCTTCTGACCTTGCAGGTACAGCCATATTTCTGGCTTCAGAGGCGAGTAACTTCGTCAATGGCCAGATCATTTATGTAGATGGAGGAATATTAGCAACTATAGGTAAACCGGCAAATGAAAAATAATACAATACAGACAGTTAATGGCAGAAAAGCACTTATTCATTCCGGTTTCCTTCTGGAAAATCGCTATGCTGAAGAGCTGTATCACGATTATGCCAGTAAAATGCCCATCATCGATTACCATTGCCACCTGCCACCGGCTGATATAGCCAATGACAAGGTATTCGGTAACATCACCGAAGCGTGGATCTACGGTGATCATTACAAATGGAGGGCTATGCGTACCCTGGGTATTGATGAGAAATACATCACGGGTGATGCGACCGATGCCGAGAAATTCAGGAAATGGGCAAAAGTAGTTCCCTACACATTGCGTAACCCGCTTTACCACTGGACCCACCTGGAGCTTGCCAGGTATTTTGACCAGTATAACCTGCTGAATGAAGATACGGCAGATGAAATATTTGATGCTGTATCAGGGCTGTTGAATACACCTCAGTATAGCTGCCAAAACCTGCTGAGCAAAATGAATGTGGAGCTGGTCTGCACTACCGAAGACCCTACGGATACTTTGGAATACCACCAACAAATGAAGCAAAGTGGCCAGGCCATTAAAATGAGTACTGCGTTCAGGCCAGATAAAGCCGTTTTGATCAACAATGAGACTTATAATGACTATATAGATAAACTGGAAGAGGTATCAGGTATTTCTATTATTTCTTACAAAGATGTTTGTGATGCACTGAAAAAGCGCATGCAGTACTTCCATGATAACGGCTGCAGGTTATCTGACCATGGACTGAATCACCTGAGCTTTGAGGCTTTTACCGATGAGGAGGTTGATACCCTGTTTCAAAAACGTAGATCAGGCAAGTTATTGTCAGAAGCCGAGGCATCAAAATTTCATACAGCCATTCTTTTATTCCTGGCTGAAAGCTATCACGACCTGGGCTGGGTGCAGCAATTTCACCTGGGAGCGCTAAGAAACAACAACAGCAGGATGAATAGGGTTTTGGGCCCTGATACAGGTTGGGACTCCATTGGAGATTTTCCACAGGCATATACACTTTCCAGATTTCTTGATGCTCTGGATATAAAAGATAAACTGGCCAAAACGATCATTTATAACCTCAATCCGGCGGACAACGAGGTGATGGCCAGTATGATCGGGAATTTTAATGATGGGAAAATAAAAGGCAAGATCCAGTTTGGGTCGGGCTGGTGGTTCCTGGATCAAAAAGACGGTATCACCAAACAACTGAACGCACTATCCAACATGGGCTTGCTGAGCTGCTTTATCGGCATGCTTACCGATTCAAGAAGCTTTTTGTCATTCCCAAGACATGAGTACTTCCGAAGGGTGTTGTGCAACCTGCTGGGTGATGAGATCAGCAGAGGAGAACTGCCTGAGGACATAGAATGGATAGGAAAAATAGTTCAGGATATCTCTTATTATAATGCAAAAGAGTATTTTGAATTCCAGTAATAAAATAATTGTAAATACATAAACCGGCGGATCGTTGAAAAAAGTAGTTGCTCTTGGAGAGGTGTTGCTGAGATTGTCCACAAAAGAATATTTAAGGTTTTCTCAGGTTCATGATTTTAATGCAGATTATGGGGGGAGTGAGTTGAACGTGATTTCCACCCTGACCAATTTTGGTATGGAGTCAGCTTTTGTAACGCGACTGCCCGAAAACGATATCGGCGATTGTGCCCTGGCACAAATACACCGGCACAACATTTCCACTGAATATATCGCCAGGGGAGGAGACCGGCTGGGAATTTATTTCCTGGAAAAGGGAGCGTCACTTAGGAGCAGTAAGGTGGTTTACGACCGGGCTTACTCTTCATTTTGTAGCTTCGAAAAGGGCATGGTAGACTGGGGAGAAATTTTTAAGGATGCAGGTTGGTTTCATTGGTCTGGGATAACCGCCGGTGTTTCCCAGAGTGCTGCTGACCTTTGCATGGAAGCCATTGAAAAGGCCAATGAAATGGGGCTGACCATTTCAACAGATTTCAACTACAGGGCCAACCTGTGGAAATACGGCAAGTCACCCAGTGAAGTGATGGAAAAGATGGTTTCGATGTGTGATGTTGTGCTGGCAGGTGATTATGCCTCAAAGCAGTATTTTGACATTGAACCCTCCGGAAGCACTGAGCAGGCAAGGCAGATCTCCCTTTGTCAGGAATTGATCAAGCGGTTTCCCAAAGTAAAAAAAGTAGCTGTGACTAACCGTGGCAACATTAATGCACTGCATAACACGTGGTCGGCCGTGCTATATAGCGGCAAGCAGCTCTATATCTCAAAACCCTATGACATTACCTATATTGTAGACAGAATAGGAGCCGGTGACAGCTTCATGGGAGCTCTCATATACGGTCTTTGCCATTTTGATGATCAGAAAGCCCTTGATTTTGCAGTTGCAGCTTCCTGCTTAAAACATACCATATACGGAGACACTAACCTCGTTTCAAAGGAAGAAGTTTTTGGCCTGATGGAAGGTAACAATTCAGGTCACGTAAAAAGATGAAAACAATATGAGTAGATTTTCAAGGATACAAGTGTTCTCAAAAATGGAAGAAACCGGTCTGGTGCCGTTGTTTTTTCATGAGGATGCAGATGTGGTGAAACAAGTAGTCAAGGCGTGCTACCTTGGAGGTGCGCGGCTGTTCGAATTTACCAGCAGGGGAGACTTTGCGCATGAGATCTTTGCTGATCTGGCGAAGTTTTGTGTAAAAGAGTGCCCTGAACTTATCCTTGGAGTAGGTTCTGTAACGGATGCTGCTGCCGCATCACTGTACATGCAGATGGGGGCCAATTTTATTGTTACCCCTGTACTTAGGGAAGATATAGCCATTGTGTGCAACAGAAGAAAAGTATTCTGGTCACCAGGATGTGGTTCGCTGACAGAAATTGCCAGGGCGGAAGAGTTGGGCTGCGAAGTTGTTAAACTTTTTCCCGGGGATGTTTATGGAGCTGAGTTCGTGAAAGGGATTAAGGGGCCGTGCCCATGGACGAATATTATGCCTACAGGAGGTGTTACACCCACCGAAGAAAACCTTAAATACTGGTTTGATGCCGGGGTAAGCTGCGTTGGAATGGGATCGCAACTTGTTACAAAAAATATTGTCAGCAATGGAGACTATGGAGCGTTGGAGCGTAAAGTAAGGGAAACCTTAGATACCATTCAAAGGATCAAAGACAACTGATATGGGACGCATATTTACTATACTGACCCTTATTACTTTGATCTGTGCAACCGGTTGTAATCAGCAAAAGAAGGCCAGGACTATCAAACTTGCGCATACTCTGGATGTAAGCCACTCCGTGCACAAAGCCATGGTTAAAATGGGAGAAGATCTGGAGCAGCTTTCCGGAGGCAAGATGAAAATTGAAATATATCCCAACCAGCAATTAGGCAGCGAACGTGAATGCCTGGAATTACTGCAAATTGGCAGTCTGGGCATGACTAAAGTATCGGTAGGTACGTTAGAAAACTTTGCTCCGGGTATGAGGGTGCTGGGTCTGCCTTTTTTGTTTCGTGACAGGGAGCATGCTTTCAAAGTACTTGACGGCCCCATAGGACAGGAGTTGCTCAATGAAGGAGAGCAATATTGGCTGAAAGGGTTGGGTTATTATGATGCAGGTTGCAGAAGTTTTTATACCAAAGAGCGCCCTGTTAACAAGCCGGGTGACCTTGAAGGACTAAAAATAAGGGTAATGGAAAGTGTTACAGCCATGGATATGGTCAGAAGCCTGGGAGGCTCGCCAACACCGATATCCTGGGGAGAGCTTTATACTTCGCTGCAACAAGGGGTAGTTGATGGTGCGGAAAACAATCCACCGAGTTTCTACCTGTCACGTCACTATGAAGTTTGTAAATATTACTCTCTTGATGAACATACACTGCTACCGGATGTGCTGGTGATAGGCACACATCTATGGGAGAGACTCACTCCTCAGGAGCAGGCATGGCTAAAGCAGGCGGTTGATAACTCCGTAAAATACCAAAGAAAATTATGGGCAGTATCTGAGGCCGAAGCGCTGGAAATGGTACAAAAGGCCGGTGTGGAGATCATCAGGCCAGACAAAGAGCCTTTCTCAAAAAAAGTAGAGGGTATTTATGAAGCATACAAGAATTACCCTGAGCTCTACAAAATCATTCAGGAAATCCAGGAAACACGATAAACTATGGGATTAAGGGCCAAAATAGATAAAATACTAGCCAACATTTTAATATGCATCATGGCTTTGATGGTGATCAATGTCCTATGGCAGGTCTTTAGCCGCTACCTGATGGGTTCACCGAGTTCTTTTACCGACGAACTCGCCAGATATTTGATGATTTGGGTAGGGATCCTCGGTGCTGCTTATGTTTCTGGTAAGAAGGGGCATGTAGCCATAGATGTATTTCTTCGGAAGCTGAGTCCGGTACCACAGAAACGGTTGAGACTATTTATTGACTTGTTGATCAGCCTTTTCAGTTTAACTGCTTTAGTAATCGGAGGAGGGAGACTGGTTTATATTACCTATGTACTGGAGCAATACTCCCCGGCCATGCAGTTACCATTGGCGGTGGTCTATGCCGTGATTCCTGTCAGCGGCGTACTGATCATCTATTACAAAATATACGATATGATAAACAATTAATTGTCCATGGAATATTTACCCGTACTAGTACTTGTTAGTAGTTTTCTGGCCTTGTTGGCCATGGGCGCTCCGGTAGCCTGGAGTATAGCCATTTCGGCACTGCTTACCATGTTGGTCAGTATTCCTGCATTGCCTGCCTTTACCACAGTGTCCCAGCGTATAGGTACGGGCTTGGACAGCTTTGCACTACTGGCCATACCGTTCTTTATCCTCTCCGGTGAACTAATGAACAAAGGAGGTATAGCACACCGCCTGATTGCCTTTGCCAAAACACTTGTTGGCAGTCTGCCGGGCGGACTGGCACTGATCAACGTTATATCTGCGATGCTCATGGGCGCCATAGCCGGTTCTGCAATGGCCTCTGCATCTGCAATGGGAAGTATCTTGGGACCGGAAATGGAAAAAGAAGGCTATTCAAAGGAATTTGGGGCTGCGGTAAATATTACCTCAGCTACTACAGGGCTGATCATACCGCCCAGTAATATCCTCATTGTTTATTCACTCGCCAGTGGGGGTGCTTCTATAGCAGCATTGTTTTTGGCAGGCTACATTCCAGGTATACTTACAGGGCTGTTCCTGATGATAGTGGCATTGGTCTGGGCAAGGAAGAAGAATTACAATGTAGGCAAGCGCAGTTCCCTTAGAGAAGTATTCAGCACATTTGTTGATGCACTGCCCAGTCTGCTTTTATTGATCATTGTAATAGGTGGTATTGTAGCCGGTATCTTTACAGCTACGGAGGCATCGGCAATTGCCGTACTTTACACCCTGCTTTTAGGCGCATTTTATAAGGAGCTTACCCTGGCCGGCTTGCCTGAGATTTTGCTTAAGTCGGCTTCTACTACTGCGGTGGTTATGCTATTGATTGGCGCATCTATGTGTATGTCGTGGGTGATGTCATACGAAAATATTCCGCAGGATATCAGCTCAGGACTTCTGAGTATCAGCGATAATAAAATTATCATATTGCTCATCATCAACCTCTTACTACTTTTTGTTGGGGTTTTCATGGACATGACACCTGCCGTGCTGATTTTCACCCCGATATTTTTACCGGTAGTTACCAAGCTTGGGATTGACCCGGTGCATTTTGGCATTATCATGATCCTCAACCTGTGTATCGGACTTTGTACGCCACCGGTAGGGTCTGTACTTTTTGTGGGAGTTGGGATAGCTAAAACAACTATTGAAAAGGTCATTAAACCACTAATGCCATTGTTCCTGGCCATGATACTGGCATTGTTGCTGATCACATACTTTCCGCAACTGAGCCTTTGGCTGCCCGGATTATTTGATTTATAACATTTCAATTTATACGACATGAAGAAATTAAGCAGAAAGGAACTGGGAATTGAGGATAAATTACCGGTTAAAGTGCTCCAGTTCGGAGAAGGCAATTTCCTGAGGGCATTTGTGGATTACGCCTTTCAAAAGTTAAATGATGAGGCGAATTTTAACGCCGGAGTGGCTGTAGTGCAGCCTCTGGACAAGGGCCTTGTTAAGCTTCTTAGCGATCAGGATGGTCTTTATACTCTCTTCTTAAAAGGGTTTCAAAAAGGAGTGGAAATCCAGAAACACGAGTTGATCAGAAACGTTGTTAAAGCCATTGATCCTTATGCTTCCTTTGATCAATACCTTGAACTGGCCCGGGAAGAATCACTGGAATTTGTGGTGTCCAATACTA
The DNA here is from genome assembly GCF_009711405.1 of Fulvivirga kasyanovii. Lineage (GTDB taxonomy): Bacteria > Bacteroidota > Bacteroidia > Cytophagales > Cyclobacteriaceae > Fulvivirga > Fulvivirga kasyanovii. The sequence continues at coordinate 3,741 of NZ_SMLW01000458.1, read as the reverse complement.
CAGAAGCCGGTATTGCTTATCTGGCATCAGACGAACCGGATATGTGTCCTCCAGCCTCTTTCCCCGGAAAGCTAACGGTATTTCTTTATGAGCGCTTCAGGCATTTCCAGGGAGCAGCAGATAAAGGACTTTGCATTATTCCTTGTGAACTGATTAATTACAATGCAGATGTTTTGAAGGACATTATATTGCAATACGTGTCAGACTGGAATCTGGGTGAAGATTTTAAGAGATGGATCAATCAGCATAACAGTTTCCACAATACACTGGTTGACAGAATTGTACCCGGTTATCCTAAAGATGAAATCGAGGATTATAACCAACAGTTGGATTATGCAGACCAGTTGATCGTAACAGCAGAGACGTTCTTTCTTTGGGTAATTGAAGGTGATGATATACTCAGAAAAAAGCTGCCCTTTGAGCGCACAAGCCTGGATGTGAAGATCGTAGACAATATGCAGCCTTACCGTACCAGAAAGGTCCGTATTCTTAATGGCGCACATACCGCGGTAGTGCCATTCTCCATTTTATATGGCAATACGCTCGTTAAGGAAACTGTGGAAGACCAGTTTACAGGAGAGTTTATCAGGGAAGCGGTTTTTAATGAAATATTGCAGACTTTGGAGATGGACAAAGCAGAACTTAGAAAGTTTGCTGAGGAGGTTTTTGACCGTTTCCGCAATCCTTTTATCAAACATCAGTTATCGAGCATAGCCCTTAATTCCATTTCCAAATTCAAAGTAAGGGTACTGCCGAGTCTTTTAGAATATAAGAAGCTCAACAATGCATTGCCCGTCAACCTTACCTTTTCTTTTGCGTGCCTGCTGCGCTTCTACCAAGGCATCTGGATGGATAAGAAGCTTCCCGTACAGGATGACCGGGATATACTCGACTTCTTTACAAAAGTGTGGCTCGCCGGTAATATTGAGGAGGTCGTACATAAGAGTCTTAAAAATGAAGCACTATGGGGCCAGGACTTGTCTAAAGTAGAAGGCCTGGAGTACATGCTGACAATGGCGCTGGAGGAGATCATGTCAAATGGTATTGAAGAAGGATTCTCCAATTACAAAAACAGAGTAAATAAAGCTCAAACTGACCATGCAGAAAAAATTAATTAAGGTTCATCCATCGGATAATGTAGCGGTAGCTTTAGTAGACCTTCAGCAAGGCGAAACGGTTACCCTGGATGGTGAGGAACTGACGATACAAAGTACTACTCAGGCAAAGCATAAAGTGGCATTGTCAGCTTTTCAGGAAGGCGACAGTATTATCATGTACGGTGTGCTGGTGGGCAAGTCAGGAGAAGCCATAGGCAAAGGACAGGTGCTGACCACGGCTAATGTAAAGCATGATACTGCAAAAGTGACACAAAAAACGGGCAGCTTCGAATGGACGCCACCGAAGGTTGACCACTGGAAAGACAAAACATTTATGGGATACCACCGTGCAGACGGCCAGGTAGGCACGCAGAATGTATGGCTGTTTTTTCCACTCGTATTTTGTGAAAATAGAAATATTGAGCTCCTAAAAGAAGTATTTGAAAAAGAGCTTTTAAATAAAAAAGAGGATAAATACAGACTGTTGCTCCGTTCACTGATCCATACCAATGGTGAGCAGGACGTATTGGTAAAAGAGCCCAAACAGGGAAGGGTATTCGAGAATGTAGATGTACGGTTCATCTCCCATCAGGGAGGTTGCGGAGGCATCAGGCAGGATTCTGAATCCCTGGCCAGGCTATTGGCCGGCTACCTGAACAATCCCAACGTGGTTGGCGCGACTGTGCTCAGCCTGGGATGTCAGAACCTGCAGATTCAGATCTTTAAAGATGCCCTGGCTTCCATTAATCCTGATTTTCAAAAGCCATTGCTCATTTATGAGCAGCAAAAAATGGGTACGGTGGATGACATGCTAAGTACTGTGATCAGGGAATCATATGAGGCAATAGCAGCCGCCAATGAAATTGAGCGTAAACCGGCACCGCTGTCCAAACTTTCCATAGGTCTGGAATGCGGAGGCTCGGATGGCTTTTCCGGTATCTCGGCAAATCCTACCTTGGGTCATACATCAGATATTCTGGTAGCCCTCGGCGGTAAAGCAGTACTGTCGGAGTTTCCTGAGCTCTGTGGTGTGGAGCAGGAGCTGACCAACAGGTGCGTAGATGACGAACAAGCGGGGAAATTCCTTTCGCTGATGCAGGCTTTCGAAAAATCGGCAATCAATGCAGGGTCGGGCTTTGACATGAACCCTTCACCCGGGAACATCAAAGATGGCCTGATCACGGATGCTATGAAGTCGGCAGGTGCTGCCAAGAAAGGAGGGACTTCTCCTATTGTGGATGTGCTGGATTATGGTGAGTATATTTCCAAACCGGGGCTTACCCTCCTGTGTACGCCTGGTAATGATGTAGAAAGTACTACGGCCATGGCGGGATCGGGTGTAAATATTATTTTATTTACCACCGGTTTAGGTACACCTACGGGAAATCCCGTTGTGCCGGTTATTAAAGTGTCATCCAACCGCGAACTGGCAGAAAGGATGCCGGATATCATAGATATCGATACCGGAGCTATCATCAGAGGTGAAAAGACAATCGAGGAAATGGCAGAGCAACTTATGGGCCTGATCATAGATGTAGCCAGCGGGCGCATACAGACCAAAGCCATGGAGTTGGATCAAAATGATTTCATCCCCTGGAAAAGGGGTGTTTCGCTATAAACAAATTATTTGACGGGTTCTTTTACAGTTGATTTGGATGATGACTTGCGGACGATCAGGTGAGGGGTTAATTCGACTTTTTGTTCGATTTTAACCTTTCCAACGCCCGTAACCTGATCCAGAAAAACCTTGGCAGCCATTTTACCCATATCAAGTGGGGCCTGGTCTACCGAAGAGATAGAAAGCTCCATAAGCTGGGTAAAAGGTTCATTACTGAAACCTACAACACAAAATTCATCAGGCAGGTGTATACCAAGCTCCTGAAGTCTCTGGATGGCTCCTAAGGCTACAAAATCACTCGAAGAAAATATGGCATCCGGTTTTTCATCCAGTTTCATCAGATTGTCTACAGCACTTTTTCCCGCAGCGGTATCGCTTTTTACGTGAAGCAGGTATTTTTCATCAAATTCCAGCCCGTTATCCAGCAGGGCTTGCTTGTAACCTTCAAAACGTTTCTTGTATATTTCCAGCGACCAGTCACCTGATAAGTGGGCTATCTTTTTGCAGCCCTGCTCTATGAGGTGTTTAGTGGCTATATATCCACCGTCAAAGTCATCTATTGTAACACTGCTTACACCCTTTACATTTTTCCTCCTGTCAAAAAATACCAGAGGTATCTTTTTATTCAGTATGTGGTCAAAATGGGTCGTTTCTTTAGAAGATTTTGAAACTGACATCAAAATACCGTCAACCTGCGCATTTAGAAGCGTATTGACAGTTGCTATTTCCCTTTCCTGGGTTTCATGTGTTTGGCAGATGATCACATTATAACCTTCCGGATACAAAGCTTCCTCGATACCCCTTATAATAGAGGCAAAGAAGCTTGTATCTATGTAAGGAACAATGACACCTACAAGGTTGCTCTTTCCGCTTTTTAGGGCCAGGGCCAGTTTGTTTTGAGTATAGCCCATGCTGGCGGCAGTTTCCATAACCAGTTTGCGAGTGGCATCACTAATACGTGGGTTGTTATTCAAAGCCCTTGAAACTGTCGCTGCAGTAATGTTCAGCTTCTTGGCTATATCATAA
>NZ_SMLW01000620.1 GCF_009711405.1 Fulvivirga kasyanovii | reverse complement strand
AACTTCACTTTTTTAATCATGATCCTAATCAAATTTTGATTGTTTGGTTTAACAGTATAACTACAAGGCGTTTGCCAAACATGGTATGGGAGTTTAAACATTTGTCCGTTCTTTCCCACCTGTGCAGCAATATTGTCCTACCATCGGTTAAAATTTGCATAGTCTCGTCTCACAATTTAGCGCTATATTTAGCCCGCTGCTTAAAACAGGTGGCCTGAAATTTTGGTTTGACCGTGGCAGCAGGAAAAAAGATCATAAAACTATGACATACATAATTGTTACTATTGCCTACCTCGTTTTTTTAACCGGGATCATTATTTATAAAAGCCGCTCTGTTAAAACCCAGGACGATTTTGTGGTTGCAGGCAGGGGAGTGCCTGTATACTTGCTGGTGGGTACCCTTGTATGTACATGGATAGGGTCGGGCAGTCTTTTTGGTACGGCTGGCCTTACTTTCCGGTCCGGGTTTTCGGAGCTATGGTTCTCTATGGGTGCCTGGATTGGTATTATCGTTATCTACTTCATTGCAGCGCGGATCCGAGCCATCTCAAAATATACACTTACAGACCTGCTGGAAACACGCTATAACAAGGCTGCCAGGCTATTGGGCACTATTACCATCATTGTGGCATACCTCGTCATAGCAGGTTACCAGTTTAAAGGAGGAGGCCGGTTCATCAATATCCTTACCGAAGGTGCCATTAGCCCGGAGACCGGCACTATGATCACCTGTGTACTCATCATATCATTTACAGCACTTGCCGGTATGGTGTCCATTGTGAGCATTGATATCTTCAACGGCGTTATCATGGTACTGGCAGTAATCGTAGCCGTGCCGCTGGCCATTAGCTCTCACGGAGGCTGGGGTGAGGTGGTCAATACCATAGAGCAGACCCGCCCGGAATACCTGTCATTGACCGAAGGGCATAGTTTTACCTGGGCTTTGGGTGTTATATTACCTACACTGATGCTCCTGCTTAGCGAAAGTAGTATTTACCAGAAGTTCTCATCAGCTAAAGATGCCAAATCAGCCAAGAAAGCCGTGATAGGTATGTTATCCGGCGTTGTGATCATTGAGCTGTTGATGTGTACATTAGCTGTTGTGGGTTTTGCCATTTACGCCCACGATCCCAGGTTCTTTTTAAGTGATGGTTCTGTCAACAGAGCTATGTCTGAGGAGATCATCCTAAGAATAGGATATGAGCAACTGCCGGCATATGCAGGGTCACTGATTTTTGCGGCAGGTGTTGCTATTATTTTGTCAACGGGTAATACGTTTCTCATGGTAAGCTCTACCAATGTCACCCGCGACTTGCTACAACCCATGTTTGGCAAAGTTGTGGAAGAAAAGTTTCTGCTGATCCAGCGTGTTGCCATCTTGGTGCTGGGTATTTTGGCCTTTGTGCTGGTTTCTCAGTTTGAGACCATTCTTGAGATGGCATTTATTTCCTATACCATGATTGGAGCTTCCATAGCACCGGTGCTGATGGCATCTTTCTTCTGGAAAAGGGTTACTCCTGCCGGAGGTGTTGCATCCATTATCGGCGGTATGCTCGTGCCTGTGATCAACAAGGCGCTGGAATCTATGGAAGTGAGCTTATGGATATTTCCGATGGACACCGATTACATTGCCATACCGGCACTGGCTGCTTCACTCATCTTGTTGGTTGGCGTTAGTTTATTGACCAAGCCTTCACCAGAAAGCAAGTGGAAGCCATTCTTCTCATAAAATAAAGACATGTCGATCTGTGAGGATGCCCTGTTTATGGGCATTTTGGCACTCTTCATACATTTGTACCTTTTTGATATAAATTACCCTTTGGAGAAGGGGAGTGCTGATATGCAGAAAAGCTTGTTCATTTCTTATTTCTCACAAAATACCTTCCATAAACCTCAAATCAGCACTCATACTCAGCGAACAAAGGATGTATTGTGTTTGCGGTTAATAACTCGTATATTCTCCATGGTCTGCCACGGCTAAAGACTTGCATCTATGTAATGTAATAGCCTGTATAGCAAAAAAACAACTGCTAAAGTTGAAGTATGATGCATTCTAATGCTTAGAAGGCCAATGTTCCTTTTATTTTTTAAATTGTCTTGAACAAACTTGCAGGCGCATACAGTTATAAGGGTAAAAATATGATGAATTATGAAGCGTTGTTTACTCAATCACCATCTGCTATGGTGGTGGTCTCTACTGAGGGGACTATTCTGAGGGCTAACAGCGCATTTTGTGAATTGTTGGGTTATAAGGAAGATGAACTTGTTTCTACTCCCATGAGTGAGCATGTGTATGAAGCAGATCGTGAGCAATACAGTGCCATTGCTGCAAAGCGTGATCAAAATAATAATTCAAAAACGGAGGAAATAACACTAAATCTGAAAAATAAAGCATCTGATACGATAGCAGTAACCTGTAAGTCCGGCCCCATTACCGTCGGGCAGGGAGCCTCATCATATCAGGTGATAACTGTAGCCCCTATCCAAAACGACCACATTTATTTTGATGCCTTAATGAACGGTTTTCCCGGCTTAATATATTTTAAGGACCTCAAAGGCAGGTTTTTAAAAGTAAACCAGGCGTATGTTAAGAAGTTTGGCGTAAGTACCCCGGAAGACCTTGTAGGTAAATCTGATTTTGATTTTTTTGAAGAGCAGCATGCCCGGAACGCCTACAATGCTGAACAAAAGATCATAGAAACAGGCCAGCCCCTGCTTAATGTAGAAGAAAAAGAAACCTGGCCCGACGGACATAATACCTGGGTGGCTACCACCAAGATGCCCCTCTATGGTAAAAGTGGTCAAACTATTGGGATCTATGGTATTTCCACCGGTATTACCGAGAAGAAGGAAAGTGAAATGAAGCTGAGAGAGAAGACCAGCATCTTAAATGCCGTCACTTTGCGGATGCCCGTGGTAATTTATAAATATCGTATAGACAAAGGCCTGGAAATAATCATGGGCAACCCCCTTGTCAAAGATGCTTTTGTAGCCAGTAAGATCGTGAAAATGAGCATGGAAGAAAGCCTGGCCAGCCTTGTGGATAAAGTTTCCGATGAAGATGAAAAGCACAATCATCTGCATTTTAACAGTACCTGGGGAGGCCAGTATTTTGAAAATTTTGTATTCAAGAGCCGGTCTGCCGAAGGTGAGTTTATAGGCCTTGCGCTTGACATAACCGAGCGCAAGCATGCCAAACGAAAAATTAAAAATAATGCCAAGGAGCTGGAAAAGATCAACAGGGAGCTTAACCAGTTTGCTTACATAATCTCCCACGACCTCAAAGCACCGTTGCGGGCAATCACCAACCTGTCCGAGTGGATTGAGGAAGACATGGGGGAAAGTGAAAACGTTGAGGTTAAAGATAACTTACGGCTCTTGCGAAGCCGCGTTAGCCGTATGGAAAACCTGATCAATGGTATCTTAACTTACTCCAGGGTTAGCCGCGCTACCATTGAATACACCGAAGTGGATGTGAAACAAGTGGTTACTGAAGTATTGGACTCCCTTATGGTACCTGAAAACTTCAAGGTTACAATATCAGGAGAACTTCCCGTTATAAAATTTCCAAGGGTTAACCTTGAACAGATATTTGCAAACCTGATCTCCAATGCAATAAAATATCATGATAAGTCATCCGGCCATATTGAGGTTGGTTACAGAGATAAGAATTCTTTTCACGAATTCTGGGTTAAAGATGATGGGCCCGGTATTGCGCCTGAGTATCATGAAAAGATATTTGTAATATTCCAGACGCTACAGGCCAGAGATAGTATGGAAAGTACTGGTATAGGACTTACAATAGTTAAAAAGATCGTGGAGGATCGCGGAGGAAGTATTACATTAAAGTCAGAACCAGGGAAAGGAACAAAGTTTGTTTTTAGTATACCAAAATCAATAGGCGACAATGGAAATTAAAATACCGGTACATAATCAGCAGTTGCATATATTGCTTGTGGAAGACGATGAGGTAGATATCAGAAATGTAGAGCGGGCATTTAAAAAGAATAATATTTCGAACCCGCTGCATATAGCCAGAAATGGACTGGAAGCCTTGAACATGTTGAAGGGGAGCAATGGCGTAGAAAAGCTTGATCCTACACCCAAAGTGATCCTGCTTGACTTGAACATGCCTAAAATGGGCGGCCTTGAGTTTCTGCAAACCATAAGGAAAGATCCTGATTTGAAAACCACCAGTGTTTTTGTGATGACGACCTCCGATGAGGAGAGTGATAAGTTTGCAGCCTATAACCTGAATGTAGCCGGATATATTTTAAAGCCACTCTCATTTGAGCGGTTTGTGAAGGCGGTTTCAATTTTAAATCATTATTGGACATTGTGTGAACAGCTTTAAATGATGGACTACGTAACCCAAGTATTGGTCATTGATGATGATGATGTGGACAGAGCCTCGCTAAAGAGGTCGATGAAAAAAGCAGATCTCAACTTCTCTTTAACAGAGTGCATGGACGGAGATGAAGCCATGAGGCTGTTAAAAGAGACCAAATACGACTGTGTATTTTTGGATTACCTGCTGCCCGGCATCGATGGCCTTACACTATTGCGCAAGATCAGGTCCAGTGGCATTAAAGTGCCCGTTATTATCATTACCTCGCAAGGTGATGAAAAAGTAGCGGTTGAGATGATGAAGGCCGGAGCATCTGATTATGTAGTGAAAGACCAGATCACGCCAGTAAGTGTAAAGCGGTTGATCCAGACCGCAACATTTGTGCGTGAGATAGAAAGGGAACGAGAGTTGGCCGAGCAGGCCAGGAAGGTCAGTGAACTGAGACTGTCAGAAGCCCAGAGAATTGCCAAGATCGGTAACTGGGAATATGACTTTAAAACAGACGTACTCTACTGGTCAGAGGAGATGTTCAGAATATTTGAAGTTGATGAGGAGTTTTTTGAGCCGAAGCTAATCCACCTTACCTCGATGTTCCATGAAGATGACCGGACCAATATACAGGCAGAGATCCAGAAGTGTATGGAAGGCGGGCATATCTTTAACCTCGATCTTCGGGCAATTATGCCTGACAATTCTATCAAGTATGTAAATGTACATGCCTATATTCAATATGAGGTGGATGGCAACTACGACAAATTTGTTGGCACCACGCAGGATATCAATAAACGTAAGCAGGTAGAACAGGAGCTGATAGAAGCCAAAAAGCTCGCTGAGGAGTCGGGCAGGGTTAAAGAGCAATTCCTGGCTAACATGAGCCATGAAATCCGGACACCGATGAATGCCATTATAGGTTTTGCCAACCTGCTTTTAAAAGATAAGGAGAACTTTAGTACAGACCATCAGAAATATATTAAAGCAATACATCATGCAGGAGAAAACCTGCTGGTGATCATCAATGATATACTTGACGTTTCAAAAATAGACTCTGGTAAACTGGAACTGGAAAGCACTGATTTTAACCTTTCGGAAGTTGTGGAGGGCGTGCTCAACCTGTTTAAGCATAAGGCAGAGGAAAAAGATATAGTATTAAACCACACCATAGAGGAAGATGTACCCCACTACCTGCTGGGCGATCCCGTCAGGCTTAACCAGATATTGGTAAACCTGGTCAACAATGCCATGAAGTTTACCAACGATGGGCATATTCATGTAAGGGTACAGGCTTTGAGCAGCACCGATGAGTCTGCAATGGTCAGGTTCAGCGTAGAAGATACAGGAATAGGCATAGAAGAAAACAAACTACAAACCATCTTTGAGAGCTTTACCCAGGCCAGTAGCGACACCACCCGCAAGTACGGTGGTACGGGGCTTGGCCTGACTATTGTTAAAAGCATAGTAGAACTGCAAGGCGGAAGCATCGATGTCAAAAGCAAGGTCGGCAAAGGCACTACCTTCTTTATGGATCTTCCGTTCAAATTAAGTGAGGCAGAGGCAGTTGAAGGCGGATCAGAAGAAATGATGAAAAATATTGATGAAATGGATCACCTGAAAGATATCAAGGTGCTCATGGCCGAAGACAATGAGATCAACCAGGAGTTGGCCCGGTTTATTTTCCAGGATCTCGGCTGGGACCTGGATATTGCAGAAAATGGTGTTGTAGCGCTGGAAATGCTCAGGAAAGGCAGCTACGATATTGTTTTGATGGATATTCAGATGCCTGAAATGGACGGTTATCAGGCCACCAAAAAAATAAGAGCAGAGCTTAAACCGCCACTGTCTGAAATACCGGTAATGGCCATAACAGCGCACGCTCTGAAATCGGAAGTACAAAAATGCCTCGATGCAGGGATGGACGGCTATATATCAAAACCTTTTCAGGTAGATGAGCTGGTAAGGAAAATTGAGGCCTTACTGAAAGACCGGAAAAAAACTACTACAAAAGACCAGGAGAACTCCAAAGCACAGCCAGCCGCGGAAGAGGAACCGGAAGAAGGACCAGTAATAAATCTGAGTAGTTTATATGCCCTTTCCGGGAAAAACTCCACCATGGTCAATAATATCATAAACATCTTTGTAAAGGAGACTCCGAAAGTAGTAGAACAAATCAGAACATTTTACAATGATAAAGACTGGAAAAACCTGCAAAGTGCCTGTCATAAAATGAAATCATCATGCTCCGTAATTGGGGCTGCCGAAATGCATAAGAATATGGAGACGATCGAGATTGATTGTCTAAATAACAATATTGATCCGGCTAAAATAGAAGCTCTTATTGCCAGGACTGAGATCTTGCACGAAAAAGCCATTGTAGAGCTGCAGGGCACGCTTGCTACTAACTAGGAGAAACCTTTCGAAAGTCCGGATTCATTGCTACTTCGAAGGCATTGCACTTCTCATTTGCTTACTTTTTTCGAGGTCGTCTTATGAGCTTTTGTATCCGGAGTACGTTTCACTTCCACTGCTACAGACTGTTCCGGGTGTTCATTGATTGTAGCCGCTACCTGATTGGAAGAGACTGTCATAGGCCGTACTTTCTTCATGATATTTTGGAGGTTTGGTTTTGTTGGTATGACGCATCTCGCCTAAAAAAGTCACACCCCTAAAAATTCACTCAGAGTTTCACACTCCTTTAATAACCCCAAAAACCTCATAAAGAGCAGTGACTTTTAGGTGTCCCATCGTCTGACCAGTATAAACGGTATTGAAAAAATTATGTCAGTAAATAAAGAATTGAAAATCAGCGCTTACCACTTAACCGGAAACATTGATATCAAAAGTTGCAGGGATAAAGTAAGCGGAAAAATAATATTAGAGAGCAAAACCGACTTGTTTATAGAGTCGGGTCGTGAGCAGTATATTTTTATTTTTAACTACGGAGTCATCGCATTTTATAATATGGATGAAAAGGAGATAGGGTCGGCCTTCAACACCTATTTTCCCGGAACTCCCAAAGCGCAGCTCACTGCAGATGATTTCGTGCTTAAAACCGGAGATCAGGACGAAATGAAGGTGGAGTTTAACAGCCTCAGCCTGCACCTGATCAACCAGGAGACTATTAAAATTGCCATGCTCAACGTGGCGCAAAGTGTGGCCCTGATGTATTACGACGCTGTATCGCAAGACCTGCTGATGCGAGTCCGCCAGTTTACTACCCAAATGGAAGAGGAGGGAAAGCTGAAAATCAGTCGTAAAAACATCATGAAATTTATAGGCAAGGCCCTGAATACGAAGAATAAAATTGCTGAGAACCTTTACATTTTTGATGCCCCTCCTGTTACCTGGAATAATGAATATCTCGAGAAGGTCAACAGCACACTTTCAAAGCACTTTGACCTGGGACTCAGGTACCGTTCTATTGAAAATACTTTTGGTATTGTGGAAGATAACCTCGATGCCTTCATGGAGCTGTACCATCAGAAAGAAAGTAGTAAGCTGGAGTGGATCATTATCATACTGATCCTTGTTGAGGTACTGGATACTTTTATAACAAAAATAATCTGATACTAGCCAAACTAGGACTTTTGTTTCGACCGGTACGTCTGGTAGAGTTTGTTTACCTTGCTTTTGGCTCTTTTCAGCCGCATTTTTACAGCACTCTCTGAAAGGCCCAGGGTAAGCTGAATGTCTTTGATCGGGTGTTTTTCTTTGTATTTGAGAAGCAATATCATTTTTTCTTCCGGAGAGATCTCATCCAAAAGGCTATCCAGTATTTTAACGGATAGCTCCTCAGGAACTTCATCAACGCCCTCGATCATTTCAGCCACCTCTTCTGCCATTTTTTCTGTGATCACCTGTCTTACATTCTTTTTGTTTTTTCTTAAATGGTCAATGCAAGTATTGTGAATAATGGAAAACAGCCAGGTTGAAAAGCGGGCTTCACCCTTGAAAGATTTGATATTGATAAACAGCTTGATCAGGATCTCCTGACAGAGGTCTTCGGCTATATCTTCATTTTTGACATAGCTCATACATTTCCGGAGTATATATTTTTCATGCCTCTGTACCAGCATGGAAAAATACCCCGGATTGTAGACATCCTGGAGAAGAAGGACTAACTGCTCGTCAGAAATATTTTTATCGATCATTAAACTCAGGGTGACTTTTTATTAAAACACCGTCCAAAATGTGAATTAGAAAATTAGGCAAAGATGCTGTTAAAAACCAAAGAAAAGGTTCTGGATTTGAATATAAAAGCTCAGCCAGATGATGTGACTTGCGGGCCTACCTGTCTGCACGGGGTTTATCAATATTACAACGATAAAGTGCCCCTCCGGCAGGTAATAGATGAGGTCAAACAGTTGTCCTCTGGCGGAACCATAGCCGTGCTATTGGCCAACCATGCCCTGAAACGGGGCTACAATGCTACAATTTACACTTACAACTTAAGCACTTTTGATCCGTCATGGTTCAAACAAAAAGTTGATCTTACAGTTAAACTGAAAGAACAGTTGAAGGCAAAGCCGGATGATGAAAAGCTACACGTGGCTACTGCCGGTTATCTTCAGTTTTTATCTAATGGAGGGAAGTTGAAATTTGAAGAGCTGACCCCAAGCCTGATAAAATACTTTTTGACCAAAAAGATACCCATTCTCACCGGCCTGAGTTCTACCTATTTGTATGAAAGCCCCCGTGAAACCGGAGAATTTATTACCGGTACGGGCGAGTACGTGATCCGGTATGATGACATCAATGGTGTACCTACCGGACATTTTGTGATCATCAATGGGTTTAACCAGGAGAAGCGGCTGGCGCTTATCGCTGATCCGCTGGACCCGAACCCAATTAGTGAAAAGCAATACTATAAAGTAAGCTTTCAAAAACTTATTAACTCAATAATGCTTGGCGTGATGACCTATGACGCCAATTTGCTAATCATATACCCTAAAAAGTAATGCCGAAATTAATTATTACAGAGACCCCCGAAAAATGGAACCTACAGTCTGAAGGTGCGGAAGTGATCACCCCCTCAGCATATTTTAGTAAGCCTGAATACCAGGAATCAAAAGCTTTTAAGATCATCAACCTATGCAGGTCCCATCAATACCAGAGCCTGGGGTACTATGTGTCTTTGCTGGCCGAGGCCAGAGGGCACAAGGTAATACCCGAAATTGCTACTCTCCAGGATTTCCGGTTTCCGTCGTTGATCAGGGACGATGCGGAGGAGTTTAACGACCTGATACAAAGCAGCCTCAAATCCCAAACGGAAAATAAGGTAGTGATCCATATTATGTTTGGGCAGGTGGATAACCCTCAGTTTTCCAAAATAGGAGTGTTGCTGTTTAACCTCTTTCAGATACCGATCATCCAGGCCGTATTTGTGAAAAAAGAAAAGTGGCAGTTGCAGGCCCTGAAGCCACTTCACCTGAAAGACCTTGATGAAAGCAACAGCAAGAAATTGCAGGAAGCTTTGTTTTTCTACATTACCGGCAAAAAGGTGGTGAGAAAGAAATACAGCCGTAAAAAATATGATCTGGCTATACTGATGAGCCCTGAAGATGCTACTCCGCCGTCAAGCCCTAAAGCTATTCAAAAGTTTATAGCTGCTGCAGACAAGCTGGGGTTCAACACTGAAGTGATCACCAAAAACGACTTTGGTAAACTGGTGCAGTTTGATGCCCTTTTTATCAGGGAAACGACCAATGTGAACCACTATACCTACCGGTTTGCAAAAAAAGCCGAATCTGAGGGGCTGGTAGTTATTGACGATTCCAACTCTATTCTGAAATGTACTAACAAAGTATATCTGCACGAGTTGCTGGTTGCCAATAAAATAGCCGTTCCCAGATCGTTCATCCTTAGAAAGGACAGCCAAAAGATCCCTGAGAACTTTAATTACCCGATGGTTATTAAGCAGCCGGACGGATCATTTTCCAAGGGCGTAAAGAAAGTGTCGGATGAGAAGCAACTGGCAGAAACACTAAAAGACCTTTTTCAAAAGTCAGAATTATTAATTGTACAGGAGTTTATGCCCACACCTTACGACTGGCGTGTAGGCGTGATCAATAAGCAAGCGCTGTATGTGTGCAAATATTTTATGGCACAAAACCACTGGCAGATTGTAGATTGGAAAAAGAACGGGGAACACCGCGAAGGCAAGAGTGAAACCGTAGCCGTGGCCGATGCCCCAAAGGCGCTGATAGATACAGCATTAAAAGCCACTGCATTAATTGGCAGCGGTCTTTATGGCGTGGATATCAAAGAGATCAACGGTAAATTTTATGTTATCGAGATCAATGATAACCCCAACATAGATGCCGGTGTGGAGGACAGGATCATCAAAAACGGCCTGTACACAAAAATTATGGAGACCTTCCTAGAGAGGATACAAAAACGATGAGTAATTCAAGATTACACCTGTTCCAGGGCTACGGTATAGAGCTGGAATACATGATTGTAAACAAAGAGACACTGGCTATTAAACCCGTGACAGATGAGCTCTTTAAAAAAATCAGCAATGAATACGTAAGTGATATAAACAGAGGTAAAGTAAGCTGGTGCAATGAGTTGGTGCTGCACGTGGTAGAGCTAAAGTGTACCAAGCCCGAACCCAACCTGGTAGAGCTGGGGGAAGAGTTTCATAAAAATGTCAAGTCGGTGAATACGGAACTGGCATCCTTCAATGCACAACTGATGCCCACTGCCGCCCATCCGCTGATGGACCCTAATAAGGAGACATTTCTCTGGCCCCATGAGAGCAATGAGATCTATGATGCCTATAACAGGATCTTCAACTGCTGTGGGCATGGCTGGTCTAACCTGCAAAGTACACATTTGAATTTACCCTTTTACGACGATGAGGAGTTTGCCCGCCTGCATGCAGCCATCCGTCTGGTGCTGCCCATATTACCGGCGCTGGCCGCCAGCTCCCCGGTATTGGGAGGTAAAAACACGGGATTTCTGGATAAACGGCTGGACTACTATCAGAAAAACCAGCGTGTAATTCCATCATTGACCGGTAAAGTAATTCCCGAAAGGGCGTTTTCAAAGCGGCAATATCATAAGATGATCTACGACCGCATAGCGCATGACATCGCACCTCATGACCCTAACAAGATACTACAGCCGGTATGGCTCAATTCCCGGGGTGCAATAGCCCGGTTTGACAGAGGCTCCATCGAAATCCGTATTCTTGATATTCAGGAGTGCCCAAAAGCAGACCTGGCAATACTGGCCCTGGTAATAGCCTTATTAAAAATGCTGGTCAATGAGAAGCTACACTCCTTTCATGACCAGCAAAAGTGGGAGATAGAGCCACTGTATGCCATATTTCAGGAAACTATTAAATATGGCGAGCATGCCATGATCGATAATGCAGCGTACCTTGAAATGTTTGGTATCTCTGGTCATGAACATATGACGGCAGGCGCCCTTTGGGCAGAAATCCTGAAAAAGGCAGAAAAGCAGTACCCTGCTGAGGTTCAGCCATGGCTAACGGAACTTAATATAATACTAACGCAGGGCACACTGGCAAGCAGAATATTAAAATCACTGGCAGGGGTCTATTCGGTTGAAAATATAAATCTGGTTTACAGAGAGTTGTCGGATTGTTTAATGTATAACGAAATGTTTGAATTATGCGTGGAAGAAAAATTTTGATCTCATGTGAGCATGCGGGTAATTATGTACCAAAAGACTATAAATTCATGTTTGCCAATGCAGAAGAAACTTTGGCCTCGCATAGAGGGTGGGACCCGGGGAGCCTTGGGATAGCTAAATATTTGGCCCGGCACCTGGAAGCACCTCTTTTTTATCAGAAAGTGTCCAGACTGCTGATTGAAACCAACAGATCTCTGGATAATAAAGAGCTTTTTAGTGAGTACACCCATAATGTTGATAAAAACATTAAAAACACACTTCTGGCCAAGTATTACCATCCATACCGCGAGGAGATAGAGCATAAGATCAGCGATTTTATAGCGCATGGAGAGCCCGTGCTGCATTTGTCCATCCATACCTTTACGCCCGAACTCAATGGTATAGTAAGGGCTGTAGATGTAGGGCTTTTGTATGATGAAGCCCGCATGGAGGAGGCAGAGTTTTGTAAGCAATGGAAAGCACGGCTCGACAACATGCTACCCGAACAACTCATCATGCTCAATTGCCCTTATAATGGAGCTGACGACGGCTTTACGACTTATCTGCGAACCAGGTTTTCCGGTGATGTGTACCTTGGAATAGAATTGGAGATCAATCAACGCTATATTGATACTCCTACTATGGGCAAAATTTAATGAAGCTTTCAGTCAATCTTTGCTGTCCACATTTCTCCCCGCATGACCCGGGGAGAAATTTACCCACCTCAAAAACGCCCCTTAGGCCTCTAACGTATTAAGCGTTAATATTTTATTACCCTTCCTGACGACCAAAGATGATATGCTGGTTTCGTCGACAGAACCTGCGCCTCATATATTCTTATAGTACAATACTTTTTCCTACCCTATACATTTGCAGCATCAGTTAAGTGAGGTTGGTAAGTGTAGCATTTGATCCACGCCTTTAACTGTCTAAAATCAATTTTTTAAGTTTAACTCACAGATTAATGAAGTTAACAATCACAACACTTTTGATCCTGGCAAGTTTTGTAGGTTTTGCACAAAACTCTGCTCTTAAGTACAACAAAGTCAAAACTGTGGCGCTGAACAAGGTCCAGGGGTATTTGGAACATTTACCTCCTGGTTACAGTAGTAATCCTACCAAGAAGTATCCCCTACTTATTTTTTTACATGGCGCAGGAGAAAGAGGAAGCTCACCCGCTGATATGTACAAAGTGGCCAAAAATGGTCCTCCGAAAGAAATTGAGAATAAGGGTAGTCTTTGCTTTGATGTTAATGGAAAGCAGGAATGCTTTATCGTATTGTCACCGCAGTTGACCGGAAGCGGCAACTGGACAGGTTATGCCCAAAAAGAGTTTTGGGATTACGTCCTGAATGGTCCCAATAACTACCGTTACGATCCCAACAGGATCTACCTGACAGGTCTGTCATTAGGTGGTAATGGTGTTTGGGAAAGGGCTTATGATGTTGAAAACTCAAACAATAATCTGGCTGCAGTTGCTCCGCTTTGTGCATGGGGCAATACCAATAAAGGTTGTATTGTAGCAGAAAGAAATATTCCTGTATGGGCTTTTCACGGTACCTCCGATGATGTGATCGGTTATAACTCAGGCCTTGCCATGTACAACTCAGTTAATAACTGTGAGAGCAACGGACAGGAAAACCAATTTACTGCCATCCAGAATGGCGAACACTGGATTTGGAATGATGTATATAAAACTGACCATTCTCAGTATAGTCCAAATGTATACGAATGGTTACTGGCACACACGCTTGACGGCAGCGGAAGCGGCGGTGGAGGCGGTGGTTCTACTACCAACCAGCCCCCTGTAGTAAATGCAGGTCAGGATGTAACTGCTCCTGCCGGAACTACATCTGTAGGCTTTGAAGCTACTGCTTCTGATCCCGATGGCTCTATAGCTGCTTTTGCCTGGACTCAGGTGAGCGGGCCAACTGCTAACTTGTGGAATGCCGACAGGGCCAGTGTAACTGTAGGAGGCCTTACAGAAGGTACTTATAAGTTTCAGGTTACCGTTACGGATAATGGCGGAGCCAAAGCTACTGACAATGTATTGCTGACCGTGCAGGCATCTTCTGGTGGAGGTGGTGGTTCTACTACCAACCAATTGCCAACGGTTAATGCCGGTGCGGATGTAAATGCCAGCACTTCAGAAACTGCTATTTATCTGGTTGCCAAGGCTTCTGACGCTGACGGTTCAATCGCTTCCTATAGCTGGAAAAAAGTAAGCGGACCATCTGCCAGTCTTTGGAATCCTGACAGAAGCAAACTTACACTGGTACATTTTGTAGAAGGTACCTATGTGCTGGAAGTTACTGTTAAAGACAACGATGGAGGCCAGGCAAGCGATCAGGTTACTGTAGTGGTAGGAAATGGCTCGGGTTCGGGCTCTGGCGATAATACCAATACGATTGCAACACTTACAAAGAAGGTTTCATCTGATGGCATGCCATTTATGCAATACCTGCCATCTTCTTATGATGCATCTAAGAAATACCCTGTTATCATTTATCTGCACTCAGATAAAGCAGAAGGAACGAACCTTGACCTGGTAAAGGCAGAAGGCCCGTTGTACTATGCTGATCAGGGCAAAGAGATTTGTGCCAACGGACAGTGCTTCATCGTACTGAGCCCTCAGATCACTAAAGGATCAGGCTTCTGGAAAGGTAAAGTGGACAGGTTTTACGATTATGTAGTGGCAAACTATCCTGTAGACCAAAACCGCATCTACCTGGTAGGTTTTGACGGTGGCGCAGTGGATGGCCTTTACAGATTGATGGACGGCACCAACAGCCCTAACCGATGGGCGGCAGCAGCAGCAATCAGCTACTCTATGCCATTGTCAGTGGCCTGCAACATCGCTTCAAGCGGAGCTGCCCTTTACATGGCTAACTCTAACCTTGATGAAGTGAATAACTATAACGATGCCCTGAGCTTCTACAACAAAGTAGATAACTGCACTTCGAACACCACACATTTTGTGACTGAGTCAGGTAGCCAGGAGCAAAGCTGGAAAAGGTCTTTCGATCCCGGAATTACCAATCTGTATGCCTGGTTGCTTAACCAGACTATCAGCTACCAGGCTTCAAGCGCACGTATGTCAGGCGAGGAAGCACCGGTTTTGGAATCAGAAGGTATGTTTGAAGGCAACCTGACCAATGTTGAGAAAAACTTTAGAACTGATAAAAACTTATTGTCATTGACTGCTGATGGCCAACCGGTGAAAATAGAAGTGAAATCAATCAACGGTACCACCGTAAAAAATGTGAATAGCAATGGGGAAGTTGCCCTTGATGATGTGGAGAATGGTATCTACCTGTATTCAATAGTAGATGAATCAAACAATCCGCTTCAAAGAGGCCGGATAGTGAAGTTCTCCAGATAAGGTCTTGTGTTTAATTTCTGTTAAAAGGCTGCTGTTAAAGGCAGCCTTTTTTACGTTTTAAGGTTTTGAAAAGTACGGAATGCCAGTCCGAGGCTGATCAGTGTGAGCAAGGCCCCCAATACAAAAGGTGCTCCCGGGAAGTAAACCTCGTAAGCATTGGGATCAGTAAAATAGGCAAATATACCGGTCATAAGCGGAGGCCCTATGATGGAAGTTACACTGATCAGGCTGGTGAGGCCACCTTGTAACTCGCCTTGCTCAGAGGCAGGTACCTGGTTGGACATGATACCCTGCAATGACGGGCCGGCAAGCCCACCCATCGCGTAGATCACCGTAAAGGCAAACATCATCCAGCCTTCATAAGCATAGGCGAACAGCATGAACCCAACAGCATATACAAAAAGCCCGATGTAGACACCTTTTACCTGTCCTATCTTGGGTAAAATAATGCGAATCAGTACTCCCTGAACCAGTGCTACCATCAGGCCGACAAAAGCGAGGGAATATCCGACCCAGTCTTCACCCCACTTAAACTTTTCCATAGTGAAGTATGCCCAGGTGCTTTGTGTGGCATGAGCTGCAATATAGACCAGCACCAGCGACGAGACCAGGCCAAGGATAACAGGATATTTTTTAAACTGAAGCAATGAACCGACCGGGTTGGCACGACTCCATTCGAAAGGTCGCCGGTCTTCCTGCTTTAAGGATTCAGGCAGCACGAGATAGCCATAAAGCCAGTTAATAAGTGTCAGTGCTGCCGCCGCCATAAAAGGTACACGAGGGCCAAACTGCCCCAACACACCACCTAATAGGGGCCCAACGATGAAACCCAGCCCGAAGGCGGCGCCGATAATGCCAAAGTTTTGCGAACGCTTTTCCGGAGGGCTTACATCTGCAATATAGGCTGATGCGGTTGTAAAACTGGCTCCGGTGATCCCGGAGATTAACCTCCCTACAAACAGCCAGCCGATAGTAGGTGCCAAAGCCATGAAAATATAATCTACACCAAAACCAAAAAGGGAAAAAAGCAATACCGGGCGGCGGCCAAACCTGTCGCTCAAGCCTCCCAACACAGGGGCGAAAACAAACTGCATGGAAGCATAGGCAAATACCAGCCAGCCACCGTAAACTGCCGCATCGCTGATGTCTCCATTGATAAGCTCGGCAATAAGCGTTGGCATTACAGGAATAATAATGCCCAGGCCGATTACATCGATCAGCAGTGTAACAAAAATGAAACCAATGGCTGCTTTACTATTCTTCATGCTTCTGAAAAGTTTGGTCTAAGGTAGTTCAAAAAATGAAAAATATCATAGGGGAGAAGATAGGTGACATTGTACAGGTACTTATTATATTTGATCAGTAAGGCTGGAATAAGCCTGAATCCTTATCTTAATAATGCTTTTACAAAAAAATAATACCCGATGATAGCAGACCTTCGAAGTGATACAGTGACCAAACCAACGCCCGGCATGCTGGAGGCAATGATGCATGCCCGAGTGGGTGACGACGTTTTTGGTGAAGACCCTACCGTAAATGAGCTGGAAGAAAAATGTGCACGGCTTTTTGGTATGGATGCAGCCATTTTTTGTCCATCCGGCACCATGACAAACCAAATAGGGATCAATGTGCTTTCAAACCCTTACGAAGAAGTGATTTGCTACAAAGGCTCACATATCTATAAATACGAAGGTGGTGGTGTGGCAGGTAATAGCGGCCTATCATTCAGGTTGCTTGAAGGCGACAGGGGCAGGATTAATCTGGACGATATTTTGGCCAACGTTAATGCTGATGATATCCATTTGCCGGTATCCTCCATTGTGTCATTGGAGAATACGGTTAACAAAGGTGGAGGTAGCTATTATACCTTGTCAGAGATTGCAGAAATATCTGAGGCATGCATGTCACGAGGCATTAAAATGCACCTTGACGGTGCCCGCCTTTTTAATGCTTTGGCAGAGACCGGCGATAAGCCCGGTGATTATGGAAAATATTTTGATACCATTTCAATATGCCTGTCCAAAGGCCTGGGAGCGCCGGTCGGCTCGGTTTTGTTGGGTAAAGCTGAGCATATCCGTAAAGCCCGGCGCATGCGCAAAGTATTTGGCGGAGGCATGCGTCAAGCCGGATATTTGGCGGCAGCCGGTATTTATGCCCTCGATCACCATGTACAAAGGCTGACAGAAGACCATCAACGGGCGCGCAAAATAGGAAAAGTGCTTGAAGACATGCACTATGTGAACAATGTACTTCCGGTAGATACTAATATTTTGATCTTTGAACTGGCTCAAGGCATTACTACCGATGCATTTTTACAGCAGCTTGATCAGAAAGGGGTTAAAGCGGTAGCTTTTGGGCCAAGGGAAATAAGATTTGTAACACACCTGGACTTTGATGATGGCGCATTAGACTTCACCATAAATGTATTGAGCCAGCTCAGTTTCTGACTTGGTTCCGTAAATCGTAATTGATAAAGGAGGAGGGCAGCTTAGTAAGCCCTCCTTTTGTGTATAAAGTAATATATGATGGCTGCCAGTATATTGGCAAAAACTGCAAGGATAGTCCAAAGAAGTTTAGAAGTTTCATCCAACCTTTTATTGACAACCCAGACATCATAAATGACCCAAATCGCACAAATAAGCCCAATTAAATAGATTAATCCACTCATGATTTTTATGTTCCGGTTTTAATTGATCACGTTAAATTATCAAAAACCAGCGAGCTATACAATCATTTCTGACTTACGAGGTATACTCCAAGCATGATTACCATAGAATACAGTACGGTAAAAACATCCAGTTGGTCGTCACGAAATGCTACAGCCACCAGTGTAGCAAACACTGGTTGTAAATAAATATAACTGCCAACCAGAGAGGAATTTACGAACTTCAATGACCATACATTAAGCAGATAAACCAAAAATGTAGCAGCAAGGATAACATAAGCTATGCAAAACCAGATGGAGACCGGAATGCTGGCCCAATCGACGGCGCTGAGCTCACTGATACCAAAGGGGAAGGCAATGATGCCGCCAAATAAAAACACCCATTTTATAACCGTGATCGCTTTGTACTTGGCCATTAGAGGCTTTACAAGCACAAGGTAGACCGCGTAGGATGATCCGTTGAGGAGGATGAGCAGGTCACCCAGAAATGTACCTTCACTTAGCGAAACGCCATCCTTGGTAAGTAGGAGATAGGCTCCGAGAGCTCCGATTAATACACCTATAATTTTTTTAACCGTAATACCCTCTTTCCCCAGGGCATAAGCCACAATCATCACCATGATAGGAGAGGTGGTCATGATCACCGAGCCATTGATCGGGTTAGTGAGGCTGAGGCCTTTGAAAAACAGCAGTTGGTTGGCCGCTACCCCAAACAGGCCGCAAAGAAAGAGCAGGCCAAAATCCTTTCGCGATTTAATCTTATCCGCTCCGGTAACAGCACTGAAAATCCAAAAGAGTAAAGTGCCCAGAATAATCCGAAAAACAATAAAGCCAAAGGGCTCTAAATACTCCGGCATTACGAACTTTGCAACCGTGTAGTTGGCACCATAGATCAGAGTAACAAAAAGGAGTACACTGTGTATTTTTATCTTTCCGGGCATGCCCAAAACTATGATTTAAAGAATTGAAAATTGTTACCTTTAAAATAAAATACTGTGATGTTTGATTTGAATTTACCTTTGGCAGAACGCATGCGGCCTACGTCCCTCGATGAGCTCATAGGCCAGGAGCATTTGGTAGGAGAGGGAGGAATTTTAAGGAAGACCATTAAATCCGGAGTAGTCCCGTCCATGATACTCTGGGGGCCTCCCGGAGTGGGTAAAACTACAATCGCCAACATTATTGCCAACCAGGTAAAGTCACCATTCTATACCTTAAGTGCCGTAAGTGCAGGGGTTAAAGACGTACGAGAAGTTATAGAAAAAGCGAAGCGGCAGTCCAAAGCCATACTCTTCATCGACGAGATCCACCGCTTTAATAAATCTCAGCAGGATGCTTTGCTCGGGGCAGTAGAGAAAGGAACCATTACATTAATTGGCGCAACTACTGAAAACCCGTCATTTGAAGTAAACTCAGCTTTGCTCAGCCGTAGCCAGGTCTATACCCTGCGATCGTTAACCGAAGAAGATTTGCTCCGGCTGATCGACATGGTGCTGAAAAAGGATGAAAAGCTAAAAAAGAAGAACGTTCATCTGAAAGAGCACAAGGCTATGCTCAACATCTCCGGTGGCGATGCCCGCAAACTACTCAACCTCCTGGAGCTTGTTTTTGATTCATTGGCTGGTGATGAGATTGAGATCACGGATGAAAAGGTAATGGACATAGCACAGCAGCGCGTGGCCATTTATGATAAATCCGGAGAGCAGCATTACGATATTATTTCTGCTTTTATCAAATCCCTCAGAGGCAGTGATCCCAACGCCGCGGTCTATTACATGGCACGTATGATAGAGGGCGGCGAAGATGTCAAGTTCATTGCACGCCGCATGTTGATCATGGCCTCTGAGGACATCGGTAATGCCAATCCCACTGCACTGGTGATTGCCAACAATACCTTTCAGGCCGTAAATGTGATAGGTTACCCTGAAGCAGAGATCATACTTTCCCAATGTGCCACATACCTGGCCTGTTCACCCAAAAGCAATGCCAGTTATATGGCTATTAAAAAAGCCAAAGCGATGGTAAGGGAAACCGGCGACCTGCCCGTGCCCATGTCCATACGAAATGCCCCCACCAAGCTCATGAAAGACTCCGGCTATGGCCAGGGCTACAAGTATGCACACGACTTCGCCAATAACTTTGTAAGCATGGAGTTCCTGCCCGACCAGATCAAAAACTCCAAACTTTACGACCCCGGCAAAAATGCCCGCGAAGAAGAAATGAGAAAGCGCCTGAAAGCCCTCTGGAAGGAGAAGTATGGGTATTAGTTTGGTGATCGGTAATTTGGCAATCGGTGACCAGTAATTGGTCAAACGGTGTGTATTAAAGAATCGGGATTTAAATATTTTTACGCCACTACTATCCCCTTGAGGGGATTATAGGGGTGTTTTTAAACCATAAATTAGGAAACCGAAGATTGAAGCAAGCACAGTCAGTCACCCGGAAACCAGTACCCAGCCACCAGCCACCAGCAACCAGCCCCCAGTTAAATCTGATGCTTAGCATTCAATACCTCCAGGACCTGGTCTTTATAAAGCCTGCCAATAGGAAGTTCTTTGCCGGGCACTTCTATGGAAGTAGCCGAGTAGGTCTCAATCTTTTTAAGGGCGACTATAAACGAACGATGAATACGAAGGAAGCATTCTTCGGGTAGTTTTTCCTCCAGGTAGCTTATTTTTTGATGGGTTATCACCTCTTTGTCACTCGTTTTTACCCTTACATAGTCTTTGAGGCTCTCAATGTATAAGATGTCCCTAAGCTGTACTTTAACCATTTTTTTGTCGGCTTTCAGGTATATATAAGCTTCTTCAGACTCTATATCAGTGGTTAGTGTTGCTTCCGGAGACATTTCCGTATGGTACACGCGGCTCACGGCTTTCAGGAACCTTTCAAATGAAATCGGTTTTAGCAGATAGTCCACTACATTTAATTCATAACCTTCCAGAGCATAATCGCGGTAGGCAGTAGTGATAATTACCTTCGGCGGGTTTTGAAGGGTTTTTACAAAATCAAGTCCCGTAAGCTTAGGCATTTGGATGTCAAGAAAGATCAGGTCTACAGGCTCCTTTTTTAAGATCTCAAATGCCTTCAGTGCGTTACTGCATTTGGCCACTATTTCAATGTTCTCCAGCCGGTTGATATAAGATTCGATGACTTCAATGGCAAGAGGCTCATCGTCCACTATGATACATCTGATCTTCATTTTGTTATTTACGTTTTTTGTGCGTATTCGTTTAAATGCAGTTTGAGTACTACCAGGTACGAATCTTCTGCATCCAGAATTTTCAATTCATAGCCGCCACCATATAGCAGTTCCAGCCTTCGGTTTACATTTTGAAGACCAATACCTTCCCTGTAGTTTTGCTCATCTATGGTCTGGTCAGCACTTTTGCTATTGTCCACCTTCAAAGTCAGCAGGTCGTCCTTTACGTTCAGGTCTATACTGATCCATGAGTGGTCAGTTTCCCCACTTACACCATGCTTGAAGCTATTCTCCACAAAAGGCAATACCAGCATGGGAGCAATGGTCTTCCCCGATACGTCACCCCTTACTGAGAATGAAACGTCCAGCCTGTCCCCATATCTGAGCTTTTCCAGCGCTACATAGTTCTTTACCAGTTCAATCTCTTTGGTTAGTGGTACTGTATCTGTATTACACTCATAAAGCATATAGTTCAGCAGGTCAGACAGCTTCAATACTACTTCCGGAGCACTATCAGATTTTTTGAGTGCGAGGGCATACAAGTTATTCAGCGTATTGAAGAGGAAGTGAGGGTGTATCTGTGCCCTTAAAAATTTTAATTCGGCCTGTAGTTTATCCCTTGCCAGGCTTTGAGAGTCCTGCTGTGTTCTGTACCAATGCTTAAAAAATTTAATAAGTGTAGCCAGCACTACTACCGGGTAAATGTAAGTAGCTGATTTGAGTATTTTCAACGGATGCCACAAGCCACCCCAGTCGTCTTCCGGATAATAAATAGGTCGCTCTATATAATAAGCGGTCAGCCAGTGGGTAAGCCCTGCAATGAGCAGTATGACCACCGCCCAGAAGAAGAACAGGAAGTACTTTTCCTTTAACAGGTATTTGGGCAGGAGAATGTACAAGGCAATGTACGTGGCAAACAGCTTTTCAGGCAGGTAGAGCAACTGCATCTTAAACTGGTGTAAATAATCATCATTAAAGCTGCCCCATAGCACAGCAAAGAAACTGATAAACACCAGCCAAAAGATAATGTGTTTCAGTACCCGTGGTGTCCGCTGATAATATACTATGAATTTCTTCTGCACGTTATTCCATTTATATCATAAAATTAACCCAGATAACCGTCTTAAAATTGCCGTATCAAAGATAATTCGACATATAGCAGAAACCTAATGATGAACAAAGGCTTAATCCCCATGTTCATATCCTTATTAAGGGTAAATTTTGTAGAAATTATCTTAATTTGCGTAGTACCGTTTTAATCCAGTGATGCAGAAACCCGCGTTGATTTTTGAACATTCCCCATGGTTTTTAGTGCTGTGCGTACTCGCCGGAGCAGCGTATGCACTCTTATTATACACCAAGTCCGGCCCGTGGGGCGCCGGCCTGAACAAGCTTTTGTTTGCCTGCCGTATGCTTACGGTAACCATAATCGCAGCTCTGCTCATCTCTCCGGTATTGAAACAGATCAAAAACCTCATAGAGCAGCCCGCTATGATCTTCGCCATCGATAACTCATTATCCCTGGCGGAAGTGACAGACAGCGTGCAATTAGCGGCCTTCAACGAAGAACTCAGACAGGTAGCTTCTGAGATAGATGATCAATACCGTGTCGAATTCCGGAACCTCTCGGGAGATGAAAGCGATGAATTTCCGAAGCAGGTGCAATACGATAAGCAGAGTACCGACCTGAGCAGTCTTCTCAATGATATTAAGCAGGATTATGAAGGGCGAAACCTTGGTGGGGTTGTACTGGTATCAGATGGTATTTACAACCAGGGAGTTTCACCCACTTTTGCCGATTACAACTTTGACATTTATACGCTGGGGGTAGGAGATACCATTCAGAAATCCGACCTGTCGATCATGTCCCTGCTCTACAACAAAATATCATATCAGGGCAATAAATTTCCACTTATTGCCCAGGTCACACACCGTGGGTATGCCGGGCAACAGGCAAAAGTTTCGGTAATTAAAAATGGAAATGTAATTGCAGAGCAGCAGGTAAAGCTAAGTGGTGATAACCAGTTAGTTGATGTTAAATTCCTTATTGAAGCGGAAGAGAAAGGGTATCAGCGATACCAGGTTACAGTTGAAAGAAAAGATGGAGAATTTACCTATACCAATAACCTTCAGCAAGCATATGTTGAGGTGATCGAAGGTAAAGAACAAATTGCTCTTTTGGCACCGGCACCTCA
This sequence comes from Fulvivirga kasyanovii, assembly GCF_009711405.1. Lineage (GTDB taxonomy): Bacteria > Bacteroidota > Bacteroidia > Cytophagales > Cyclobacteriaceae > Fulvivirga > Fulvivirga kasyanovii. The sequence continues at coordinate 4,649 of NZ_SMLW01000620.1, read as the reverse complement.
CCCGGATATTAAGGCCCTAAAATCGGCTGTTGAGAGCAATGCCAACTATACTATAGATCAATATATACTGAGTATAAATGAAGACGTTCAAAAGCTAACATCTTCAAATAAGAAATATGACCTGGTTATATATCATCAAATTCCTGATAGAAGTGGGGTGTATAAGCGCTTTACTGAGAAGTTTGAAAAAGAAAAGGCCTCGTCCCTTGTGGTGTATGGTTCCCAGACCGATGTAAGGCAGTTCAATTCATTTAATAAAATATTGTCACTGGATGCTATACCCGGAGAGTACGATCAGGTTACGGCTGTTTTTAACCAGGGATTCAACAGCTTTAAACTTTCTGATGAATTGCAACAGTCCATGGATGAATTTCCCCCTGTTGTAGTGCCGTTTGGCAGGGTTTCCATGTCTGCCGATGCCGATGTTTTGCTGTATCAACAAGTCGGAAGTATAGCAACCAACAAGCCGTTGATAGCGGTAATGCATCAAAACGATAGCAAAAGAGGGGTGATCATGGGCAGTGGCTTGTGGCGGTGGAAATTGACGGACTACGCCGAAAATGGTAATAATGAAGCTTTCAATGAACTGATCACAAAATTGGTTCAGTACCTGTCCTCGAAAGAAGATAAAAGGAAATTCAAGGCATACCCGGTTAAAAATGAGTTTCTTACCAATGAAAAAGTAGTATTCGATACGGAAGTCTATAACGATCTGTATGAAAGGGTCTATGGCAACAAAATAGATCTTACCCTCACCAATGCAGAAGGCAAAAAGTTTAACTACAGCTATATAACCAATGAAAATAACACCCGCTACGAAATCAGCGGACTGCCTGAGGGAGTTTATAAATACTCAGCATCCACTCAGTTGGGTAATAAAAGGGAAACAGTGAACGGGGAATTTCTCATCAAGGAACTGCAAATCGAAAACATCAACCTGACTGCCGACTTCAACCTGCTCAGAAAGCTCTCCGACAAAACCGGAGGGAAGTTTTATAAAGCAGACGAAATGACCGGTTTGAAACAGGAATTAACTACCCTAAAAGCCCAGGGTACAATCCATACCAGTGAAAAGTACCTGCCATTTATTCATTTGAAATGGCTGTTTTTCCTGCTGCTTTTCCTTTTGGCAGGGGAGTGGTTTATCAGAAAGTATAGCGGAGGGTACTAATGGGTAGGTTTTAATAATATCTATTCTTGATATTTATCATTAAGGCTCAATCGCTAGTTGTCTTTTCTTCCTCGTTAAATTTATTATATAGCTCAATGTCAAATGGAGTTGCGGTTATTATTTGGTCGCATTTGATAACTACATTCATTATTATATCATTAGTTGGGTCATTGTCTTTATAGGATTCGTAGGCAGAAGTATAATCTGTATTAAATATTAATTCCTTGCTTTCCGAGTCTCTGTATCCACTATAAAGGGGAAATATTGTTAAATAGCTTAAATCGCCCGGAGCACCAATTTTAGTAGCAATTCCCACATAAAACTTACCATTTGCCAATGTTAGTTGGAGTAAACTCATATCTGTATATGATTGGGCTATTGTACGTTCCAATTCGTTACCAATTTTACTTATTGCTCTAAAATTTTCATCATTTGTCGTTGTAAAAAGGTTGATGAGATGTGTCATCACAAAAGCGAGTATAAAGGATAGAAAAGATGTTCCCAAAAATGGTACGTCTGGAAGTATTGAACTTATAACTTCATCAAGGCAAGTCTGATTGGAGACAATGGAAGTAATGATAAAAGAAAGGGATAAAAAAAATGTGCCAAGAATGGTTGAGTTAAAGATGAGTCTTTGGCGTTCAATTCTAAGGTGATAAAATCTAAAGCGCTTACAAGTGTGTAAGAAATAATACCCTCCAATGAGGGGAAAGATCAATAAATTCCAGGGCATTCAGTTAGCCCTTTTCTTTTGGACTCATTCGAGGATGTTTTCCGACGCTTTTATTACGCTTCATCCTAATTATTAGCTGTGGTATAGATGAATCTGAAATTTTAGAAAGTAAAATTTTGCCATTTTTAGATTTAAAAGCGGTATCTAATTCCAGCTCTACTCGACCATCTTTATAGCTCTTTACGTAATCTGGTGCCTTAATTTCCATATAGTATCAAAATAAATATATTTTAATTATTAAACAAATTTTTGGATAAAATGATTAATGGTATTGGTTGAAGAATTAATAAATGACGTTTAATAGTCAAATGAAGAAAGGCCATTTCGTAAGAGATGGCCTTTTCTTTATTTAATTTAGAAAATTATTATTCCTCTTTCTCTTCTTTCTTAGATGCCTTAGGCTTTTTCATTTTAAGCTTCAGCTCGTCGCCTTTGCCGTCGTAATCTGCTACTATGGTTGCACCTTCTTCGATCTCACCTTTAAGGATCTCCTCGGCAACAGAATCTTCCAGATATTTCTGAATGGCCCTGTTCAAAGGTCTTGCACCATACTGAGGATCATATCCCTTCTCTGCCAGGAAGTCTTTCGCTTTTGTGGTCAACTCTACGTTGTAACCAAGCGATTTGATTCTCTGGAACAATTTGTTCAGCGTAAGATCGATGATCTTGTGAATATCTTCCCTTTGCAGAGAGTTAAATACGATCACATCATCAAGTCTGTTCAGGAATTCAGGGCTGAAAGCTTTTTTCAGTGCACTTTGGATTGTTGATTTCATTACATCATCAGCATTATTTTGCTTAGATGATGGTGCGAAACCAATTCCTGCTCCGAAATCTTTCAGATCCCTTACACCAATATTGGATGTCATGATGATGATAGTGTTTCGGAAATCAACCCTTCTACCCAATCCATCGGTAAGTATACCATCGTCCAGTACCTGGAGTAACAGGTTAAATACATCTGGGTGAGCTTTTTCGATTTCGTCGAGCAATACCACACTGTAAGGCTTTCTTCTTACTTTCTCAGTAAGCTGGCCACCTTCTTCATAACCCACATATCCCGGAGGCGCTCCAACCAGTCGTGATACGGAGAATTTCTCCATGTATTCACTCATGTCTATCCTGATCAGTGTGTCCTCTTTATCAAACAGATAAGTGGAAAGTACTTTGGCAAGCTCAGTTTTACCTACACCGGTCGGGCCGAGGAAGATAAACGAACCAATAGGCTTCTTAGGATCTTTTAGTCCCACACGGGTTCTTTGGATTGCTTTCGTAAGCTTTTTGATAGCATCGTCCTGTCCGATCACTTTGCCGCTCAGCTCCTGGTTCATGCCCAAAAGCTTGTTGCTCTCTTTCTGAGCGATACGTTTGGTAGGGATACCGGTCATCATGGCAATTACATCAGCTACATTTTCTTCATCTACAGTGTAGCGCTTGCTCTTGGTATCTTCTTCCCATCGGTGTTTAGCCTGCTCAAGCTGCTCAAGAAGTTTCTTCTCTTTGTCCCTTAGCTGGGCAGCTTCTTCGTATTTCTGGCTTTTTACCACCTGGTTCTTTTCTTCCTTAATGTCCTCAATGGCAGCCTCAAGCTTCACGATTTCATCAGGAACGTGTATGTTGTTGATATGTACCCTCGCACCAGCCTCATCGAGTACATCTATCGCCTTATCTGGCAGATATCTGTCGCTGATGTATCGGTCAGAGAGTTTCACACATGCTTCTATGGCCTCAGGCGTATAGTTTACATGGTGGTGATCTTCATATTTTTCTTTGATGTTGTCCAGTATCTGAACAGTTTCCTCAGGAGTAGTAGCATCAACCATTACCATCTGGAACCTTCTGGCCAGTGCACCATCTTTTTCGATGTACTGTCTGTACTCATCAAGTGTGGTAGCACCTATGCATTGGATCTCTCCTCTTGCCAGGGCAGGTTTGAACATGTTGGACGCATCCAGTGAACCGGAAGCTCCTCCTGCACCAACTATGGTGTGAAGCTCATCTATAAACAGGATCACTTCAGGGGATTTCTCCAATTCGTTCATTACAGCCTTCATTCTTTCTTCGAACTGGCCGCGGTATTTGGTGCCCGCCACAAGGGAAGCAAGGTCAAGTGTTACTACACGCTTGCCAAAGAGTACCCTTGATACTTTCTTCTGTACGATTCTCAGAGCCAGACCTTCTGCGATGGCAGTTTTACCAACACCTGGTTCACCAATAAGTATAGGATTGTTTTTCTTTCTACGGCTAAGGATCTGGGCTACGCGCTCAATTTCTTTTTCACGGCCTACTATCGGATCCATTTTATTCTCTTCGGCCAGTTTAGTCAGGTCGCGTCCGAAATTATCCAGTACCGGAGTTCTGGATTTTTCAGTGCCTTTTTTCTCTTTTCCGGCTCCTGATCCTGCACCACCCCCGAAAATTTTAGATGAATCATCATCCGGATCGTCAGTATCTGATGATGCCATAGGGTTTTCTGTTTGATATTCCAGAAGCTCTTTGACAACATCATAATTGACGTCAAATTTTTCAAGGATTTGCGTAGCTATGTTATCTTCATCCCTGAGGATGGATAATAGCAGGTGCTCCGTTCCTATGAGCTGGCTTTTGAATATTTTGGCCTCTAAGTAAGTGATCTTCAATACCTTTTCAGATTGGCGCGTTAGAGGAATATTGGCCAGATTTTTTACATCGTGAGAAGCTGTACCTTTAGAGACTTTCTCTACGGCTCCTCGTAATTCATCAAGC
>NZ_SMLW01000552.1 GCF_009711405.1 Fulvivirga kasyanovii | reverse complement strand
AGTATTGTGTATTTTAGAGACATCGGCAAGCCAATACCCAGTAGGCAAAAGCAATAGGCAACTAATACTTTATAAAAAATAAGAAACAGTAGCCAATGGTAAAAACGCAGAAGTAAACCAGAAACCAGTAACTAGGCCCCAGTAACCAGAAACCAGAAGCCAGTAACCAGCCCCAAGTAACCAAATGAAAAAGATAAAAGCACTCTACAACAAGTATAAAGAATACATCAGGGTGGACCTGGTGATGTATGCGGCTATGTTTTTAATGATAATCCTGTACTTTCTCTATACAGCTCTTTTCGCAGCCAGATAGCTTTTTTTCGGTAATCGTAAAAAATTGATTATCAAAGCTCATCAATTAGCATATTAATACTGGTTTTTTACATAATGAACCTTATATTGTGGGTTGAATTCTTATGTAAAAAATCAAAACATGACTGGCCCCAATCTAAAAAGCTTTTTATTATCGCTAGCACTTATTATTACTGCTCCTCTGATCTGTATCAGCCAGACCGATGACAACGCTAATGCCGTACTTTGGGAGGTTTCAGGTAATGGTCTAAGCAAACCCTCTTACCTGTACGGAATAGTAAATTTCCTGCCTAAAAAAGAATATTCTGTTCCACGAAAGGTAAAAAATGTCATGAAGGATTGTGAGGTATTTGCAACCAAGCTTATCTCTGACAACTCTTCACAGAAAAAATTTAACAAAGCTGTAAGGATACCCAATGACGGTTGGATCAACGACTACCTGACTGATGACGAACTCAACCAGCTCAGGCTGCTTCTGATGATGAGGTATGATGTGCGCGAACATGCTTACCACTACAACTATAGCAGACTGCAGCCCATCATTCTTGTAACTGCCACCACAGCCTTAGACCTGGATAAAAACATCACCTTTCCTGAAGAAGAACTCTCTGACATAGCCAGAAAAAACAAAATGACGGTCAAAGGGCTTGGCACAATACAGGAAGAGATCGATGCATTCGAAAAATTCCCTATAAAAGACCAGGTTGAAGCCCTTAAATATACGGTTAACAATTTTGAGCAACACCTGAAAGACTACGACCAACTCGTAAAGTATTACATAGAAGACGAAAACCTGGAAAAGGTCAGCGAAGAAACCTTGAAAGCCACCAATAAAAGTGAACCGTTTCAACAGTACTATTACACCAACAGGATTAAAAACTGGTTCCCCGAGATCAAAAACACCATTAACAATAACAGCACTTTTTTTGCCCTTGGTGCGCCCTTTCTTGCCGGTGACAATGGCTTGATCCAATTGTTGAGGGAAGAGGGTTTTGAAGTAAAGCCTGTGTCCGTGACCAAAGAGAAAAATCAGTAAACTTGGCATTGCCGCTTCTGTTAAATACATTGATAAAAATTCGGGTATAATTCTAGTCCGGTAAATTATCGGTGATATATTTGCAGTCCTCGAAAAATATCTTGTAAAACAAAAAATCAGAAAGAAGAATGAAGACCTGGTACTCATGCAAAATAAAGCACAACAAAGAAGGGGACGACGGATTATTGAAGCAGGTAACGGAAGCGTTTTTGCTGGACGCCGTATCATATACGGATGCTGAGGCAAGGATCAACGAAGTTGCTGCCAGAGATATTTCAGGTGAATTCGCCGTTACGCATATAGCCAAAACAAACATTGCCGAAGTTATCAACTACGAAGACTCCGACACCTGGTTCAAATGCAAGGTAACATACTCTACAGTAGATGGTGACAGCGAAAAAGAGGTAAAGATCAATACTTACATTCTGGTTTGTGCCCTGCACGCAAAACAGGCATTTGAAAGGATTGAGAAACACTTTGAGAGCATGCTCGTACCTTATGACATTCCGTCAATCACTCAAACCAACTTTATAGAAGTTTACCCATATGTGGCTGACGAAATCCCTTCAAACCTCAAGCCTATTTCTGAGGTAGAGGTTGAAGACGAAATGGAAGGATAAACCTACGAACCATTATAAAAAGGGCTATCACCAAATCGATGATAGCCCTTTTATTTTGTCAGCTCTTCTTATTAATCCCTTAGTAAAATCTCCCTTACGTTATTTTTAATCTTTTCAGAAAGTTCGTCTATAGGCAGGTCATTGGTATCCCCGCCAAAAGGGTCTTCAATTTCCTCTGCAATCAGCTCCACGCTTACCAGTATAAAAAATATCAGTAATACGATCGGGATAGTCCAGTAACCAAACTCTGTAATAAAAGCAAAAGGTAAGGTTACTGTAAATGTGAAAATAAACTTTTTGATGTACATACTGTAAGAGTATGGAATAGGTGTATTTTTAATCCTCTCGCATCCTCCCAGAATATCGGAAAACTCTTTGATTTCTTTATCAATTACAAACAGTTGCTCACCGGTGAGTTCTTTGTCCTTGTACAGCTTATTTACCCGCTCATAGAGCATTAATGAGATCATGTTAGGGATATGCTCCTTACCTTTCAGTCTTTTCAGAAAATCCTCTTCAACAATATCCAGGTCAGCGAGATTTACCCCTTTACGCAGGTGCTCCTTCATGGCCACTACAAAGTTAGGGATCATCTGAGCAAAGAAGTTGCGAGAAGCAGTATCACTTTCAGGCAAAAATGAGCTTACTTTCGCCGCCAGATTTCTCGTATTGTTTACCAATAGCCCCCAGAGCTTCCTGCCTTCCCACCAGCGATCGTAAGCAGAATTTACCCTAAAAACAAGGAACAAACCCAGTACGATACCCAGAAGTGAATGTACCGCTGTAGTACTTACAAAGTGCAGCTTAAAATAATCCAGGATGAGATAAGCGATTCCAAATGTATATACCAACATAAAGATCAGGCCCGGCAAGAGCAGCCTGAGCACCTGTCTGCTGTAAGAATGAAAGATTAGAGCAAACCAGGCCTTGGGGTCATATTTTACCATAGAACAATTAAATATTTGAATCAGCAAATTAAGTCCAGAATTTCATAAAATCAAAACTATGTAACCACCCGATCCTTCATTGCGTATATTAATTTATAATAATATATTTATGATATCATTTTAATATCAAAACTATGAATCAGGAAAAAGAAACCAGTCCCATTTCAGGTTACATCATGTTGGCCGTAGTTGCTTTGCTCTTCTTTGCAAGCCTTTTTGGTTTGATCGCCATTAAAAATCCTTTCCTTGCTTTAGGTATTGTCATCAGCATCATTTTATGCCCTGGATTCTTCTTCGTGAATCCCAACAGTTCGCGGGTACTTGTGCTTTTCGGTGAATACAAAGGAACGGTAAAGAAAAACGGCTTCTTCTGGGTAAACCCTTTCTTTGTAAAAACTAACATATCACTCCGCGCCAGAAATTTTGACAGCGAACGCGTCAAGGTAAATGATAAGGTAGGTAACCCCATCCTCATCGGAGTCATATTGGTATGGCAGGTAAAAAACACCTTCAAGGCCGCCTTCGAAGTAGATAATTATGAAGAGTTTGTGCGTATTCAAAGCGATGCTGCTGTCAGAAAGCTGGCGGGTCAGTACCCTTACGATAACTTTGAGGACGATGAAGCCGAGATCACACTTCGCTCCGGACTGGATGAGGTTAACCATGCCCTGGAAGAGAACCTCAGCAAAAGACTGGATATTGCCGGCATCAAGGTCATTGAAGCAAGGATAGGTTACCTGGCGTATGCGTCGGAAATAGCCAGTGCCATGCTCAGAAGACAGCAGGCCACGGCCATAGTAGCGGCAAGACACAAAATTGTAGAGGGTGCAGTAAGCATGGTGGAAATGGCATTGGACGACCTCTCCAAAAGGCAGGTAATAGACCTTGATGAAGAGCGGAAAGCTGCTATGGTGAGTAACCTGATGGTGGTTTTGTGTGCTGATAAGGACGTAACACCGGTGGTTAACTCCGGCACATTAAACCATTAATAGAGATGACCTGCTTTAAAGAAGAGCAACCGCTGGGCACTGTTAAACTATGGACCATCTTGATGACGATATCCGTTGTGACAGTTGCCGGCATCATGTATGTCTTCTATATGCAACTGCAACTCAAACAGCCGGTTGACGACAGGCTGTCTGACCTTTGGTTAATCGTATCTGGCGTCATGGCCTTGCTTGTGATTACCCTGGTAGTCTGGCTGGTACTAGCTGGGAAACTACAAACAGAGGTAACAAAGCGGCGAATCCGTTATCGTTTTCCTCCTTTTATATGGAACTGGAAAATCATAAAAGCGGATGAAATTCAAAATTTTGAGATCAGCAACTATTATGCTGCAAAAGAGCTCAAAGGGCATGGGTACCAAAAGTTGGGGCAGGCAAAAGCCCTCAGCGTATCGGGTAATATGGGCCTGCGGCTAACGTATTATACAGGAAAAAAGCTACTTTTGGGCACTCAGAAGCCAGAGAAACTGAAAAGAGCGATGGAGCAATTAATGAAAAAGGGGGAAGATCATGGCTAAGAAAAAGCCTTTTGTATTGCGTATAGACCCGGATCTTCTGGAGGGCGTTGAAAAATGGGCGGCTGATGAATTTCGCAGCACCAACGGGCAGTTGGAGTGGATCATCCACAATGCCTTGAAGAATGCAGGGCGGCTAAAGAAGGGTGGTAAAAGTGGTAATTAATTCTATTTTTGTGACAAACTTAAAGCTTATGAAAAAAGGTATTGCGGCTGTTTTATGTCTTATTTCCTGCTGGTGCTACGGACAAAATGATTACGTAGTGACCATACATAGAGACACCATCAGAGGTGAAGTGCAAATATTATTACCTTCAGAAAGGTATGAGGAAGTAACCCTTAAAAACGATGAAGGCACTCAGCGGTTTAAGGCTTTCCAGTTTTTGGAAGTGGGCAAAGACAGCCTTGTGTACCGCACAGTTAAGTTTGGCGAGATCTATAAAATAATGCAACTGGACAAGGAAGGCTATCTGAGCCTGTTGTCATTTCGTTCAAATGGCAGTTATGCATTTGGAGCCAAGTATCTTTTGAAAAAAACCGGGGACGGCATAGAGGTACCTACACTGCTCTTTAAAAAGTTAATGTCAGACTTTTTATCGGACTGTGAAGAGGTGGAAAGGAAAATAGAGGACAAAACATACAAAAGAAATGATCTTGAACAGGTTGTTGAGCATTACAACAGGTGTATTCAAAGCCAGACGCAGGACATGTACACTGCTACCTCTGAAGACACCAAGGTAAAACCCCAAAAAGTATTGGAGCCAACTCCTGCCGGTGCTAAAATAGAGGCCATAAAGAAGAAGCTGCAAACTATCAGGTCGGCTGAGGCACCTGAATTGATGGTACTATTGAATGATATTGAATCAAAACTTGCCAATGACGAGAAAGTGCCAGGCTATATGTTATCTGCCTTAAAAGATCAGGGAGCTAAACTCAATGATGTCAATGCAGACGTAGCCGAATTAGTAGAACTACTCAAACAGCAGGATTGATCATGGCACAAACCCTACTCATTCTCCACGGAGCATTGGGAAGCAAAGAGCAATTGCTGCCCGTAGCACAAGCTTTAGGCTCCGGATTTAATGTCAAAAGCATGTCCTTTTCAGGGCATGGAGGCCAGCCACTCAACGGTCCGTTCGACATCAATAAGTTTACCCATGAGGTGATCGCTTTCATGGATAATGAGAACCTTAGTCAAATCGACATTTTCGGTTATAGCATGGGCGGGTATGTAGCCCTTAACCTTGCTTTAAAATACCCGGAGAAAGTAGGGAAAATATTTACACTGGGTACCAAACTGGAGTGGTCACCCGCCATTGCACAAAAGGAGATCAAGATGCTGGATGCCGGGAAAATCGAAGAAAAAGTACCTGCCTTTGCCAAAATTCTGGCCGACCGTCACGCCCCGGTTGACTGGAAAGAGGTACTTTGGCAAACATCCCAAATGATGATCGACCTTGGAGAGGGTGCTGCTCTGGCCCTGGATAAATTCAAAAAAGTAACACACCCCGTGGTTATCGGGATCGGCGATGAAGATAACATGGTCACCCTCGAAGAGTCTGAAAAAGTAGCAGGACTTTTGCCTCAGGGGTCACTTCATGTTTTCAAGGGGTTCAAACATCCCATAGAGCAGGTAGACGTAGGCAAACTTACCGGGGAGATCAAAGCTTTCATGCTGGGCTAGTGCCCCGGATGTCCTCCCCTCGCTGCCGCTTTTTCCATATTGCCAACCACCAACTTTTTCATCTTCATGTCCTGAATTGATTATAAATCTGTTAATTTTGCGCCTTTAATAAAGGCAGATAAACAATGGCAGAATATAATTTCAACGAGATTGAAAAGAAATGGCAAAAGTACTGGGCGGATAATGAAAGCTACAAAGCTGAAATTGATCCTTCCAAACCCAAATTTTATGCACTGGACATGTTCCCCTACCCTTCCGGGGCAGGACTTCATGTAGGGCACCCGCTGGGTTATATTGCCTCCGATATCGTTTCGCGTTTCAAAAAACTTAAAGGCTTTAATGTATTGCACCCTATGGGTTTCGACGCATTTGGCTTGCCTGCCGAGCAATATGCTATCCAGACAGGGCAACACCCTGCTGTAACTACTGAGCAAAACATAAAAAGATATAAAGAGCAGCTTAGAAATATTGGCTTCAGCTTCGACTGGGACAAAGAAGTGCAAACTTCTGATCCTAAGTTCTACAAATGGACCCAGTGGATCTTTATGCAGCTTTTCAATAGCTGGTATAATAAAAAAACAGACAAAGCCGAACCCATTGCTGAGCTGATCTCTGCTTTTGAAAAGGAAGGGAACACTAAAATTGAGGCCGTCTGCGACGAAAAAACGCCTCTTTTCAGCGCAAATGAATGGGCAGGGTATGATGAAAAGCAACAGCAGCAAATGTTGCTAAACTACAGACTGGCCTACCTTGCAGATACTACAGTAAACTGGTGCCCTGCTTTAGGTACTGTACTCTCTAACGATGAGGTAAAAGACGGCTTCTCCGAAAGAGGCGGGCACCCTGTAATAAGAAAAAACATGATGCAGTGGATGATGCGCATCACGGCATATGCAGAAAGACTATTGCAGGGCCTTGAGACCATCGACTGGCCGGAGCCTCTCAAAGAAATGCAGCGAAACTGGATCGGAAAATCCATCGGTGCAGAGCTGGACTTCTCTGTGGATGATAAAGGTGTCAATATCCGTGTATTCACAACCCGAATTGATACAGTGTATGGCGTAACATACCTTGCCATTGCCCCTGAAAGTGACCTGGTAGACCAGTTGGTTACCGAAGACCAAAAAGAAGAAGTCACCTCTTATGTTGAAGTGGCAAGAAACCGCTCAGAACGTGAGCGAATGACTGACGTAAAGCACATTACGGGAGCCTTCACAGGATCTTACGCCACACACCCGTTTAATGGTGAGAAGATACCTGTTTGGGTAGCCGACTATGTACTTGCAGGCTACGGTACCGGTGCTGTAATGGCAGTGCCCGCCGGAGATCAGAGAGATTATGACTTTGCCAAACACTTTGATCTGCCTATTGTCCCTATCAATGATTCTGCAAACATTGAAAAAGCCGCCGACCCCACAAAAGAGGGTAAGGTGATCAACTCTGATTTCCTTAATGGCCTCTCTCCTATTGAGGCTATGCAACGCGGAGTAGAAGAACTGGAAAAAAGAGGCATCGGTAAAGGCAAGATCAACTACAGAATGCGCGATGCGATATTTACACGCCAGAGATACTGGGGCGAGCCGCTTCCTGTATATTACAAAGACGGCCTTCCTTATTTGATGGATGAGTCAGAACTACCACTTGTACTACCTGAGGTGGACAAATATCTGCCTACTGAAGATGGTGCACCACCACTGGGAAGAGCAGAAAAATGGGAAACCAAAGAAGGCTACCCTATCGAACTAAGCACGATGCCTGGTTGGGCCGGTTCCAGTTGGTACTTCTTCCGCTACATGGATGCCCATAACGAAAGTGAGTTTGTAAGCAAAGAAGCCCAACAGTATTGGGAAAATGTAGACCTGTATATCGGTGGCTCGGAGCACGCCACAGGTCACTTACTGTATTCACGCTTCTGGAACAAATTCCTGTATGATATGGGATTAATCACTGTTAAAGAGCCTTTTAAGAAGCTGATAAATCAGGGGATGATTCAGGGAAGATCAAACTTTGTATACAGACTTACTCTGACCTACACCATGTCAACAAAATCAGAAGCTGCTGACAACCCTGAGATATTCCTCTCAAAAGGTGTTGTTGACCGGATCAAAAAATCGAATCTTACAAAAGCTGAATCTGAGATTATTCACAAACTTATCTCAGAAGGCATTGAAAATTATAATGCCAAACATGGGACTGACTTCGTTCCTAATGAGATCAATTTCAACACCATTACTCCCATTCACGTAGATGTAAACATAGTAAATAATGATGTGTTGGATATTGAAGCTTTCAGGAAATGGCGCGCTTCATATGAGGATGCTATCATCATAACAGAAGCGGACCGCAGCTACCTTTGCGGGCATGAAGTGGAGAAAATGTCCAAGTCAAAATATAATGTTGTCAACCCCGATGACATCATTGAGAGGTATGGGGCAGACACTTTGAGGCTTTATGAGATGTTCCTTGGACCTTTGGAGCAGTTTAAGCCTTGGAATACCAACGGCATTGACGGTGTGTTCAAATTCCTGAGAAAACTTTGGAACCTGTTCCACAATGATAAAGATGAGTTTGAAGTCTCGGATGCAGAGCCTACAAAAGATGAATTAAAGGTACTTCATAAAACCATTAAGAAAGCGCAGGAAGATATTGAACGGTACTCCTTCAATACTTCTGTCAGTGAGTTTATGATCTGTGTCAACGAGCTTTCTTCTTTGAAATGCAACAAGCGGGCGATTCTTGAGCAGTTGATTGTAGTGGTTTCTCCTTACGCTCCGCACATTGCCGAAGAGCTATGGCATAAGCTGGGTCATAAAACCAGCATTACAGAAGCTGCATACCCACTGTATGATGAGAATTACCTTACCGAAAGCCAACATGAATATCCGGTTTCCGTTAATGGTAAAATGAGGGCAAAAATGAGTTTCCCTACAGACATGCCACGTGAGGACATCGAAAAGCAGGTACTGGCATCTGAGGCCATTCAGAAATGGCTGGAGGGAAAATCACCTAAAAAGGTGATCGTAGTGCCTAAAAAGATTGTAAACGTCGTTGTCTGATCTATGGACAAGAAATTCATACTACTCTTTGCTATTGCCGCATGCTCATGGAGTGCGGCAATAGCTCAGGATTATCCTTACTATGACAAGAACTGGAAAGATTCTGTTAAGGATGAAACTGTAAAGCAAAAAGAACAGGAGATTGTGATCCAACAACCAGTGAGGCCGGAATCAAGGCTGGATGAGCAAGGAACGGTCAGGGCTTCTATCAATATAGGTGTAGGGGTCATGGACTCTCCGGAAATCAACGATTATATCCGTCAGGATCTTTCAGGCCGTGGGATCATTATTTTAAGTGGAAGCCCCGATATGACCTCAGTTTTCATGATTGGCGGACAGATAGGCTATGCCGTAAGCCCTCGCTTGCAGGTCAAAGGTATATTTGACTTTGCTGTCGGGATAAGTTCAACGGAATTGACAAACCAGTACTCTTATCAGAATGAGTACATTAACTACACGGCCACCAGGCTTTCTGTAGGCGCCGGTGCAAATTACTATCTGGGCCAAAGAAAAGTTAGTCCCTATGTTGGTTTGGCTTTATTATACCATAGCCTGTCATTTGAAGAGTTTAAGGGCGGAACTGTAGGCCCAAGAGGCGAAGCCGGAGCGGCATTCAACTTTAGTGACAGGTTTAAAATGGAAGCTTTTTTCCAGGCAGACGTTGCCGAAACCGAAGCGAAAAACCTGGGACAGGACATGACCATAGATTTTAGCACGATCAGCCTTGGAGCGCGTTTCCTGTTCAGGTTGAACTAGTTGCAGGACGTAAAAGCTAATATACTATATAACCTCTCCCATACCGTCATTCCTGAATTTTCACAAGCCAGCCTGTTTTCATGTAGAAGTACAATGAAAATATCAGGAATCTCCCCGATCGTGGTAGTACCCAAACCTTCTGTAGCATAACCTTCAAAATTTTCACCATTTGCCGCCTGCGTTCACCTATTGCCTACTTTACTTACGACTTCCCGTCTTTAGAAGCAGAATTGTTCTCGCTGGCATATCGCACACTCTCAAACCCGTCATCCATGAATTTTCTTAGTAAGATATTTCATCGCAACATTTCATAAAATATCAGAGATCTCTTTGGCGTGGCACAGCCTGAACCTAGCCTACTGAGTCAGCACTAACCTCTCTGATCCTGGCATCTGCTTAAACTTTCCTTCAGCACACTTAATCAGGGACCCAAAATCTTTGCTGCGCTGCGTTTGGAGTGACGTGGTAAAATTTCACCACAATTGCCTACTGCTTTTGCCTATTGCCGACTTCTTGTTATTGTCACGAGTCTCAAAGTAATGTTATTTGACCAGTGTGGTATATTCAGGCCAAGCAAGCACCTCCTCCCTATTTCTTCCGACTCACCAGTATAATACCACATATCACCACAACAGCACCAATGATCTGTAAGTAAGATAAGGTCTCACCCAGAAATATATTAGCAAGTATGATGGTAGATATCGGCCCGAGGCTTCCTATTATTGAAAAATTAGGCGCACCCAAATGCTTTATGGCATAAGAGATCATATAAGATGGGATTACGGTTGAGATCATGGCCATCAAAAAACCTAGCCAATAAACCTCAGCAGGGTATGAAAACACATTATCATATGAAGTCAGCAGGTAATGAACCACAACGCACACACAAGATATGATCATGGCGTAGGAAGTAAAGACAACCACACCGAATTTGGGTATTAAATAGCCACTGCCCACAAGGTAAGAAGCATAGGTAAGCGCACTCAAAAAAACCAGCACACCGCCCAGCAAAACATTTTCCTCTCCAGACACTCCCAGCTCCTCACTGAAAGTGATAAAAACACCTGCATAAGAAAGCAATATGGCCATCACCTGTACCCGGGTTGGAACTTTCTTAAAGAACAACCAGGTAATAAGGATCACCAACGTGGGATATACAAAGAGAATGATCCTCTCCAGGCTAGCTTTGACATACTGTAACCCCAGAAAATCAAATAAACTGGCCAGGTAATATCCGATAAAACCAAATGCAAATAGCCATAGATAATCCTTACCGGTAATCTTCTCAGGCGAAGATGGCCTTTTGATCAGGGCAATCGTGATATAAACCGGAAGGGCAAAGGACATCCTCAGCAATAGCAAAGAAACAGCCGGCACATCATACTCATAGGCCAATTTGACTATTACCGCTTTGGCAGAAAAAAATATAATACCGACTACGGCAACCATGACGGCTATTAACTGGGTTCTGGACAACCTCATATAAATGACTGCTAAGATTCGCGTGAATTTGAGCTTTTAATTGATAAAAACATAACACTTGAGGCATAACATTATCGACTCAGAGCTTGAAGCAGCCAGAAGATTTAAGGACTTACATCCTGCTGATCAAAGACGGGCAAGGCTCTCAGTCCAGATTAATATTTAAGCAGTAATATAACAATAGGCCATCTCAAATCGATTGTCCTTCCGTGGGGCAAGGGGTTGAGATGGCCTTTCCTCTTTTAAATCGGTATCATCCTAAAGACTAAGACACATCAAACGACACACCCACCGTATATCACAAGTCTGAAGACTTGAACTATCGTAGTTCCAAGTCTCCGCTACGCTAAAGACTTGAAACGGGGTTTATGATCCTGAGTAGGACAGCCTGTAAATTACGCCATTGGCATCGTCTGATATCAACAATGAGCCATCAGGAAGCATTGCCAGGCCTGTAACCCGGCCAAACTGCTCTTTATCATTGTTAACCAGAAAGCCCGTGACAAGGTCGGTTGCTTCTGCTGGTTTACCATCTTTAAAATTGATCCTGATCACTTTGTAACCTACAGCCTTTTCCCTGTTCCATGAACCATGAAAGGTTACAATAGCATCGTTTCGGTATTCTTCGGGGAATTGCTCTCCAGTATAAAACAGCATATCAAGCGGAGAGCTATGGGCTGTATAGGTTTTTACCGGATTGGTCACTTTCTTTGCGTATTCCTCATAGGTCATATTGTGCGGTGGCTCATCTGCAGGGTTGTGATGCCCCTCTCCATAAATATAAGGCCAGCCGTAATTACCTCCCTTTACCAGTTTGTTGAGTTCTTCCTTTTGCTGTTCATCACCCAGCCAGTCAATGCCATGATCCATTCCATACAGATCACGGGTGTTAGGCTCCCAGTCAAAACCAATAGTGTTTCTTAGTCCCTTGGCGTAAACTTCCCTACTCCAGTCTTTGGGGTCTGCCACTACTAAAGTTGCACTCTCTTCTCGGGTTTCGTCGCAGGCATTGCACGTGCTGCCAATCGAAATGTACAACTTGCCTTCAGGCCCGAATGCAAGGGTACGGTTAGCATGCTGGCCACCATCCGGCAGGTCAGACATAATTTTCTCAGGCTTACCCAAGTCGCCATTTTTATTGATTCGGGCACGGTAAACCTCATTGACCGTTACCATGTAGAGCCAGTCATCTTTTATATCCAGACCATGGACTTTATCCAATTGAAGCACCTTCTTTTTGACCTCTGCTTTGCCATCCTTATTATCATCACTAAGCAGATAAACATCTCCTGCCCTGCGGGTAACATAAACTTTTCCGTCTTGCGTTACAGCCATCATACGCGGCTTGCCCAATTGGTCCGCAAAGACTTCAATATCAAAACCGTCAGGAAGTTTAAGACTATTAATCCGTTCCTTTGTAGCCTCCACGGTTTTGGGTTTAAATACATGTCCTACAATTTTTTCGGCCTCCTTATTGCCCTGCCCTAACGCAAAGCCAGGCATGGCACAAATCAAAATAGCTAATAAGAATCTGTTCATAATATAGTTGGTTTTAATCTCGACCCTCAATAGGTCTCAAAAACCAGACAAATAAAGAATATTGGCTTTAGACATAGTTAAAGCGGGAATGGCTATGGAAAAATGGGTGCGGGTGTGGAGGAATGGAAACGTTGTTTGGGCAGCAATGTGCTTCAAAAAATTTACCCAAATAAAAAAGACCGCCAAAACACTCTGGCGGCCTGAATTAATTATTTACAAAATTGCTATACCCTTCTCCTATTCATACCTGAGAGAGCGAACGGGATTGACTTTGGCTGCTTTTAAGGACTGATAGCTAACCGTAAGCCATGCAATGACGAATGAAACGATGCCACTGGCGACGAAGATCCATATGCTGATCTCTACGCGGTTGGCAAAGCCGTTGAGCCATTGGTCCATAGCATAGTAAGCAGGATAGATAGCCAGCACGAAGGCTATAATGACCAACTTGGCAAACTCCTTTGACATTAAAGAGGTTACACTCCAGACGCTGGCTCCCATCACTTTTCTGATGCCTATTTCTTTGGTACGCTGCTCTGCCATGAACGCGGCCAGGCCAAAGAGTCCGAGACAGGCTATGAATATGGCTATAACTGTAAACACGGTGAATACCATACCCAGCCTTTGCTCTGCCCTGAAAAGGGCGTCGTAGTCTTCATCCAGGAAGGAGTACTGTAGCGGCTCACCCGGTGCATAACTTTCCCATCGGTCAGCTATGGTATTGATCACATCGTCAGGGCTTTCTCCTGAAAAGCGAGCATAGAGGATATTTCCTTCTTTGGTAAGCTGGAGTACCAACGGCCTGACATTCATCTTCAGGCTTTCAAAATTAAAGTCCTTCACCACCCCTATCACCTTCATTTCAACAGGCTCATCACCATTGAAGTTGATTATTTTTTCTTCAAGCGGATTTTCCCAACCCAATTCCTTCACGGCGGCCTCGTTTACCACCACGGCACCTGAGTCCGAAGGGAAGTCCCTTGAAAAGAACCTTCCGTCTGTCAGCTCAAAACCCAGGGTTTTCAGGTGGTCGTAATCACCAAAATAGGTGGCCATGATGTGGTCCTGCTCATCACCTACAGCCCTGAATATAGTAGTATTGTTGACTCCGGGCACCATGTTATTGGAATAGCTGGTACCCAAAATTCCACTGCCTGCATCGAGGTCATTTTTAAAAGCCGCTTTGTTGTTTTCCAGTCTGTCGGTGTCTTCGATGATCAGGATGTGTTCTTTATCTATACCGAGGTTTTTGTTCTGTACATACTGCAACTGCTGGTAGACCACCACAGTACAAATAATAAGCACAATGGAGATCCAAAATTGAAAAGTAACGAGAAAACTTCTGATAGAACCACTCTTCATACCGGCCCTCAACCGGCCCTTCAGCACCTCAGTGATCTTGAAGCCGGTCAGGTAAAACGCAGGGTAGCTACCTGCCAAAATACCCACAAACAATATCAGAACACCGAAAACTACGGCGATAGATGGCTCAGCCAGTATAGAAAAGGTCAGGCTTTTACCTGATAGTAAGTTGAATGATGGCAATAAAATATACACTACTGCAAGTGCCAACAAGGCCGCACCTATGGCATAGACCATAGATTCTGTCAAAAACTGAGCGATAAGCGTACTTCTCAAAGAACCTAAAGTCTTGCGAAGCCCCACTTCCTTGGCTCTTCCGGCCGACTTGGCGGTAGTTAGGTTCATGAAGTTTATACAGGCCAGTATAACAATAAAAAGGCCGATGCCGCCCAAAATAAATACGTATGATATGTCTCCCGGTGGCTCTGCTTCGTCCTGTATTTCGGATTTGAGGTGGATGTCATACATGGGGAAACTGGAATATTCGTAAATACCTCCTTCTGCCCTGAATTCTTTCAGGGATTTGCCCATAAACTGTTGTAGCACGGGAGTTACATTACGCTCCGTAATCGGCTCAAGTTTTTCGTCCACACTTTTGGCTGAGCCTTTTTCATTGAGCACATAGTAGGTGTACAAGCTATTGCTTAACCAGTTGCCTTCATTCATCCAGGGGAAAGAAGAGCTGGATAGTAAAGCGTTGAATTTCAAATGGGAATCTCCTCGTTCATTTTCCATTACTCCCGTTACCTTATAGGAGGTTTTGTCATTTCCGATAACGAGGGATTTGTCAAGTGCAGACTCATCGCCAAAATACTTTTGTGCCAGGTCCTTGCTCAACACGAGGCTGTTAGGGTCTTTGAGTGCGGTTTCAGGATTACCTTCCAATAACTTAAAGCTAAAAACACTAAAGAAATTGGAGTCGGCAGCCATGATCCCTTCTTCATTAAAAGCCAGGTCACCGTTCCTGAATATCCACTCGCCCATCGGGTTTACCCGTGTAGCCTCTTCTACTTCCGGTATTTCTGCTACCAGTGCTTTCGACATAGGAAAGCTGCTGTTTGCAGTGAAGATCTCCTGCCCTCCCAGTTTGCCATGGAGATTGATCCGGTAAATTCTTTCTCCCTTGGCATGAAAGTGGTCGTAATTTAACTCATCATAAATGTACATGGTAACAAACAAACAGGCAGAGATACCTATCGTAAGCCCCAGTATATTTATTACCGAGAAAAACTTGTGTTTTGTAATGTTGCGCAAGGCAACCTTGATATAGTTTTTGACCATAATATTATGTTGTTATTTTGTTTTGAGTAACCGTAAGACGCTAATAAACAGGTAGAAGTTACACGCCCTTCTGCATTTTTTATTCATCCCTGAGGGTCAGTGCCGGACTCATGGAAGCTGCGTTATAAATTTTAAAACCGACCGTTAAAGCCGACACCACTGTGATCAGTGCAATACCGGCACAAAAGGTTATCACACCGGCCCCGGTGTAGTAGGCCCATATACTCGCCATCAACGAATCGACCATATAATAACCGGCGGCTGAACCAAGCGCTGAGGCTATGATCAGAATGACCACAAACTGCTTGTTCAGATTTTTGGCAATATTTCCTACTGAAGCCCCCAATACCTTTCTTACCCCTATTTCTTTCATTCGCCTGATAATGTTCAGGGAAACCATAGTGAAAAGACCTGAGGCTGATAGCAAAGTGGCTATGATGCCGAGAAATATGAATAGCTTCAAAATATTGTTATTCACTGTTGTAGCCTCTTTCATCTCCTCATCCATATACCGGCCATTGTACAGTCGGTTCGGAAATATCTCCCTCCATTTTGACTCCATGTATTCATTTACTGCCACCAGGTTATTGGCATCAGCTTTTACAAGTATCCGGCGGTATTCTTCGGGTTTGTTCAGGCGCAGCATGGTGGGCTCCACCACATCCCATAAACCATTGCCATAGTAATCTTTAAAAACCCCTACCACATAAAGCTGCACGGTATCGCGCCACACAACCTTTTTACCAATGGCCTCTTCCCACCCAAAAGCTGCCATCATGGTCTCATTAACGATAACAGACTCTTTTCTATCTGTCTCTGAATCTCGCTGGAACGGCCTTCCTTCAAGCAGGGTCATACCCATTACGTCCATATAATCTTCACTTACTTCCAGAATATCAATCTCCCGTTCAGCATCTTCATAGCGTACAGGATCATTGATGTAGGTTGACATAATGTGGTGTTTAGTGCCTGTTATGGCCTCTATATCATTATTGCCGGCCAGGGCATTTTTATAAACTTCATATTCATTTTCACCATTGATGTAGGTGTAAATAATACCTTTCTGGTCAAAGCCGAGGTCAAGCTCCTGCTGGTACCTGGCGTTTTGGATGAAGGCAACGGCGGAGATCAAGGCTATGAGTGAAATGCTGTACTGGAGGGTAAGCAATGTTTTGGTGAAGCCTGTGGTGCCGCCAAATTTCATTGTACCTTTCAGGATGCTGGTTGGCTCAAAACTGCTGATGTAGAAAGCCGGGTAACTTCCCGCCAGAAGGCCGGTAACGAGCAACAAACCAAACATAAACAGGAAAAACCCTGCATTGCTGAGGTAGTTCATATCCAGCTCCAGAAACTCCCACATCTGGTTATAAGCAGGTACGAGGATCTCTGCCAATAGTATGGCCACTATACCTGCAAGAAAACATAGGATCAGGTTCTCGGCCAGGAACTGCCCCACGAGCTGGTTTCGACGGCTGCCCATCACTTTGCGAATGCCGATTTCCTTCAACCGGCGGCTGGACATGGCAATGGCAGTATTGGTAAAGTTGAATATGGCAATTAGAAGCACTAAAAATGCCATTACAGCAGGAGCAACTACTGCGGCTGTAGGCAGACTGTTTCTAAACCAATGGTTATGTACATCTTCGACTTCTGCCCTGATGGCCATGCCTGCGAAAGGATCAAGGTAAAACTCTGATACCTGAAAATCTTCCCTGGCCTGGTTTTGATTGGCTTTATATTTTTGAAGTTCCTTCTCTATAAACGGGATCTTTGATTTATCTGCCACCTCAATCAAGAGGGTGTTCCAACGTTTCCAGTCGTTTTCGTCAAATTCATCGTAGGCTTTAAAGAAATTGTCGAAATGCATAATGGCATCAAATTGAAAACTGGAGTTTGCGGGCATTTTTTCAAATACTCCTGCCACAATATATTCGAGTGTACTACTGTCAAGCACCTGGGTGATTTGTTTTCCCACGGCCTCCTCTTCTCCAAAATACTTTGTGGCCAGTTCATTGCTAATAAATATCTTGGATTTATCGGCCAGATCAGCTTTACTTCCTGATTTTAGCGGAAAGTTAAAAAGGTCGAAAAGGCCTTCGTCGGCATAACCTATTTCTGTATAGAATAAATCATCTTTGATACGGATATTGGAGCCATTAGGAAGATAGCGGATCACTTTCCCTACTCCTGCAATGTTGTCGCGTATACTTGCTCCGAGAGGCATGGGGGCTATACCATTCTTGGTCCGGTTTCCCTGAAAGTCCCTGATGAAATTTACTCTGTAAACATTACCAGCATTCACATGTTGCTGGTCGTAGCTGGCGTTGTAGTCATAATTGATGTATGCCACAATACAACAGGCCATGGCTATGCCCAGCCCGAAGACATTGATCATTACATAGGTTTTGCTCTTCCAGAGGCTCCTGAGCGTGATTTTGAGGTAGTTTTTCAGCATGGTTGACACTTATTTTGAGTTTGTTGATTTGTTGACCGTTTTGACCTTATTCCCTAAAGACTACCTCACATGCCCTAAGGTTGCTTGCATTGCGTATAATTTTTGACCAAGTACTTTGCAATACATAATAGCTTTTCACGTAAAATGGACACAAAAGGTTTCATAAGCACTTCTTTAACAAAGCGTTATGTTCTTATACCTTCTAAGTTGTTCCAATACTGGCAAGGGCATGTAAGAGCCGAACGGGTAGAAGATGACCTGTCGGGGGACAGATCATGGGA
>NZ_SMLW01000252.1 GCF_009711405.1 Fulvivirga kasyanovii | reverse complement strand
GATTCGGCCATCTTTACAGATAGCAGGATCATATTCTTTATGGCTTCGGGGCTGGAAACTCCATGACCTATCACTACGTTGCCATTAATACCCAGGATCGGGCTACCGCCTATGGCTTCGTAATTGAACCTATCAAAGTAGTCGTCTTTAATGTTACGTTTCTGTAGCAGGTCAAAGAACGACTCTGCCATTTTAAGGATAACGTTTCCGGTAAAACCATCACATACAATAACATCGGCCTTATCATTAAAAAGGTCGCGACCTTCTATATTGCCAATGAAATTGATTTTGCTATTGATCTTAAACAGTTGATAGGCGGCCTGTGTAAGCAGTGTTCCTTTTTGTTCTTCCTCACCCAGGTTCATTAAACCCACTTTCGGGTTGGTAATATTAAATACATGTTTGGCATATAACGACCCCATTTCACCGAATTGGTATAATACATCCGGTTTGCAGTCGGCATTTGCCCCTACATCCATAATAACACCAAAATCTCCTGATTCTTTCGGAATAAAACCTGCTATGCCCGGTCTTATGATACCTTCGATAGCTTTGATGGTAAACATGGCGCCTACGTGCATGGCACCAGTGTTTCCTGCGCTGCAAAAAGCCTTAACAGCTCCGGATTTTAGCAATCCATACCCTACAGGGATGCTGGCCTTAGGCTTTTGAGAGAGGGCCTTGGTTGGGTGCTCACCCATTTCAATCACATCGTCAGCGTGGAAAACCTCAATACTGGGATTGTCGACGTTATACTCACGGAGTTTGGATTGAATAATATCTTCCTTACCTACCAGTACGATTTTAATATCGTCTGGAATCTCTTGTGAGGCTAATTCTGCTCCCTTGACTGTACAGTCGGGAGCAAAATCACCACCCATTGCATCTAATGCAATTTTCACAAGCTAAAACTTAAGCTAGTACTTCCTTCTCCATTACAACTTTACCTTTGTAGTAAAGTTTACCTTCGTGCCAGAAGGCTCTGTGGGGTAGGTGAAACTCTCCAGTTGTAGGACATATTGCAAGGTTTTTAGCCTCTGCTTTATAATGTGTCCTTCTCTTGTCTCTTCTCGTTTTTGATATCTTTCTTTTAGGATGAGCCATTTTAACAAATATTTAAATTTAATTCTTACTTCAAATTTTTAAGTTTCTGCCACCTGGGGTCTATATCGTCGTCATCATCACCACCCTGATCGTTATTGTCATCAGGTGAGTCAGGCGCTGAGTTGTCAGATGAATATACAAGTTCGTCATCTTCACTCTCATCGCTATATCTCGGATGCAACTTTTTCATTGGGATCTCTAAACCAATGAATTCATATATGTGTTGCGCCAGGTTTATTCTTTGCTTATCACGTGGAATAATAATGATCTCATCATTAATTTCTTCCTCGTCATCCCCGAACTTCAACAGCAGCGTTTTTTCGGTGCTTAAGGCGTAGTCAAATAAATCAAGGCTACGGTCGCACTCCAACTCTACTGTAGTATTGATCCGGAAATTTAATTTGATAAAGGTTTCGGTCTTTTCAAGTTCAACCTCTACGTTTCCTTTACCTTTTTCTACAATACTATTTTCAAAAGCTTCAAAAAACGAATTACCAACTTCAAATTGGTAATTATGTATCCCGTTGGGAAGCTTGTATATGTCTACATTATACTTATCTAACTCGTGCACTGCCATTCCCACTAAATTAAGGTCGCAAAGTTAAGAAGATAATTCTAATAATTAAAAAAGAAGTGAAAACGTTTTTGTGTCTAAGTTATGTGTACCTGTCAAAAACTATTTGCTTTAGGGTTGCCATCGGGTAGCTGTGGATCTCATCTTTGAGAAAGGGGACAACATCTTTTTTGAATCCCAGTTTAATGGCTATGTCAATACAGAAAATCAACTCGCTATCAAAGATTTTCTCATCGATAAGCATGAGATCAATACAGCTATAAAGGTAGTCAAATTTCTGATCGCTTGAAAGTGCTCCAAATGATCCAATAGGTTCGGGGTTCTGAATCAGCTCTTTTACTCCTTCTATGGGAAAGTTTCGTTTGGCTGCAATTTCATAAATACGGTCGCGCTCCAAAACCGAAAAGTGCTTGTCAGCCTCCGCAAGTTGAATGAGTATATTTAGCTGTTTCCGTGTGACGATATCCATCAGCGTTCTTATAATTCTCTGAAAGTTAATTGTTTTCAACGAATAAACATAGGTCGGCCTCAGATAGTTATAAAATTGCATTAGTTAAGAGGCCGTCAGAGTACTTCGAACAGAAATATTATTCTGCTAATTGTTCTTTTCTGTTTTTGTATATATCTCTGGCCAGATAGATTGCCTGGCGCATTGAGGTCTCCTGTGCTTCGTTTTTTCCGGCTATGTCATAGGCCGTGCCGTGGTCGGGTGATGTTCTTATGATGGATAACCCGGCAGTGTAATTTACACCGTTTTCAAAGGCCAGCGTTTTGAAAGGGATCAACCCCTGGTCGTGGTACATGGCTAAAATGCCGTCAAATTTCTTGAAGTCTCCCTTGCCAAAGAAGCCATCGGCGGGGAAAGGACCAAACATCAGCTTGCCTTTGTGTTTGAACTCTTTAATTACGGGCTCAATTACTTCCATATCTTCCTTGCCAAGCAATCCACCCTCACCAGCATGAGGGTTAAGGCCCAGAACAGCAATTCTTGGCTTTTTAATACCGAAATCTACCCTTAAAGATTGCTCCATGATGCCAAGCTTTCGGCCCACGAGCTCTTTCGTAAGTGCTTTGCTGACATCCTTTATTGGAATATGCCCCGTTACGACCCCGATTTTAAGGTCATCAGACGTCATAAACATCAGGCTGTCTTTGGCATCAAACTGCTGTGTAAAATATTCGGTGTGTCCGGCAAACTTAAAATCGTCGCTTTGGATGTTGTTTTTATTTATAGGAGCAGTAACTACCGCATCTATAAGGCCAGACTTGAGATCTTCGGTGGCTTTTTGAAGTGCCTGAAATGATGCTTTACCAGCTTCCGGGGTTACTGCGCCGGTATTGATCTCAACCATTTCGTTCCAGCAGTTAACTACATTTACTTTTCTGAAATGGAACTGGCCGGGCTCTTTTACATGGCTGTAGTTAAAATCATCCATGCGCAGTGCCTTTCTATAATAGGAGAGGGTTTTAGACGAACCATAGATAACCGGAGTGATAAAGTTGAGGATCCTGTTATCCCGTAAAGCCTTAATGGTTACTTCGGGCCCGATGCCATTTAT
>NZ_SMLW01000655.1:8754-37507 GCF_009711405.1 Fulvivirga kasyanovii | reverse complement strand
GGGATCTTGCTATATTTTGTGGATATGATTCCACAGTATATTTTTTAGTAAAAATTTGATAAGTGGTTAATCCACCAGACCAGAACCTCCGGTACAATTCTGCTCAAAACCACACTGTAGCAATCTTATTTACCGCAATCAGCATCTCATCCTCCACTATTCTAATATCCATTTCAGATGTCCTCCAGTTGACCAGTGCTGCCCTTACTCCTTTTCTTCCATTGTAAACTGTTGGCGTCATAAACACTTTACCTCTGTCATTTAATGCGTCGAGAAAAGCCTGGGTGCGGTGCGGATCGAGGCCATCTTTGAGAGTAAAACATACCGTATTTAACCTCACTGGTGCCAAAAGCTCAAAGAATTCGCTATTGACAATAAAATCGCCTAATTGTCGGGCCAGCCTGATATTCCTTTCCACGATCTCCCGGTACCCCTGTTTTCCGTAGGCCTTTAGAGTAAACCATGCCGGCAATGCCCTGAACCTCCTGGAGTTTTCGGGCAGGAAATTGAGGTAATTGAAATTTTCCATAGGATCACCCAGGTAGGGAGCATTGGAGTTTTGAAAAGTCTCTACCTGTAGCATCTTGTGCTCTTCCCTAACGAAGAAAAAAGCATTTTCATAAGGCACATTCAGCCATTTGTGGGCATCGATGGTAATGCTGTCTGCATCTTCCCAACCTTTAAGCAAATGGGCATAGCCGGGTGAAAGCGCCGCAAAACCACCAAATGCAGCATCTACGTGCCACCAGAAATTATATTTCTTCCTGAGGTTGGCAATAGCCTGCATATCATCAAAATCAACCGTATTGACCGTGCCGCCGCTCGAGATCAGGATGAAGGGTGTCCCTTCAAGTGCCATTATTTCCTTTTCCAGTTTATCAATATCTATGGCTTCCCGCAAAGGATCAACTGTATCGATCTTTATTATATTGCTACTGCCCAGCCCCAACATGGACAAAGCTTTTATGGAAGACGAATGGGGTACTGCAGAAAGTATTTTAAAATCACCACTCACCCCGTTTTTGGCCACATCTATCCCTTTCTCTTTTCCCAGCCATTGCCGTGCTACGCCCAAACAGGTAAAATTAGACATAGTAGCGCCTGTTACAAATCCTCCCAGATACTCCTCTTTGGGCAAACCGAAAAAGTCGAGGAGCATGTGTATAGCTTCAAACTCAACTATGGCAGAAACATCACCATGACCTTTGGTGGTCTGCGTATTTTGATCATAAATAGTTGCCAGTATATCACCCATTAGTGCCGCCGGGGTTGCCCCTCCTGTTACAAACCCAAAATAGCGGGGTCCTGTAGACGATACCATCAGATCGCTGTACCGCTTTTTAAATTCTGCAAGCGTGGAGGCTCCTCCCTGGCCTACCATGGGCAAACCGGTCCCCTCAGTATCTTTAACTGATACTGAAGTGGGCAGGTTATCAATATCATTCAAATACAACAGGCCTTCGTCAAGTGCCTCTTGCAGCAGGTTGTTCAGAGCCTTTAAATCATTGTTAAGTGTCACATCCATAGGTTAATCAAGTTTGAGGGTGGTTGAAAATACAATAACTGCCGTTCCTTTTATTCTGACTTTAGCAGGTTTACCATTCACAATATCTACCATTACTTTCATGCTTCCCGGCCGCTGCATGGCGTTGCCCTGCGTGGCAGTAAACTGAAATGTAGCGCCATCAGGTTTTACCAAATGATGATGAATAAGGTAAGCTCCCAGAGGCCCATTGGCATTGCCTGTTACCGGGTCTTCTGCTATGCCTATGGCCGGGGCAAACATCCTCCCTAAGTAACATATTCAGGTGAGGTTTGGGTTATGCAAAACACGAAATATCCGTTGCAACTGATCTCCCTGCTCAGTTGTGAAAGCCGGGACAAATCAGGGTTCAACCTATTGATATCATCTTCTTCCTTCAGCGGGATCAAGACTTTGGAATGCCCGGTAGAAACAATTTGTACGGGTGAATGATTGTTGACCATCTCCTTGTTTAGTCCCAATGCCTGAACTATGGTACTCGTGACCAGCTCATCGAGAGGCGATTCAAAAACCGGTGAGGCCTGCTCCATGGTGATCTCATATTCACCTTTAACTTCCTGAACGTGAATGGGCAAAATACCGACCTGGGTCTTTATTTTGATCGTGCCTGTAGGCAAGGCATGTTGCAGCGCATGTACATAAATCGCTGCAATGGTGGCATGTCCGCAAACAGGCACCTCCGCTTTAGGTGTAAAGTACCTGATATGCAGGTCATATTCCTGATCGCCTTTCAGTACAAAGGCTGTCTCCGAGTTGTTCAGCTCC
Source organism: Fulvivirga kasyanovii (assembly GCF_009711405.1). Taxonomy (GTDB): domain Bacteria; phylum Bacteroidota; class Bacteroidia; order Cytophagales; family Cyclobacteriaceae; genus Fulvivirga; species Fulvivirga kasyanovii. The sequence continues at coordinate 35,199 of NZ_SMLW01000655.1, read as the reverse complement.
CGCGCTATGTCCAGCATTTCCTGATCGGTGAGCCCGTCAGCCTCAGGCACTACTCCTGCCGGGTTGCCTTTAAACTTCTGGTCTGTAAAGGCATCGACCTGAAATATCTTGAGTGTTCTCATTTCATTTATCTTCATTTCGATCTACTAACACGGTTTTGACTCCTGAAACGTAGCCTCTGCCGCCCGCATAGAGCTTCTCAATACCTTGTGCCGTTATTTTCAACCTTACCGTGATCATGCTTGGCGAAGGGGGAGTCATGTGCTTTCCCTGAGAGATAACCACCTCTTCTGCCTGCACCGCCCCATAGTGATGAAGATAGCAGGCAAGCGGGCCAGCCGCCATACCGGTGGCAGCTTCTTCCTCAATACCGTAGAATGGAGCAAACATTCTCGAAGTGGCATGTGCTGCTGCGTCCTCAGAAGGGCTGTAAACATAGAAACCGATAAGCCCGTACTTTTCGGAAAGACTTTCTATGACCTCTTGCCGGGCTGATATGCTTTTAAGTACATTTTCACTCTTTACAGGCACAATCAGAAAAGAATTGCCTGTATTCACAATTTCGATATCGAAGCCAGGTAGCAGATCCTGTTTGTCCAAGCCTAATGCTAACAGGGTGCTTTCCTTATCTTCCGGCAAAACAGGGATATATTTCGGGGCATCCTGCTCCATAAAGGCACTGGCTCCTTCAAAATAGATCTGCCTTACTCCATCCACCGTTTCTTTCGAGGACGAATCTCCCTTTATTTTTCCCTCCTGTTTTAAATAGGTAAAAGTGGCAATGGTCGCGTGTCCGCAATGTGCTATCTGTTTAGTCGGCGTGAAAAAATCCAGCTTATAATCTGCCATGGCCGATTCAGACACAAACGCTGTCTCAGACAGGCCAACCTGTCCGGCTATTTCGAGTTTTTGTTTGGCAGTAAGGCCATCAGCATTTAGTACCACTCCCGCCGGATTGCCGCCATTATTTTGGCATTCAAAAGCATTAATAATGTGTACATCAATATTTTTCATCAGTCGTATAATTTTGTTTTCACCCGATAGACTGAAGGGCTTCAAAAAAGACCCGGAAATTTTCAAATATTTTTTCCTGTGTAATCTGTGATCTTCCCTGTTTTGTCATATTCAACATTTTCACAGCTAAGGATTGAATCTTTAAGCTTTGACCGGAGCCGCTGCACTTTGTTTTTAGCTCCCGAATACGACATGTCAAGAAATGCTGCCAACTCCTTTTGACTGTACCCTTTGAAATAGGTAAGCAACATCACATCTCTGTCGGCCGGGGAAAGTTTGTTGATTTTACTATTGATGCAATTGCTCAGTGAGCTGTACAGGTCGTCATCCGTTTCCTGGTCAGGCCAGCTTTCGTTATATGCGTTACTTTCTTTAGGCTTCTGCTTAAAATAATCAACTATGGTATTTCTGGTAATCTGATAAACCCAGGAGGTTAGTTTCCCGGCATCGTTTAGCTGATCGATATGGAGATATACTTTGATAAAAACGTCTTGCAGGATATCATCCGCAGCAGTATCACCCTGCACTTTATGAGCTATAAACCGGTAGAGTTCTCCATGAAGATCCTCCCAAATATTTTTAATCTCGGTCTTTTCCATGGTTTTGTTAAACGCAGGTTCAATGGTTTTGACTGATAATCAGTATGTTTTTATTTAAATGATTTGATTAGAAAAACTAATACATGCGATTGTATTTTATTATTTGCGTAATATTTACATAAATAATATCTTTGGCCTATGAGCCTCGATCAGGATATTAAATTAGCAGTAGATGCAGTAGTTTTTGGATATACCTCAAAAGAGGGTTTATCCGTGCTGCTGATCAAACGGGATATTGATCCCTATCAGGGGATGTGGGCATTGCCCGGTGGTTTGGTAAAAAATAATGAATCGCTGGAAGAGGCGGTACAGCGGGAACTTAAGGAAGAAACCGGTATTTCGATCAACTACCTGGAGCAGCTCTACAGCTTTGGCAACCCTGATCGTGATCCGAGAAACCGGGTGGTTTCGATAACCTATTACGGGCTGGTAAAGCCGGATGCATTTGAACTGCACGCCAGCACCGATGCCAGCGATGTGGCCTGGTTTAATGTAAAGAAGCTCCCTCCACTGGCTTTTGACCACAAACGCATCCTGGATGTAGCCATACAAAGGCTCAAAGGCAAGATCACTTACGAACCCATTGGCTTTGAATTGCTTGAAAAGAAATTCCCTTTCTCAGAACTTGAAAAGCTCTACCGGACAGTACTCGACCGACCTGTTGACCGGAGAAACTTCAAAAAGAAGATCTTAAAATTCGGCTTCCTCGAAGAAACGGACGAAAAACAAAACATGACCGGCGCCGGCCGCCCCGGGAACCTGTTCCGCTTCAATGAGAAGAAATATTTCGAGCTGAAGAAAAAGGGGATAACTTTTGAGATTTAAAAATTTTTCTGAAGGCTACCTACCCCCTTCCACATCATTCCTGAATTTTCACAGCGTAATGGAAATAACCAGAATTTCCATTGTTTCTACTTCCCAGCGGATGTCTCTCAAAGAGGACATAACCACATTTTAGCTGTATATATTCGGGTGTCCAGTCTAAGGTGATGACACTGTCCTGATCCGGGGGATTCTGAATATTTTCCATAAAGTTTGCTATTTGTTTTGGAAGTACGAGATGGAAAATTTCAGGATGACGATTACAATCTATTCATCTGCCATAACGATCCCCTCTCTTGTTGGGCGTTTTTATCAACAACTCTATGTTATGCAAGATAGCTTCGTTGGTATTCCATAGCTTCAGTTAAGCTTTACTAATCTTGAAAAGCTTAGTAAAGCAGGTGAAGTCAGGTACCGATCCCCCGGTGTTGTCTCCTGACAGCCCACTTTCTAAGCCTTTATTTAATGTGACAGACATCCTCATCTCAAAAAATATATCCCCTTAATAACTGATTACCAGAGGGTTAATCCTAAATACCCATAAAATGCGTAAATTTTACATAAATTATTTTGCGTTAATGTTACACATATCTATATTTGTGTAACATTAACGCAAAAAAAAATGGAAACAGGAGTTATAATAGCACGGTTTCAGACACCATACCTCCACGAGGGGCATATAGACCTCATCGAAAAGGTGAAAACTAATCATAATAAGCTCATCATTGTGCTGGGTATCAGCCCGGTACCTGGGCGAAAAAATCCTTACGATTACTACACCCGGGAGAAGATGATCAAAAAGGAATATAACGATGTGGTTGTACTGCCTTTGAGCGATCACCCCAGCGATGTGGCATGGTCTGAAAACCTGGATAACCTGTTAAGCAGTGTGTTCCCAACGGAGCAATTTAAATTATACGGCAGCCGCGACAGCTTCATACCCTACTATACCGGTAGGTTTGAGACTGTTGACCTTCCTGAGCATGGCGACTATAACGCCACTGAGCTTAGAAAGAAATACCAGGATCAGATCTTTGATTCCAGGGATTTCAGGGCCGGGATCCTTTATGCATACCACAACCAGTTTAAAAAGGTATACCCTACTGTAGATGTGGCCGTATTTAGGAACGACAAGCAGGAGATATTGCTGGGCAGAAAGGCCAACAGCAGCAAATGGAGACTTGTAGGTGGCTTTGCCGATCCGGAAGATGAAAACTATGAGGTATCTGCCCGACGTGAGTTGCTCGAAGAGTGCGGACAGATTGAAGTGGGCGACATGACTTACGAGACTTCTATGAAAATAGATGACTGGAGATACCGAAGTGATACGGATAAGATCATAACCCTGCTCTTTAGCTGCGATCTTCAGTATGGTACGCCCACGGAGCATGATGACATTGCCGAAGTAAAATGGTTCAAACTTGAAGGAATAGAAAACCTCATCACCAGTGGACAATTCAGCAATGAACATACAGGGCTGATCAGGTTCCTGACCAACAAATACGCAGCAGTTTTAAATTAATTAAAGTCTTACCACAAACATTTATAGCTATGAAACGCAATAACTTAATCCTCCTCGCAGATGCTTACAAGTATTCTCACCACAAACTGTACTACCCGGGTACTACCAAAGTATACAGCTACCTCGAAAGCCGCGGTGGTAAATTTGACAATACTGTTTTCTATGGCCTGCAGTACTTCATTAAAGAATATCTGGAAGGCAAAGCTTTCACTCAGGAAGACCTTGACCAGGCTGAGCCATTTTTGAAACAGGTTTTCGGACGGGACGATGTGTTTGACAAAAGCAAGTTCCAATACATCCTGGACAAGTATGATGGCAAGCTCCCTGTTAAGATCAAAGCTGTACCGGAAGGAACTGCCGTGCCCACTCAAAATGTGCTGATGACCATAGAAAATACCGATCCTGAGTGCTTTTGGTTAACCAACTTTCTGGAGACTATGCTTATGCAGATCTGGTACCCTACCACGGTTGCTACGCTAAGCAGAGAGGTAAAAAAGGTGGTAACCCAATACTTTGAGGAAACCGCTACCGAAGGGGCTGAAGCAGGTATCGAGTTTGTGCTTAACGACTTCGGGTTCCGCGGCGTGAGCAGTGTGGAAAGTGCAGGCCTTGGCGGAAGCGCTCACCTGATCAACTTTCAGGGCAGCGATACCCTGGCAGGATCTGTACTGGCGCAGCAGTACTACAACACCAGCGAAGTGTATGGCAAAAGCATACCTGCAACAGAGCACAGCATATGCACACTTTTAGGTAAAGATGGTGAACTTGATGTATTCAAACACGTACTCAACACTTTCCCTACCGGCCTGGTGGCTTGTGTATCTGACAGCTACAATATTTTCAAAGCCTGTGAAGAATATTGGGGAGAAAACCTGAAAGCCCAGGTACTCGACAGAGAGGGTGTACTGGTTATACGCCCCGACAGTGGCGATCCTGTAATGACTTTGCTCAGTGTATTCAACATACTTTTTGACAAATTCGGTTACACGGTCAATGAAAAAGGTTATAAAGTATTGCCTCCACAAGTGCGTGTCATTCAGGGTGATGGTGTAAATTATGACGCCATTAAGGACATGTACCAGGCCTTGAAGGCCAATGGCATCAGTGCTGAAAACCTGGTGCTAGGCATGGGCGGGGCACTGCTACAGAAAGTTGACCGCGATACACAAAAGTTTGCCTTGAAATGCAGCTATGCCCAGGTTAACGGTAAAGATGTGGTAGTACAAAAAAGCCCTACCGAAATGGATGCCGTCGGCAACATTACCGGAAGCTTTAAGAAAAGTAAAGGCGGAAGGCTGAAGCTGATCAGGGTAGATGAAACCTATGAAACGGTACTGGAACATGAGTTTCCTGAGCTGAAAGATGAGATGGTGACAATTTTTGAGAATGGCAAACTCATTCAGGAATGGACTTTTGAAGCGTTGCGAGACAAAGCAAAGATCAATATAAACGAAAAACAATTAGTAGGATGATAACGAGAGCGATCAAAAAGGCATTTGCACAAGCCAAAGAAAAAAACTGGGACAAAACCTTCTGGGCCTTCGATATTCATGAAACGATCATAAAGCCCAACTGGTCAGAGCACAAGATCCCCACCGAGTTTTACCCGCTGGCTAAAGAAGCTTTGCAATTGATCAGCAAAAGAAAAGACGTGAGCAGGATTCTTTTTACCTGCTCACACCCTAATGAGATTGAAAAGTATCTGGCCTTTTTCAGGGAGCATGACATTCATTTCGACCATGTAAACGGTAATCCTGAGATTATCAGCAAAAAATACGGCTACTATGAAAAGAAGCCTTATTTCAACGTACTATTTGAAGATAAAGCGGGCTTCGATCCCTATGAAGATTGGGAGGAAGTCATAAAACTGGTAAAAGAATGACAGAAGAAAAATTCACATATTTCTGGAGAACGGCTTCTCCATTTAGTAACTGGCACCCCTGCACTTTTGAGATTGATGACATCACTTTCAACAGCAGCGAGCAGCACATGATGTATCATAAAGCATTGCTATTCGATGACCAGGAAACAGCTGCGGAAATTTTGAAAGCCAAATCACCGGGTAAGCAAAAGGCACTCGGCCGCAAGGTGAAAAACTTTGATCAGCAGGTTTGGGAGGAGCAATGCAAAAATATTGTTTACGCGGGCAACAAGGCCAAATTTACTCAAAATGAAAACCTGCTGAAAAGGTTACTGAAAACAGAAGGCACCACCATCGTAGAGGCCAGCCCGGTAGACCCCATCTGGGGAATAGGTCTGGCGGAGGACGACCCCAGGGCAAAGTCGCGCCATACATGGCTCGGTAAAAACCTGCTTGGGGAGATCCTCACCGAGCTGCGTGAAGAACTGTTACTTAATAATTCACTTAAATCTTAATGCCATGTTTGGTATAAAATATATAAAATTCGACTCGATGACCTATGTCATCAAATACAAAAACGGTAAGATCGCCAATGAAGGCAGAGGGCTATCTTTCTTCTATTTCGCCCCAAATACCTCTATTACGGCGATTCCGATGGGAAGTAGTGATGTGAATTTCATTTTCACCGAAACTACGTCAGATTTTCAGCAAACCACTATTCAGGGGCAGATCACTTATAAAATTAAAGACCCGAAGCAGTTGGCCGACCTGCTGGACTTTACGGTAAATGAAAAAGGCGACTTTAAAACCGATGACCACGAGAAACTCAATGCGAGGATCATCAATGAGGCACAAACTGCCACGGCAACTTTTATCAGAAAAACCGGCTTAAGGGAAGCTATCAATAGCTCTTCTGCCCTTGAAAACACGATCAGCAGTGGCTTGACGGCTTCTGCTACAATAGCTTCATTGGGAATAGAGCCTTTAAGTGTCAATATACTTGCCGTAAAAGCTACTCCGGAAACCAGCAGAGCGCTGGAAGCCAAGGCTAGGGAGGAGTTGTTGAAAGAGGCTGATCTGGCCATTTATGAGCGAAGGAATTTTTCCGTAGAGCAGGAAAGAAAGATCAAGCAAAGTGAACTGAATACGGAAATTGCCATAGAGCAAAAGAAGAAGGAGATCGCAGAAACTCAAATGGAGCGTGAGGTTGCTGAAGCACAAAACCAGCGAAAGATCAGGGAAATGAGAGTTGAGGCTGATATTTCCGTGGAGTCTAAAAAGCAGGATTATATAGACATGAAGGTAAGCAATGAGAAGAAAACGGCTGATGCCAAAGGCTATGCTATAGAAGCGATGATCAAGCCTTACAGAAATATGGATTGGAGGCTGCTGACGGCGATGTCTCAAAAATCAGATGCCGGATCAAACATAGCACTGGCTTTCAGGGAATTGGCTGATAATGCAGGTAAGATCAGTAACCTGAATATTAGTCCTGACCTGCTCGACAGTTTGCTGAAACATTCTAAATAGTACCGTTATGGAATTTGAAAGGATCGTCCTGGTGAAGAATAAGACAAGACTGGAAAAGCTGATAGAAAAGTTCAACACAAAACCGCAGGCTAAATTTTACATCGAGCATAGTGGTGGTGACTTTGAAGACTATGAGCAGGAGCATAATACCTTTTATAACAGCCTGCTTACGGTACAACGAACCGTAACCAGGCAACTGAAAACCACAGTGCTGGAAAAGGATTTTCTGCCTTCATACATTTTTACGGATACTGATCTCATAGTAGTACTGGGACAGGATGGCCTGGTCGCCAACACAGCTAAATATGTCGGCTCCAATCCTATCCTGGCCATCAACCCTGATCCTGAGAGGAATAGCGGAGTATTGCTGCCTTTTAATGTTGGTAATTATCAGGACGGGTTGGCCCAATCTCTGAGAGGGAATGTCGGGATCAAAAAAGTAACACTGGCAGAGGCCGAGCTTAATGATGGTCAAAAGTTGTTGGCTTTTAATGATTTCTTTATCGGGAAGGCCAACCACACATCCGCCCGATACAGGATCACGTTCGGAGACCAAACCGAGACACAATCTTCCAGTGGACTGATTGTATCTACAGGTGCAGGGTCTACGGGTTGGTTGAGTTCGGTTTTTAATGAGTACAATGGCCTGTCCCAATTTTTCGGGGCAGGCTCATCCACTTATTCCTATGAAATGCAATGGGATGATGACCGCCTGTGCTTTATAGTCCGGGAGCCTTACCGAAGCCCAAGCACAAGTTCGAAGTTAGTAGTAGGTGCGGTAAATAAGCAGATCAAGCTAACAATAGAATCACAAATGCCGGAAAATGGCGTGATCTTCAGTGATGGGGTTTTGGAAGATTATCTCGAATTTAATTCGGGCCGCAAAGTGAGCACTGGTACGGCTTCAGAAAAGGCTTGTTTGATAAGCAGGTGATTTCAGCTGGTGCAAAACACGGCGTTAGATGCTTCGTAGGCCCAGCATGATCAGGGAGAGGGTGCTTATGTATTGCCGCGGAATTACTGGTTTGTTAGGTCTGTAGGTTTTGTGAGGTTTAGCTTTACTAATCCTTGGAGGCTTAGTAAAGCAGGTGTTAAATTCTGTCTGTTCTTAGGGTTTTGATAATCTGCGCTCCTGATCATAAATATCATTATCCTCCCCCGCAGTACTTCTGACTGGCCCTCAAAATTCCGATTGTGCCAATAACTCCTTAAATTACGCATCAACACAAGCAAGACAACATATGAGTACATCTAAAAAAGTAATTCTTGGGCTATTTACCATTGCTCCTTTAATATTCTTAATGGTTTATTTCGTTCTTTTTTTCACGCTTTTCGTGAATGTTGCTTCTATGGATTTGCATCCTCACGACCTGCCTCCGGATGAAGTTCCGTTATTCCTGCAGTCCTTCGTTCCTATGATGATCATGATGTTTATAGCGGTAGGGTCCGGGTTCATTTTAATGATCTACTATATTGTGTTGATCAGCAAAAACCCGTCTTTTGATAGCACACAGCGGATTATGTGGGTGCTCATTGTGGTTTTCACCAGCACCATAGGCCAGATTGCTTATTTTATTGTAGAGGTGTGGCCGGATAAGGCTGAAAACATACCGGTACAACAATAGCCATTATATTCTATTTAGTAATTTTACATTTCTTTTGAACTAACTATAACCCCATCCAATATGTTAAATACCCAACTAAAACGTCTGGCCTGGTACAAGTGCCTGTTCATATTTATTCTTTTTGTTTTTAACACTGCTTGTAAGATGCCCGTAGAAACCGTTGCCCCGCTTACAGTCGAGTCGCCTTCCGGAAATAATATCCTGGTGTTTTTTACCAATGAAGAAGGAGAGGTAGGCTATACCGTGGCTCATAGCGGAAAGGTAGTTATTGACAGTTCGTACCTCAGTTTTGACTTTAAGGATATGGACGCCATCAAATCCGGGCTTGAAGTAAGTAACTCATCATCCAAATCAGTTACGGAAACCTGGGAGATGCCCTGGGGGGAGCAAAGGAAGGTGAAGAATAATTTCAATGAACTCACGGTAGACCTGAAAGAGCAGGAAGGCCTGGAGCGTAAGTTGACGGTAATTTTCAGGGTCTATGATGATGGTCTTGGATTCAGATACCATTTCCCCAACCAGCCGAACATGAAGGAGGTGATCATTACGGATGAAAATACACAGTTTAACCTCACCGGAGATCATAAGGTATGGTGGATACCTGGCGACTGGGACATTTACGAACATCTCTATAATGAAACCAAATTCTCTGAAATAGATGCTATCAGCAAACGAAACCATCCGAACCTTGCTCAGACTTACATTCCAGAAAATGCCGTAAACACACCGGTGACTATGAAAACCGACGATGGGCTCTACCTGAGCTTTCATGAAGCCAACCTTACCGACTACTCCGGCATGACTTTAAAGGTGAATACAGAGACTTTAGGCATGGAAAGTGAGCTGGTAGGCTCTGAAATTACGGGTTACAAGGTAAAACGGAATACGCCTTTCAGTACGCCATGGAGAACAATCCAGATTGCTGACAAGGCCGGTGACCTGATCGAATCGAGGCTTATTGTAAACCTCAACGAACCTAATAAACTGGGTGATGTATCGTGGTTTAAGCCTACAAAATATGTCGGCATCTGGTGGGAGATGCACTTAGGCAAATCTACCTGGGACATGGCCAGCGGCAAGCACGGTGCTACTACTGAAAACGCAAAGGCATTTATTGACTTTGCCGCCGCCAATAATATTGGAGCAGTATTAGTTGAAGGCTGGAATACGGGCTGGGAACACTGGATCGGATTTGAAGATCGTGAGGGTGTGTTTGATTTTGTAACACCATATGAAGATTACGACTTGAAAGAAGTGGTGAGGTACGGTAAAGAGAAAGGTGTAGAGATCATCATGCACCATGAAACGTCGGCCGCGCCAAGAACTTACGAGCAGCAGTTGGACACTGCATACAAATTGATGGAAAACCTGGGTATGCATGCTGTAAAAACGGGCTATGTCGGTAAGATCATCCCTAAAGGAGAGTATCACCATGGCCAGTGGATGGTAAACCATTACAGAAAGGTACTGGAAACGGCTGCAAAGCACAAAGTAGCGGTCAATGCCCACGAACCTATAAAGCCTACGGGCATCAGAAGGACATTGCCTAACGCTATTTCGCGTGAAGGGTTAAGAGGTCAGGAGTTCAATGCCTGGTCAGTAGAAGGAGGAAACCCGCCGTCTCATTTACCAACGGTGGCCTTCACAAGAATGCTGGCCGGTCCGATTGATTACACGCCGGGGATCTTTAACATTAAACTAAACCCATGGAAGGAAAACAGTCAGGTAAACACGACACTTGCCCAGCAATTGGCTCTTTATGTGGTGATCTACGGACCCGTCCAAATGGCTGCTGACTTACCTGAAAACTATGAGGGAAATGCTGCCTTTCAGTTCATTCGTGATGTTGGGGTAGATTGGGAAGAGTCTAAGGTGCTGAATGGCGAGGTTGGTGATTATGTTACCATTGCCAGAAGAGAGCGAAATACCCATAAATGGTTTATCGGATCAATCACAGATGAGAACCCCCGTGAGCTGACGGTTGACCTTAGCTTTCTGGATAATGGACAGTCTTACACTGCAACAATCTATGCAGATGCGGCGGACGCTCATTGGGATGATAACCCAACGGCTTATGAAATCACTTCTAAAACGGTAACCAGTAAAGATAAGCTGGACCTTAAACTTGCTCCGGGTGGAGGTGCGGCCATCAGTCTGGTGCCTGTAGCCAGGTAAATAAAATATTTTTCAAGAACGGCCTTACTAAATTTAAGATTTGGTAAGGCTTTTTTTTGTCTATAAGCATCATACTGCTTACAGTTTACCGCTTACTGTTCACCGTTTACTATTTACTGTTTACCCGTCACTCTTTCACCGATTACCCAAAACCGGTTACTTAACACCATCGCAATCATCCTCCACTATCACATGGCTTTAAAATTCTCCCAGTCTTTCGGCGTGTCAATGTCCTGACTGCCTTGTGGGAAGGGGATCAAATAGGCATCTCCATGATTGAGAATTGCTTTTGCCCCCTTTTTGTCATCGATTTTCAATATTTGCTTAAAGTATTGCCTGTCAAACAAAGCCGGCACACCCACCGTGCTTCCATAGGATGAAGCCACCAGGGCGTTTCCTCTGTGGTAGGCATCTATCATTGTATTCAAAAGCTCTCCTGATACAAAGGGTTGGTCGCAGACCATGATAATAACGGCATTCAGATCGGGATGCTCTTTATGAATTTCATGCAGGCCAAATTTGATCGAATTGCCCATACCTTTGTTCCAGTCGAGGTTAAAGAGGCTTTTGGTCTTGAGATATTTGATCTCTTCACCTATTTCCTGGTAGTGGGCTCCAAGCACGGTAAGTGTAATATCAGAAACATCCAGTGCCGCCTTCACACTTTTTTGAAGCAAAGACTCGCCATTGAACCTCAAAAGCTGCTTTGGGCGGCCCAGCCTGGAGGATGAACCTGCTGCAAGAATAATAACTCCAATTTTACTCACACTTGAAGTTAGTAAATAAATCACTTTATCAACTCCCCCAAATTGGGCTATATTGAGCTCTTCTTCTCGATGACCTGATTGATAAAAACCTGCTTAAATACCTGGTCTTCCTTGCCATCACGGTGATGGATCGGGGCATTTCGGTATTTCAGAAAGCCTCCACTCCTGTTGGTAAACTTGGCCTGGATTTCGGTAATAATAGACAGCGCTATCTCCTCCGGGGTCTCAGCTCCGATATCCAAACCTATTGGGCTATGGATCCGGTGTTTATCTTCTGCCGTTAATTCAAAGCCCTCTGCTTCAAGAGATTCATACATTTTATCTACGCGCTTTTTAGGGCCCAGTATACCAATATAGTTTACCGGTGTGGGAAGAAGCCTCTTTAGCACTTGCAGGTCATATTCATAGTTATGAGACATCAGTACCGCAGCCGAATAGGGTTTTATTTTAATTTCCTCGCTCACGTGCTCACGTTTGCAAAGCTTTACCTGGTCAGCCAACGGAAACCGGGCCGGGGCAATATGGGCTATGCATTCGTCGGTAACCGTTACATCCCACCCCATAACCTTGGCAAGGTCAACCACGGGACGAGCGTCAAACCCTGCCCCAAAGATCAACAGGTCTATACAAGGTTCAACAATTTCAAAAAACACCTCCAACTGTCCGTTGGCATATGTTTTTATTTCCGGCTTTCTGTTTTCCTGTACCCATAGCAGGTCCTGACTCATTTGTGTTCTCAAGGCCTTGTCGCGGATATCACCATGAACATTTTTATTGTTATCGATCCATAGCTGTTCAGCAACCCCTGGCGTTCCATTCGTTCTGAAAACTGTCGCTATTACGGACAGATTATCGTAGTTCACCAAGCTTTCAAGTCTTTTAATAGGGTTATCTGCATCATCTTCTCCTATAGCCTGGATCAGCACATCGATAATGCCATTGCAGCCGAGACCTATGCCCAGGGAATCTCCTTCGGCCGTAGTATCATAAGTGATCACCTGAGGTTCGCCGGTTTGCATTACCTCCCTGGCCCTTCTCAATGCATCCCCTTCGAGGCATCCGCCACTGATCGAACCGATCCACCGGCCGTCATTGGTAATCAGCATACGGGCTCCCGGACTACGATAAGACGAGCCTCTGACCTTTACCACAGTGGCCAAAGCCGCTTTTTTCTTATCAAAATCTATCTTATGATACTCGGCTATTATATTTTTTATTTCCTTCATTTACGAACTGACTTCAGATAATTGAACAGGTAACTTACGGATTCGTTTACCTGTGGCCGCAAAAATTGCATTGGCATAAGCCGCACTGATCATGGGCAGGCTCATTTCTCCCAGGCCTTCGGGAGACTCCTTACTTTCTACAAGGTGTACCTCTATTTTAGGTGCATCCTTCATTCTGATCATTTTATAGGTATCGAAGTTGTCCTGTTGAGCCATGCCATCTGCTATGGTAACCTCTCCAAACATAGCGGCTCCAAGGCCATCCACTATACCTCCTTCTATCTGCGACATGGCACCACTCCGGTTCACCACGATACCACAATCCACCACGGCCAATACGTTCTCAATATGTGGTTCCTTATTGGCGTCCAGTGATAAAGTTACAACTTCTGCCACATAAGCACCAAACATAAAATGCGCGGCAAACCCTTTATAGACGCCAGCCTCTTTTTTGTGCCAGTTGGATTTCTCTGCCGCTATTTTAATAACATTTTTAAGTCTTTTGGTGCTGTACGTTGGCCCTCCATGGTCTGCATAGGGCATTTCTTTATCTTCGTTACCTAAAATTTCCAGCCTGAAATCGACGGGATCTTTCTTTGCCAGATGCGCCATTTCATCAATAAAACTCTGGTCGATAAAGGCAGTCGCGTTATGGCCCGGTGCTCTCCAGGCACCACTTGGCACCACGGTTTTCACAGGCGTGTACTCCATCCGGAAATTAGGCACAAACCCGGCCGGGAATCCATCAGGAAAAACTTCAGTGGTATGTGGTGACTCCTGAGAACCCCGGAACAAGTTTCTCGATGTTGTTGACGCATTGAGATACCAGGCGGTAAGTTTATTTGCATTGTCCAGTGCAGCTTTAAGTTTGTACCTGCCTGCAGGCCTGTAATAGTCATACTGTATATCATCTTCCCTGCTCCAAACCACCTGTACGGGCTGCTTTATCTGATGGGAGATAGTGATCGCATCTGCCGCATAATCTGCCATTAGTCTTCGGCCAAAGCCCCCGCCTACCCTCGTCATATTTACTTTAATGTTTTCACGGGGAATGCCGGTAATTCCGGAAGCCAATCGCTGTACGTAACCGGGAACCTGCGTTGGTCCCCATACCTCGCACTCATTTTCCTTTACATCGGCACAGTAGTTCATCGGCTCCATGGGCACATGAGAGAGGAATGGCACCTCGTAGATGGCTTCAATCGCTTTTTCATTTTTGTTAAAAGCTGCATCTATATCGCCATCATCCCGCAGACCTATCTCCCCGTTTTTGGCAAGATATGTGTCAAATTTCTCCAGTATGCCGGCACTGCTTTCTGATGCTCCTTCTCCATAATCCCAAGTTACCTTGAGTGCTTTTTTGCCTTTCATAGCCGCCCACGTATTGTCTGCGACCACCGCCACACCTGCTACCCGCTCAACAGACCCCAGGGCATCTATTTTGATCACGTGCCTTACACCATCAATCTTTTTGGTTTCCGAGTCATCAAAGCTCGCTACCTTACCTCCGTAAACAGGGCATTTCAATACCGTTGCCACCAGCATGCCTTCTTTGCGGGCATCAATACCAAACTCAGCAGTCCCTGTCACTATTTGCTGATTATCAACTCCTTTTTTGGAGGTGCCGATAATTTTAAAATCCTTCGGGTCTTTGAAGGACGGTGCTTCCGGAACTTTAAGCTTTGAGGCATCACCGGCCAGCTCTCCATAGGTAAATTGCTTTTTATTTCGCCGGTTCTTTACTACTCCACGCTCGGCATAGCACTCGCTTTCGGAAATTTGCCACTTTCCGGCCGCAGTGGCGATGAGCATAGATTTGCCTGCCGCTCCGGCAGTTCTCAAAGTTTGCCAGTTGGTCTTGATGGCCGTACTGCCTCCGGCAAATTGCGCACCAAGCCTGCTATCAAGACCTGCCTGTATTACCTCTATGTTGTTCCAGTCAACCTCCAGTTCCTCTGCTATGATCATAGGAAGGGACGTTTTAACTCCCTGACCTATTTCAGGATTTTTGGCAAATATGATAATGCTGTTGTCAGACCCTATTTTCAAAAATGCATTGGGTTCAAAATGCGTTAGTGCCTTGTCCCTGGCTCCCGCTGACAAACCAAAGCCCAGGATAAGGCCGGTGCCGGTAATGCCGCTGATCTTAATGAAATCACGGCGTTTAATTTTCATTACTTCACTCATCTGCCCCTCCTTTCGCGGCTGTATGGATCGCTTTTCTTATACGAAGATATGTGCCGCACCTGCAAATATTCCCAGACATAGCCATATCAATATCCTTATCGGTAGGGCTCGGATTCCTCTGCAATAGTGCCGCCGCTGACATGATCTGCCCTGTCTGGCAGTAGCCACATTGCGGCACATCGACCTCCTGCCAGGCCAGTTGAAGCGGGTGGTCACCTTTTTCGGATAACCCTTCTATGGTCACAACTTTGCCTTTAACGGCAGACACCGGAAAGCTGCACGACCGGATCGCGTTGCCATCGAGGTGTACCGTGCAGGCTCCACAAAGTGCCTTGCCGCACCCAAACTTTGTTCCTTTCAGACCCAGGGTATCCCTCAGCACCCATAGCAAAGGCGTATCGGGGCTAACATCGATATTATAGGTTTGTGCATTAATATTTAAACTGAATTGTGCCATGGGAATTAGTTTTTAGCGGTTTTTTCTATTGGTGCAGGACTCTGCCACAGTACATTGGTGATCATCCACCGGTCACCATATTTGGCAAGATGAAAATAATCCGTACCCCAGTGAGCAGTAAGCTTGCCCACTGCCGTTTTATCCTGAACGTCATAAACTTCAACTACTTTGGGTGCGTCTTTAGGCAACCACCCTTTGGCGTTCCACTTACCTGCCAGATCGACCAGCTCATCAAATGTCATGACGGACTCATCCTTATATGCTGACTGGTCTTTGGGCCTCCAAAAACCTTTTTTCACCAACTCAGGGTGTACGCTTCTTTTAATCCTTTCAGGTTGAACCTCATAAATCCCTTCCACATAATCGAGTATGGCCGCCTCCACTTGCTCCTTGTCTGTCTGGGCATCGGCAAAATTGAAGCCCAAAAGAAGGGTCAAAATCAATAGTAATCGTTTAGTTTCCATGTGCTGTTGCTTTTAGGTTATATATTTATTTGTCGTCCTGATCAGTTATTTTATTTATTCCTAACTTCATGTATCTGCTCTTCAGCTATTACCTCACCCTGATTGCCCCAACTGTTCCTGATATAATTAAGCACATCCGCTATCTCCCGGTCGGTCATATCGAACCCGGGCATCACGTTGTTATAAACTACACCATTCACCTTCATTTCGCCTGATGCCCCGTTAATGATCTGGCTTATGGAACGTTCAGCATCCTCCATAAGATAATCAGCATTAGCCAGTGGAGGGAAAGTACCAGGTATCCCCTCTCCGTTTTGCATATGACAGGTAAGGCAATATGACATGTACAGTTCCTTGCCACGATCCATACTTTGTTTTAAGTCACTGCTCTGGCGCTGTTTATAGGAAAATGAGAATAGAAATAGGGTAAATAAAAAAATGGAAAGCCGTATCAGGGGTTTGAGATACATAGAGCGTTTAGGTAGTTGCTGATATAGCATATACGTAAAATAACCTCTCTATGATGGCAGTATGCCCGTTTATTCGATAAACTCCACCTTGTTCAATCTCAATAACAGGTTTAGTTTGACAAATGCAACATTACTTGTACACTTGTGTTATCAATTTATACCGGTTTACCTTTTAAATTGAGTTTACTTTAACCATACCTGAAATTGAAATGACCATATTCCTTTCGTTACTGTTAATATTCGGCCATGCTCAACAGGGCACCTATGAGCTGAATGTTACTGTTGAAAATATCAAAGAACCCAAAGGGCAATTGATCATAGCGATATTCAACTCGAAGGAAGATTTCTTAGAGAAGCCTTTTAAAAGCCAGACGGTTGCTGTTAGCCAGAACTCAGAAAACATAAAATTCACGGATTTACCTCAAGGGCATTATTCAGTGTCCATCATTTATGATGAGAATAAAAACGGAGAGTTGGACAAGAATTTTTTCGGGATACCAACAGAGGGCTTTGGTTTTTCCAAAAAGTCCATGGGGGCATTTGGGCCTCCTTCTTACAACGACACCAAAATTAAAATGGACAGTGATGAGGCCATCACCATCCCTTTAAAATATATGTAGCAACTATTTTTTGCAGTTTTCAAGCATTTTCTCCACGTCCTTTACCTCCACTATGCCGTGGTTTCTTCCCCAGCTATTGTAAATATATGTGGTAATCTCAGCGATTTCGAGATTAGTGAGTTGGGGTATTGCCGGCATGGGCTGGTTATAAACCACGCCATTCACGGTAATCTCCCCACTAAGGCCATTTTTGATGATGCATGGTACTGCTTCCAGGTTGTTGTCCAGATAGTCTGATCCGCTGAGCGGAGGAAAAAGCTTGGCCAGCCCCTGCCCTTCCGACTGATGGCAGCTACTGCAGTGGATCGTATAGAGTTTGCTTCCTGTAACCATGTATTGCTCCAGTTTTACATTCTCCGAGTGGCTCATTTCTTTATTCTCGCCACCTTTTCCACTACAGGAAATTATAAATATTGTTAATAGTAATGCTAAGCCTCTAATCATGTTATTTTTCATATTCCTGAAGTAAAACATCAATATCATTAATAAGTCGGTCAACCTGGTCAGGTTTTGTGCCGTCATACAGCCCTCGAACCCTTCTTTCCTTGTCCACCAATATAAAAGCACCACTGTGGATGTAACCTCCCGGTTCAGCCGGGTCCTCCGATGCACTAACCATATAACTGGTTTGTCCTATTTTGTAAATATCATCTTTTTCACCCGTTACAAAGTGCCATTTGCTGCTCTCTACACCCAGTCGATCTGCAAATTCTTTAAGTACTGCCACAGTATCATGCTTGGGGTCTATGGTGTGTGATAGTATCAGTACATCAGGCTTGTTTTGAATGGAATCATAAACCCTTAGCATTTGGGCTTTCATCACAGGGCAAATGGTAGGGCATGAAGTAAAAAAGAAATCGGCCACATAGATTTTGTCTTTGAAAGTCTCCGTGGAAACCCAATTACTATCCTGATCCACAAATTTAAAATCAGCAATGGTATGATGTACCGTGTCCGTTCCGTCAATCTCTGTTCTGCCCATAATGGGTAATTTCTTCTTTTCTTTTTGCCCGTTGCAGGAAGCAAATACTATGGCCAAAAGAACAACCAGGATATAACTACTTCTGTTTTCCATTTCCTTCTCTTATGTTTTTATAAATTTTTATAGCCAGCATGAGTATAACGGTAAAGCCGACAAGCCCTGCCAGCCCCCAGACCATACTCATGGCGTTTTTTAAAACAATAATAAACACGATGCCTACCAGCAAAATAGTCGCTACTTCATTCCATATCCTCAACTGCTGCGAAGAGTATTTATAAACATCATTTTGGAGCTGTTTGTATATGCGGTGACAAATAAAATGATAGACATAAAGCACAAACACAAAGGTCAGCTTGATGTGCATGAACCCTTCTTTCAGGTAGGCGGGTACATGCATCAAAACCCACGTACCAAAGATCAATGTAAGCACAGCCGAAGGCCACGTGATGGCAAACCATAACCTTTTGGTGTTCCTTTTATACTCCTTTACCAAAATAGACCGCTCAGGGTCAGGCCTTTCGGAAGCCTCCGTCTGGTAAATAAATAACCTGACTATATAAAATAACCCGGCGAACCAGGTGGTAACAAATATGATATGGAGGGCTTTAACGTATAAAAATGACATGCTGTTAATTTGCGGCAAAGTTAACCATCAGACACTATTTAAATCGGATCGTAAGGCGAATCTTTATAATTAAGTACCTCTATTTCGTCATCAATCTTTATCACACCATAATCAGTGGCATAGGCATGCTGCCCAAAAACTATTTTATTATCAACCTTCTGTTTTGATAAAGTCAATAAAGGCTCCCGTCCCTTTTCAGCCGTTACCGGGTCAAGGGTAGTCACTATGCACCGGATACAGGGTTTTAACCCTTGAAATTTATTTTCCCCGATCTTGAACTGCCCCCAGGTAAACTCTTCGTATGGATTCCCTCCTTCAAAAACGAGATTAGGCCTGAACCTGTCGATGGTGATTTTCTGTTCCAGCTTTCCATTCAAATCTGCCAGTGAGGCCGAGCCTGCCACAAGGAGCGGATAGCCATCGGCAAAACTTACAATTTCATCATCTTTGGCCCAGTCCTTTTTAATAGGTCTACGGGATGTATCAGGCATGTATACCAGCCGGCAGTCCAGGTCCAGTTTTTCTGCAAGCCAGTCACTCCATTCACTTCTTCCTTCGAGGGCCATGGCACTATCCTCCCAGATGGTTACCTGTACTTCTCTGCCTTCGGTAATTTTCCATGGAAGCGAAAGTGTATCCCCGCTCTCCCGGTGCTTTACCACGAAGCCATTACCTTCAATATGCAAATCAAAAAGCAGCAGCTCATGGCGTTGACGAATGGTGATAAATTTATCGTTTTCATCAACAAGCATCCACCTGCGGTCGTGCTCCAAACCTCGTTGCTCAACTTTAATTTCGTTTATACGTACACCCGGGAAGGATTTTATAGGGTAAATGATGATGTCACTAAGAAACATAGCTATAGGTATATCTTTACTAAAGTGATTATATTTACTAACTTAAGTATAAAAATTTTTTCCAGGACGTAACGCGAGAAGTTTAATTGCAATGAGTAGTAACTCAACTTTATGGTACTTTGAGGACGTTGATTTATTCAACCTGATGTGTCCGCACAAGATCAAAACCATCTCTGAAAGACATAGCTTCAACTATTATAAAAAGAACCAGTTTGTCTATTTTCCCGATGAGCCGGCCAAGAACATCTACATGATAGCGGCCGGGCGGATTAAGATCGGGCACTATACCGAAGAAGGAAAGGAAGTAGTAAAATCGATATTGAGCACGGGCGAAATTTTTGGAGAGCTGGCCCTTGCCGGAGAAGAGAAAAGGGCCGACTTTGCTCAGGCCATGGATGATAACACCACCGTTTGTCCTATCAGTATAGAAGAGATGCAAGCACTAATGGCCGAAAACAAAGAGCTGAGCTTTAAAATCTATAAGCTGATTGGCCTGAGAATAAGAAAGCTTGAAAGAAGGATTGAGTCCCTGGTCTTCAAAGATGCCAGAACGCGGATCATAGACTTCTTAAAAGATGCTGCTGCCTGGAAAGGCAAGAAAGTGGGTTTCGAAACTATGATCCCTACAAAACTCACCCATAAGGACATTGCAAACCTGACCGGCACCAGCCGCCAGACGGTGACCACTATTCTAAATGAGCTAAAAGAGAAAAACCTGATCAACTTCGACAGGAGAAAAATATTGATCAGGGATATTGATAAGTTGTGCTAGCACATCACACAAGGTCAGTTCCTTTCAGGTCTTCTGCGCGGTCAATATCCTTTAATGTTTGGGTTTTATCAAAAGTTAATCCCTGATCCTCAATAAGTTTAATAGTATCACTAAGAACCGTCGATGTACTCCATTGTGGTACTTGAAAAACTCCTGAGTAGGGTTTGTTCATTCCTATAAGGTAGTATCCACCATCCTCCGCAGGCCCCAGTACTACATCGTTTATTTCCAGTTTATTGAAGGCTTGTGTAATAATATTCTGAGTCAGCCCGTAAATATCTGAACCTATCAGGCAAACTGAGTTGTAGCCCGATACAAAAGCTTCATGAATGGCATTAAACATTCGCTGTCCCAGGTCGTCGCCCTTCTGCAGGTGTTTTTGATAGCGACTATTTTCCCAGTTATCTTCAGAGTCAACATATTCGGAATAATAGACCGCCTTGTCGCATTCCAGGCCGTCTACAGTTTGGTGGGTATTCGTCAAAAGTTTTAAGTAAACTGCCAGGGCCGCTTCATCGCCTATGGTTTTGGCCAGCCGGGTCTTCACTTTTCCCGGTTCAGGATTTTTAACAAAAATGATCAGCAGTCTATTCATAGACTTTAACACCTTCCTTTAACCACTTCGACCAGTTTTCATTATAGGTGTGTACACTATCCGTTTCCATACCTTCGTCATTCACCACCTCATTTCCTTTATTCTTCCAGTCAAAAATACCTCCGTAAAGGTTTCTGACATTACTAAAGCCCAGCTCCTCCAATTTCTCCCCGATCTTTTCACTTCTGTAACCCACGGAACAATACACTACAACCGGTGCTTCCTTGTCATAACCTTGTACGGCCTCTCCGGAGAAGTTATCATAATCCACAAAAATAGCATTGGGAATATGGCTCACCCGGTATTCCTCCTTTGACCGGGTATCCAGGATCAAAATTTGGCTTTCCTTTTCGGTAAGCTCATTGAGTTCATTACTATAAATAAAGGGCACGGTCTTATCCAGAATGGAGTTGAGCTTCTCATCAAAATCTTTCTGTCCCATACATTGAGTCGAAATTAGTAACACTAAAAAAATATATAGTCTATTCATATACTTCTACTACCTTCTTGTTTGTTGACCTTATATAGTGAATATAAATTTCATATAACATACATGTATACACCAGAACATACTCAATGGTTGTCAAAATCAAATTTTCCTGAAAACCGGTTTCAGAATATCCGACATAGGTAACAAATGCCAGGAATGACCATAGAACAGGAAACCGGAAGGGGGTAAAAACACTTAGCAAAACAACCGTAGCCAAATACCAGGGATGCAGCGTAGTGGTAAGCATGCAATAAATCAGTATTACCCAAAGCATTGCCTCCGGTAGCTTCACACGTCTTGGATTGTGAAGAAGGGCGTAGCCCATGATCAATATAAAGGTTGAAGCTGCCAGGTACTTTCCGAGGATGTGAATGGTGTTGTACCCCTTCAAATAAAAGCCTCCTTCCCTCAGGAGGTAATAGATGCTGGCATTAAATTCAAATCGCTGAAAATAAAGCGACAGGCTCGATGACATGCCATTGATCAGCTCCTGATTGATCAACGGCAAAAACAAAATGAGGGTAAAAATGGCCGTAAGCACATAATACACCAGTAACTGCTTTCCCCATATCCTTCTGATCAGCAACGGCAGAAAGATTAACGGCAGTAGTTTACTCGCAATAGCGAAGGCAAGGGCCAGAGCAGAAATAATATATCTCCGGGTAAGAAAAAAATAAACAGCCACCAGTAAAAAGAAGATCATAAAAGCTTCAAAGTGAAGGTTCCCGGTCAACTCCAGAATGATCAACGGGTTTAGTGCATATAGCAAAACATGCCTTGACGGAAGCTTGTAGTGAAAAAGAATACGCGTGATCAGCCAGATGCTTCCTATTTCTGCAACTATTATAAATATTCTCATCACAATAGCACTGCCATGTACTGACTCGGGAAATATAGAGGCTGACACTGAGAAAAAGAACTGTGATACCGGTGGGTAAATGGTAAAGTATTCCGGTGAGTTCAACTGATAAAATAAACTGGAGGTAATACCCGGAACATCGGGAGACCCGGGCGACATAAAATAAGTAGGGAGGTGCGAAAAAGGATGAATATCATTGTTAATCAACCTTCCATCCCATACAAAACGGTAAATATCATCAGAAAGATTAGGGAACGCCAACAGCAAACTTACCCTTAGAAATATAGCCAATACCACCAGCCAGCGAACCCTTTTGGAGGAGTATGCATAATACCACATGGTAAGGAATGCTGTAAAGAGTAAAGTGTAGCAAGTTAGAAGCAGAAAGGATTCATGCCTTTTAACAACATAGGCAATAAAAATATATAAGAGTAAAGAAAGTACTGACGCCAAATATAAGGCAGGACCTGATTTACTCTTAACCATGCTTCAACGGCTTGATGGAATAATAAAACACACTTGCAAACCCCAAAGTAAGCATCACATGAAAAATGATCAACCCCAAATCGTTAAGATAAATGCCAGCGGCGATACCAAACATAAAATAGAGGCTCAAAAACCCTTCTAATATAGTAAGGAAGTCAATTTTGCGCTTGACATAGATATTGTCTTTCCATGAATCCGTTTTACTTTTAATGTTAAATTTAGGTGTTCTGATAAAGGGGCTTTTGATTCCCAGCAGCCCTTCAAGCACTGCTATGCCATTATGCAGTGACAACCCCATTGATACGGTGAGAAAAACCGGGAAGGTAGTCAGGTAGTACTTCCCCGTTCCCTTGGGATGGCTCTGCCGGCTTGCTATCCAATAAAAAAAACCGATAGACAAAAAGCCGATCAAAAAGATGCTGCCGAGGTTAAAGATGAAATTAAATGCGGGGTAAGTATCTTTAATAAATAACATTGGAATGCTTAAAACTGAGGCAAGCAGTAGGCATATAAATACCGAGCTATTCAAAAGATGAAAAAAAGCATGCAGTTTACCCACCCCGTTAATCGGAGACCTGAATACTTTCCCTAAATTTTTCCGGGCCGTTTCTGCCGCCCCTTTGTTCCAGCGATACTGCTGAGATTTGACAGCCGTCATGATTACAGGGAGCTCGGCCGGTGCTGTATAGTCCTCCAGGTATTTGAATTTCCAACCTTTCATTTGAGCCCTATAGCTAAGATCCAGGTCTTCGGTTAGCGTATCTGCCGACCAGCCACCGGCATCATAGATGCATTTCTTGCGCCATACGCCCCCAGTACCATTAAAGTTTATGAAGCTGCCGGCATGGTTCCTCCCGGTTTGTTCAATTGAAAAATGTGCATCCAGTCCAAAGGCCTGCAGCCTGGTGAGTATGGAATAGTCTTTATTTAAATGCCCCCAACGCGTTTGTACTACACCGGTTGTATTCTCAAAAACAGGCAGTGTTTTAATCAGAAAATCAGGTTGAGGGAGGAAGTCAGCATCAAATACGGCAATAAACTCTCCTTCTGCCATATCCAGGCCATACTGTAGTGCCCCGGCTTTAAAGCCTGTTCTCTCTTCTCTGCGAATATGTTTGATATTCACCCCTTCCGCCTTCCATGAATTGACTTTATCAGCTATAATTTCAACTGTTTCATCAGTAGAATCATCAAGTACCTGGATCTCCAGTTTCTCTTTAGGGTACTCAAACCGGCATACGGCATCGATAAGCCGCTGCACAACATACCGTTCGTTGTACACGGGTAACTGCACTGTCACTTTAGGATACACCTGCAAAGGCTTTACAGCCACATCTTTTTGTTTCTTTGCTTTGAGGTAATGCCAGGTAAGGTGCAACTGTCCCAGGCTGAAAAGGAAGATCAGCAGCAGTGATAAACCATAGAGTATGATAACGATATATTCCACCTGTTAAATATACTTAAAGATCGTCCAAATGATTTTATACCCTGCCATAATAGTGCCTTTGACCGTACCGGAAACTTTTGAAAAGCCTATCCTTCTTCTATAATTAACTGGTACCTCCACACATCTCAACTTATGTTTGGCTGCTTTAAGCTGCATCTCCACAGTCCAGCCATAATTCTTGTCCTTCATCTTTAAAGCCATTAGCTTATCATAACTGATAGCCCTGAAAGGCCCTAGGTCAGTGAAGCGTACCCCATAGAACAACCTCAATAATGAAGTGGCCAACCAGTTGCCAAATACCTGCTGCGGAGTCATAGCCCCATGTTCCCTGTGCCCTAAAGCCCTGGAACCAATCACCAGATCAGCCTGGTTATCAATTATGGGTTTTACAACCTCATACATTTCATGGGGATAGTCAGAATAATCAGCATCGAGAAAAACTACAATGTCTGTATTCCCTTGATTAGTTACATAATCAATACCCTTTAAACAAGCTCGTCCATAGCCTTTGGTTGGTTCCTTAAGCACCGTAGCACCGGCATTTTTCGCCACCTTTTCTGTTTCATCCGTAGACGCATTATTGACGACAATTACCTCCTCTACAAGATCTTGGGGGATTTCATTAATCACATTGCCAACGCCGTTCTGCTCGTTAAAAGCAGGGATGATCACCCGTATAACTGGTTTCATTTTATCTAAAAATCAAATGCAAAAGTACGGGAAATATGATGCGGGCAAAGTCAGGTTAGTGACAACTTTGAAGTTTAAATATTTTTCTAAAAAAACATGGTTTATCTACCAAAAATAAATAATGTTTGTTTACTTCGTCAGAATTTAATTATCTAATGATGTTTATCCGAAATTTATTAATCTTTCCAATACTTTTTTCTTTCTGCTGTGAAGAAATAGATGATTTTGATCCATACTATAATAATATAGAAGGACCGGCCTACTATGATATGTCTGCATTGATGCTAGATAGTGGCTCGCATATTACAGGATGCATATCTAATATAGATCTGATGCAATTATATAAACCTTTCCTCGACAGCGAACCTAAGTCTTTATCCTTAACCATATATTTGAATGGCAAATTTCTTTCAGGGGGAGGAGAGGGCTCATACTCACCGTATTTTCAGTGTATGGAATCTCTCGATGACATACCGGAAGGACCACATGAATTAGTACTGGAAGTTTATATCGGCTCAGATCCCTATAGTAGGGACCATAATGACATCAGTTTAAAAAATGTGCTTTATCAATACGCACATCATAAGTCATTCAAAGAGACTATTTATATAGATCACTCGCCAATTGACGAAATAGAGGTTATAAGGGCTGAAAAAATAGATGATATTGTTTATATAGAATGGACAGCTTCACAGGCAGAAAACTTTGCATACTACCACATTAACAAAGTGAACTCCTATGAAGAGGGGCATTTCATCTATGGCAGAAATAATACCTTATATGTTGACACTGTTGGTAGCTACTGGGCTCCCAGATATAGCTTAAGGGTATCAAATAGAAAAGATAACTTTATTATTGATGATATCACAATTGACTAATTATTCTACATGTCGGAAAAAATAACCATGCAAAAAAGTATAGAAATTAATCGTGTTGGTTGGAGATATGGTGTTATTATTTTGTTTTTAGTTTACTCTCAACAAATTTACGCCCAATATATACCTAAACCGGCTCTGCATATTGAATTTTCTGCCGGGGCCGTATTTTTAGACGCTGACAAAGTAAGTCCTGTATATAATGACCTGAAAGAGCAAATAGAATTTTATGGCCTCGTTCTACCACCTAATCAGATAACAGATCCTTCTCCTATCTTTTCTCTTCGGGCTAGTTATCCAGCCCGTGAAAACCTTTCAATAGGTTTTGACATGAGTTATATTAGAACAATAGTTGTGAATCGATATCAAGATATCTATGGATCTCTTGATCTAAGCTCCAGGATAATCAACCCTTCTTACCAATTTAT
>NZ_SMLW01000655.1:0-8518 GCF_009711405.1 Fulvivirga kasyanovii | reverse complement strand
TTTTAAGAGTTTAAAATTAAAAGGATATGTTCAAGCAGGTTTTGGGGGCAGCTATATTTTTGCCAAAATTAGAAAAGACATTACCGACAATCGCTCTGTTGACTCATGGTACTCACATCCAGAAAAAAAGGAGGAAGAAAAATATGGTTTTATTACATCCTTAGAAGGTGGCATACAATTTAACCCCGGAAGACTTATTGTAGGTATTACTACAGGATATCGGGTATCAAGAACATACGGCGACAATAGAACCTCCGCAATGGATGGAATGTACAGTTCTCTTGTATTATCTTACAATATATTAAAATGAAAATAATAGTTACAGTATTTGCACTTTTGCTTTTTTTTAACCGTACGGTGTCGGCTCAAGACACTTTAGTCCTCAAAAACAACATTTACATTCCTGCATATATAATTCATTTAAATGCTGATGTCGTAGAATACGCAAAAACAAAAAAACTCAAGCCTACATATTCTATAAAGACCTCAAAAATCTCATTTATTAAACATCAAGATGGCACTATTGATTATTTGCAAGAATTTCATAATAATTTCAACGCACTGAACATTGACCTTACAGATAGTATTAAAGCATATTCATTAGGGGTTGATGAGGCCATAATGAATTACAATGCTCAAAATGTTAAAACAGGGACTACAATTTCCACAGTTTTGTTTCCCCCGGCAGGTTTGGTGACTACAGTATTGACAAGTGCCATTCCTCCGAAGAACCCTGCACTACACGTTAACATAAAAAATGAACACTTTGAAAAAGGATATATACAAGGAGCAATAGTAAAAAAACGGAGAAAAGCCTGGGGAGGATTCGGTTTGGGAATGGGCATATTAATTGGGCTCTCAGCGGTATTATCAGTTGCAGCAGATAACTAGAAACAAATTCGTATCCTAGTTATACTGCTGTTATTTAAACATTAATTAATATGCCCTTGCAAAAAGCACTCTTCTGCCGGAAGGCTTGCCAGAGTAAACGCATTTGCCCGACTCTTCAGGGGCATCCACAGGTATGCAACGGATAGTCGCTTTGGTTTCTTCCTTAATTTTCTCTTCTGTCTCAGGAGTTCCATCCCAATGGGCCAACACAAAGCCACCTTTTCCATCAAGGACTGACTTAAACTCCTCGTAGGTATCAACTTTGGTAGTATTGCTTTCCCTGTAATGCAACGCTTTTTTGTAAATATTTTCCTGAATATCCTCCAGTAGGTCCTGCACCTTTTTCACCACGCCATCAACAGCTACTACTTCCTTCTCCTTGGTATCGCGACGTGCTACTTCAATAGTACCATTTTCCAAATCACGAGGCCCTATTGCCATTCTTACAGGCACCCCCTTCAATTCATACTCCGCAAACTTCCAGCCTGGAGAATTGGTATCTCTTGTATCAAATTTAACACTGATATTCAAAGCCTTCAATTCAGCCTGAATTTTATCAACCACTTCGGTGATGGCATTAAGCTGCTCCTCATTCTTAAAAATAGGCACAATCACTACCTGGATTGGCGCCAGTTTCGGAGGTAGTACAAGGCCATCATCATCAGAGTGCGCCATGATCAATGCTCCCATCAACCTTGTGCTCACTCCCCATGAGGTTCCCCATACCAGGTCAAGCTTACCTTCTTTGTCAGCAAACTTTACATCAAAAGCCCTGGCGAAATTCTGGCCAAGAAAATGAGATGTACCTGCCTGAAGCGCCTTGCCATCCTGCATAAGAGCCTCGATACAGTAGGTATCAATAGCACCCGGGAAGCGCTCACTTTCGGTCTTCACACCTTTATATACAGGCATAGCCATATGTTTTTCTGCAAACTCTGCGTATACATTCAGCATTTGCACCGTTTCATCTATGGCCTCCTGCTTTGTAGCATGAGCAGTATGCCCTTCCTGCCACAGAAATTCAGCAGTTCTTAAAAACAAACGCGTCCTCATTTCCCAACGCACCACATTGGCCCATTGGTTGATCAACAAAGGCAAGTCGCGGTAAGACTGTATCCAGTTTTTGTAAGTATTCCAGATCACTGTTTCCGAAGTAGGCCTTACGATCAGTTCCTCCTCCAGCTTAGCATCCGGATCTACCACTACGCCACTGCCATCTTCTGCATTTTTTAACCTGTAGTGCGTTACCACTGCACACTCTTTGGCAAATCCTTCGACGTGGTCAGCTTCTTTACTCAAATATGATTTCGGCACAAAAAGAGGGAAGTAAGCGTTGGTGTGACCAGTGTCTTTAAACATTTTGTCAAGCGCAGCTTGCATTTTCTCCCAGATACTGAAGCCATACGGTTTAATGACCATACAACCTCTCACGGCCGAGTGCTCTGCCAAATCGGCTTTTTTCACTAATTCATTGTACCATTGGGAATAATCTTCACTTCTTTTTGGTAATCCTTTACCCATAGCAGTTTTTGGTATAAAATTTGATGTAAATAGCTTGAAATAACTTTATTCCGGCAAATATAAGGATAATTATTATCGTAAAATATATCCGTTTTTTGGAATTGTCGTTTAATAAAGTATGTTTATAACCCAAAACAGGTATGCCATGAATATTCACATCAAAAAATTATCCGCCCTTTTAGGTGCATCATTATTCGCGCTGGGTGCTTCATACGCTCAGGACAAAGAATACGATGACCTTTATTTCATGCCTAGCGACCGCAATACAGTGAAGAAGGTCAAGGTTGAAGATAAGGTTGTACAAGATGCCAGTCAGGTACAACAACTTACCAATAACCCCCAGGAGAACTTCTCTTCTAAAACTGTAAACCCGGAATACGTCGCCCGTTACCAGGCAAAATCGCAGGAAGACTATTCAAGCGACAGTGAATATTCGGGAGATGAATACTACAATGACGACTATGACAATGGCTACTCTGTAGTCAATGACTATCAGCAAGACGCAGATGTCGTTGTAAGAGACAGGTATGGCAATACCACTTACTTTAGAAATTATTCCGATGTTTACTGGAGCGACCCTTCATATTACAGGGGTACCGCTTTCGATCCATTCTATAGTCCTTATATGTACGGACGTTACGGATACGGGTATGGCTACAGGCCTTTCAGATCCGGCTGGTCTGTTTCATTCGGTTTTGGCAATACCTGGGGATGGAGAAATGGCTGGTACTCAGGAGTCTCAGTAGGATACGGCTGGGGCTGGGGCAACGGCTGGGGAGGCTACTATGACCCCTTCTACTCTTTCTATGACCCTTTCTGCTCACCATACTATTATGGTTCATATTACGGATATGGCTACCCTTACAGAAACAATTATGTAGTAATCAATAACTACGAGACCAGAAGTAACAGAACCGTTAAAAGAGGGCCAAGCACCTCCAGAAGTGGTGATTTAGTCGGTAATGGAAGAACAGGAAGAACCACTACTAATTCAGGTGGGGATATAACCAACGGAAGAACAAGCCGTGTGGCAACCGAGGCTACATCACGAGACTATTCCAATACTCAAAGCAGATACTACAGGAGGTCAAGAGAAGCTGTTTCAAGCTCTTCTAATGACAACACGTCAAACGGCAGAACCTATAATAGCAGATCAAGGTCTACCTCCAATTACTCGACTGAGTCCAGAAATACAAACCGTAGCAGGTCTTCATCCTATGACAGGTCTTCCGGAAATAATAATTCAAATTATTACAACAGCAGATCAAGATCCAATAGCAGGTCTTCATCAGGCTACAGTACACCTAGCAGATCAAGATCTAATAATAGTGGTTATTCTCCTAGCAGATCCAATAGCAGAAGCTCCGGGTACTCTTCAGGCTCCCGAAGCAACAGCAGAAGCAGTGGATCTTACTCTTCGGGAAGCAGCTCAAGAAGCTCTGGCTCTACCGGAAGGTCAAGCAGCGGAGGAAGCAGCAGATCAAGAAGAGGTGGTAACTAATTTGTAAAAACTCAAAGATCCTTATTTCATGAACCGATTAATTAAGCTTATTTCAATAGGCCTGCTACAGCTTTGCCTTTTGGTAACCGCTAAGGCACAGGATGCAGGAGACTTCTCCGCCACAGCTCTGGACATGAGCAGAACTTACCTGGGCGGATCAGCCAGAATCCAAGGCTTGGGCGGAGCACAAACTTCATTAGGGGGAGACATCAGTTCTGCCTCCTCTAACCCGGCAGGACTTGGGTTCTTTAACAGATCAGAATTTTCATTTAGCCCTACCCTCAATGTTATCAGCTCATCCTCCGACTATCTTGGCACCAGTGTTAATGACTCAAAGCTTAACCTGAATTTTGCCAATCTGGGTGTGGTACTCAATAAAACCAAGGGCGATTTGGTAGAAAGTAAATGGAGAGGCGGATCATTCGGACTGAGCCTTAACAGGATCGCTGACTTTCAAAACAGGGTAACTTATGAAGGGGATTCTTATAATCCGGTCGATTCCAATGGAGATATAGTGCTGGATGCCAATTCTCCTAAAGACTTTATAGAATATGCCGTATTAAGCGCAGGTATAGATGGCAGTGGTAACCTTACCTACAATGGCAATAGCTTTGTAGAACTTGCTTATGAAACTTATCTAATCGATGTATTTCCTGTAAGCCCTACAGAATCAATTGTAGACAGGGATATCTATGCTACGGATGAAAACGGCTCTCTGCTTACGGATAACAATGGCGACCCCATCTATGTACCCGCATTTCCTGAGGAGAAGTTCCCTACCAGACAAAGAGAGACTATTAACTCAAAAGGTGGAATTTATCAAACATCCATTTCCTATGGTGGGAACTATAATGACCGCGTATATTTTGGCGCAGGTATAGGCATACTATCTGTTGACAGAGATGTGGAAAGAATCTATACGGAAGAACCTACCCAGGCGACGTTAAGAAGGCTTACTCTTATAGACAATTACAACATTAGCGGTATAGGTATCAATGCTACTTTTGGAGTTATAGCACGGCCTGTAGCACCGATATTGCTGGGCTTGTCATACACCACTCCCAGTTACTATGGCATGGAACAAACCCAGGAAACAATACTACAGGCGGATTATACAGGCTCTACAGATTACCGGGATGCCTATCATGACTGGACGATCACCTATACTCCCTTTAACTATAACATCTCAACCCCATCAAGAGTAAGCGGTGGCATTACCTACTTCATTGGAAAAAACGGATTTATTACCGGAGATGTGGAAAGGGTTAATTATTCACAGGCCAAATTAAGCAATGGGGACGATGGTTATACATTTTCAGACAGTAATCAGGGTATAGATCAATATGAAGCTGTTTATAATTACAGAGCAGGAGCAGAATATCGTTTTGACATGTTCAGGGTAAGAGCAGGATTCAACTACCTTGGAGACCCAACAGATGACGGCGTTGATAATAGCGAAAGCAAAGTTTCCGTTGGAGCCGGCATAAGAACCAAAGACTTTTTTGTAGACCTTGGACTGGTAAACAGTCTTGGAAGAAACTCTACCATTATGCCATACCCCGGAGCAGCGGTAGCCGAAGTAGAAAATACTAACACCACTGCTACCATTTCAGTAGGATTCTTTTTCTAAAGGATATTAATAAATCACAGGTTATTAAAAAGCTCGAGCGAAATATTCAGTCGAGCTTTTTTAGTTTCTTCAGACTTTCAATTAACTGATCTGCCGTTTCCGTGGTGTTGTCCCATCTCAGATCAGCCCGTTCATAAAAGGAGAGTCGGTTCTTGTACAATTCTTCAAGCTGCCCCTTTAGTCCTTCCCCGGATGAAAATTTTGGTCTCTTGTCTTTCTCGTAGGCATTGAGCCTGGCCACCAACTCCTCTAACGGTGTATCTATAAAAACACTTACACCATTGGCTTTAATAACATCCATATTATCAAAAAAACATGGGGCGCCACCACCGGTAGCGACAATTAGGTCTCCTTCGGGTTGAGCAGCATTGTGCAAGGCTTTTTGTTCTAGCTCACGAAAATGATCTTCGCCATGCTGAGCAAATATTTCTTTGATTGTACATTGTGCCTGCTCCTCTATCTTCTGGTCAAGATCAATAAATGGCATTTTCAAACGATCAGCCAATTGACGGCCAATTGTAGACTTTCCCGAGCCGGGCATACCAACCAGGAAGATTTTATTTCGCAAGCCCATTGACAGTTTCTGACGAAGGCACATCGTTATGGTGCCATTTCCCTAAAACAATGCCGTGCTTAAACAGCAACACGCCGGGGTTGGATCGTATCATAGCTTTCAATACGGTGGCATCTGTCTGGTAGTATGGCACAGCCAATTGATACTCATGACGCAGGGCCTCAAAATCACCCTCACTGGCAGAGGTCAACACCATAGGTTTTATGGAGCTATCCAGCCCATTGACCAGGTCAACTATATCTTTAATGTGCTCCTTATTGGCCTTTTGGGTATCATAAAACACCAGGATCAATTTCGCACCCTGAAATGACTCCTGAGTAAAATCTTCACCATCCGTACTTAACACCTGATAATCAGTAATTTTTGGAGTTGACTTTTCAGGGTTGGCTACTCTTGATGAAACATACTCATACCCTGCATCAGGCATAAGATATTTATCAGATTCTATCAACTCACCATCCGGGCCCTTGAAGGTATACTCCAGCTTTGGTGTTTCCTCGGCAATCATATTCTCAGGTATACTTGCACCTATTTTGTAAGGACGGAAATCGATATAAGGAAGGTGCTGAATAGCATAGATACCTACACCAAAGGACACTACTGCCACTGCACCGATGATAAAATGTCCGGGCCTGCTACGGAATACAGGCTCAAAACGCCGACGGTGCCAGAATAAGTGCAGTACAAAAACCATCAGGATGACATCTTTGTAGAAAGACTCCCAAGGAGT
Source organism: Fulvivirga kasyanovii (assembly GCF_009711405.1). Lineage (GTDB taxonomy): Bacteria > Bacteroidota > Bacteroidia > Cytophagales > Cyclobacteriaceae > Fulvivirga > Fulvivirga kasyanovii. The sequence continues at coordinate 1,671 of NZ_SMLW01000655.1, read as the reverse complement.
TAATGGGATAGCATCACCAAAACAACCACAGTCGGTAACTTTATTAAAATATGCTGAATAGAATGTCAGAAAGGTAAAGAAGACCATCAGTGCTAAAAGCACCCAGGTTGTAGTCCGCATTTTATAATTAATCAGAACAGCCACTCCCAGCACTACTTCAAGCACAATAAGTACCATACCTAAAGGCAGGGCTATAGGGATAAACCATTCGAAGAACGAACCGAAATCGGAAGCAAAAACGTCAAAATACTCCTCAAGCTTTATCTCTGTACCTATAGGATCATTCAGCTTTATCAGGCCGGAAAAGATAAACAAGCCTCCTACAAAAACCCTCGAAAAAATATCAATCCCCTTCTTTATCATTTAACTAAGAAATTAAGTTTTATCAATGCAAATACTGAATAATTGATCATATCCTGATAATTGGCTTTAACACCTTCAGATACCAGGGTCACGCCCTGATTATCCTCGATCTGTTTTACACGGAGAAGCTTCATCAATATGATATCAGTAATCGAACTGACCCGCATTTCCCTCCAAGCCTCTCCATAGTCATGGTTTTTATTCTGTAAAAGATCAAGGGTCTCCTCTGCTATACGATCATACAGCGGCTCAAGTTCATCATATTTAAGATCGAGGTTAGGATTGTCCTTTAGCTCAATCTGAATAATGGCCATTATACAATAATTGATGATACCAATAAACTCTGAGGTCACATCTTCACCTACTTTTTGCTGTCCCTTATCCTGAATTGAGCGAATCCGCTGCGCTTTTATGTATATCTGGTCAGTAATAGAAGGAAGCCTTAATATCCTCCACGCGGTGCCATAATCTTTTGTCTTCTTTTCAAAAAGTCCTTTACACTCCTGTATTACCTGCTTATATTCGCTGACCGTTTTATCTATCAATTTTAATGCTTATTTTATATAAATAACCTTCTTTAAACGTGGCGAAAGATACAGTTTTTTCAGGTAAAAAAACACTCAACATTGGCGGAAATGTAGTCAGCCTGCAGTCTCCGCTGGTAATGGGAATACTCAATACTACACCGGATTCCTTCTTTGACGGTGGCAGGTATACCCATGAAGAAACTATCCTGACCAGGGCCGCTGCCATGGTAGATCAGGGCGTGGATATTATTGACATCGGAGGTTATTCTTCCCGCCCCGGGGCCGATGATATCCCGGTGGAAGAGGAGTTGAAAAGGGTCATCCCCCACATAAAGAACATCAAAAAAGCATTTCCCAATGTATACCTTTCCATCGACACTTTCAGGGCGGCTGTAGCTGAACAAAGCATAGAAGCAGGAGCAGATATTATCAACGATATTTCGGGTGGCGGATTGGATAAACGTATGTACGATGTGGTTACAGATGCGCAGGTACCGTATATATTAATGCACATGCGCGGTAACCCTAAAACCATGACCAAAAACACTTCTTATGATAATCTTTTGATTGAAATTCTCGATTTTTTTGAGAAAAAAGTGAGCGAATTACATTCGAGAGGTGTTAAAGATATAGTGGTGGATCCGGGATTTGGTTTTGCCAAAACAATGGATCAAAATTATGTTTTACTAAAAAATTTGAAGTATTTTAAGGTTTTAGGGCTGCCATTATTAGCAGGAGTTTCGAGAAAATCATTTATTTACAAAAAACTTGGTATTGCCCC
>NZ_SMLW01000157.1:927-1376 GCF_009711405.1 Fulvivirga kasyanovii | reverse complement strand
AAATTATTCATAGTCTGGCTGATGCTTCTGGTAATCTTTTTCAGTGCCTGTGAAGAAGATGATGAACTGCCCTCCATAACATCCGAGGGTAAAAATACCTTTGGGTGTTTGGTGAATGGGGAGTTGTGGTTGCCCGCGGGAAGGTTTGGTAATTCTGGGACGTTTGCTGAATACATGGCATTTAATGATACGAGCGGTGTTTCTATTTATGCTGATAACTACGATGAAGTTAGTAGTATGTTAATTTCAATTTTTGATATCCCTACATTAAAAGAAGGTAAAATATATGATCTTACAAACACATCTTTTTTTGTCCAATATACTGAAGCTACGGAAAATCAGGGATGTTTTTATAGAAATGTAACGTCTGGGCAACTGAAGCTGTCTAAATACGATATCAATCAAAAAATCCTGGCAGGCACTTTTGAATTCAAAGCCTATAGCGATGC
>NZ_SMLW01000157.1:241-917 GCF_009711405.1 Fulvivirga kasyanovii | reverse complement strand
TGTGTGTAATGATACCGTAACCATCACGGAGGGAAGGTTTGACATAGGGGAAATTATGCAGTAAATGAATAAATATGAGAACCTTTTCTAAATTATTCATAGTCTGGCTGATGCTTCTGTCAACATTTTTAAGTGCCTGCGAGGAGGATGATGGCTACACCCCTCCATTTACCTGCCAGGTAAATGGAGAAGAGTGGCGGCCGGCTTCCAGACTAGGGCAATTGGGAATGTTTACTTATTTAACTGACGATTTTCTATCAATTTTGGGTAGTAATGATAATTCTGGTATTGGTTTAGCAATTAACGATTCTACAGGTATTGAAGCGAATAAGTTTTACGCATTTACTAATGAACCGATATACTATGGAACATATTACAAAAGGGAAAATGGTGCTAGATGTGATTATGACTTTCCAAATATCATTTCAGGAAAAATGTTAATTACAAGACTGGATGACGAGTTTATAAGCGGCACATTTGAATTCACATCTTATAATTCTGATTGTGGCGACACCATAAAGGTGACTGAAGGTAGGTTTCATATCAATGAAATTACCAAATGAGGTTTATGATAATGAACAAATATTTCACGCACATACTTGCTCCGGTTTCTTTGGCTCTTTTAGCTATTGGGTTCAGCGCGTGCCAGGAAGATGATGAATTACCTGCTATTACA
>NZ_SMLW01000157.1:0-231 GCF_009711405.1 Fulvivirga kasyanovii | reverse complement strand
TCCGGTTTCTTTGGCTCTTTTTATTGGGTTTAGCGCCTGCCAAGAAGATGATGAATTACCTCCTATAACGTCGGAAGGCAAAAATACCTTTGGGTGTTTGGTGAATGGAGAGTTATGGTTGCCAAAAGGAGCATTGGGGCAAGGAGGAACCTTTGCACAAATGAAAATTTGGAATGATACGGTTGGAGCGACTTTATATGCAGATAATGTCAATACCACCAGTGGTATAAC
>NZ_SMLW01000663.1:18017-41564 GCF_009711405.1 Fulvivirga kasyanovii | reverse complement strand
CGCTTATTTACTTAATCGATACCACATATGTATACATTCCGGCCTTAATTTAATAGCACTGGAGGGGATTATAGGGGTGTTTTGACGATAAGCAGTGAACAGTAAATAAGTTTTGTTAAAAACCGATTAACTCCAATCAGCGACGAACATGAAGTAGTGAGATGCAGGGTTGGAAAAGTTTTTACGGCGTGTGCTTTCCTAAACCTTTAAAGATTAGGAAAGCTATACAATTACCGTGACCCTAAAGCACGAATTACTTCAAAGCCTCAAACCTGCCTAGCACATCTTGCAGGTAGGGGAAAAAACCTGATCCATGATCTGCTCCTTCGATAGCAATAAATTCAACGGTCGTTGAAGAAGCTCCGGCTAATATTAAGTTTTCGTAAGTATCAACCGAGTTTTGATAAGGTACTGTCACATCTGCCGTACCATGATACATAAACATCTTATTTTGCGGAACCCAGTTATCGACGCTGTTCTCCTCAAATGCAGCACGGATATCGGCATATTTAGGGTCAGTATCTACATTATTCAGGAAGTCAGGAGCAATAAAATCGGCGACTACAGTATCCAGTTTATTATTGATGGAGCCTCCTGACATGGTGCCGTCAAAGTAGCCCGGAATTTCAGTGGCATAGGGCTCCTGAAAAAAGTCTGACAGGGGTTGGTTCCATCCATAGGTGCTTTTAAATGATAATGCCACGTAGGCCATATAGTATGGTTGGTGATATACCTCCTGAGCAAAGAAATACTCCTGCATGCCCTTTAAGTCATATCCTCCGGCCGCAGGTGCAGAAGCTACCAGCTCAAAACCTTCCAATCCATCCTCTTCAATAGCTTTGTGCGTGGCCATGGTAGCAAAGCCTCCCTCTGAGTAGCCCGACAGAAAAGCCTTCCCGTTAAACTTATAGCCTTCCAGGTATGCAAGTTCCTTAGCAGCAATCATCATATCTGTAATAGAACTTGCTGTAATATCAGCACGATAATAGGGGTGAAGAATATCACTCGAGCTTCCAAACCCGATAAAATCCGGGATAAGAAAGATATACCCTGCACTGGCAACGCTGGCCAGGAAGGTGTAAGTCTGTGTATCTACGGTAGGTGCATCGCTATGCTTTACCATGGTACCATGCTGGAAACTCATCATCGGTACACTCTCTCCGGTCTCCGGAAAGGCCACCAACCCGGAGGCTATGATCTCCTGACCCAGATAATCTGTTTTGTAGGTAATGGTGTAGATGTTAATATCATAATTCAGGTAAGCCGCTAACTCCGGATAGCCCGCAATATTAGCCAGTGTGACCATTTCTTCTTTCGACCTCGAAAATAATGTCTCACTATCTTCAAGTTTAACAATCTCCGGGGCAATTTCACCATCATCATCGCCACCGCAGCTTGAAAGGAAAAGGGTTAATAATGTGAAGACCGTGAATGTCGAATAGGAGTAGAAGCTTCTGAATAATTTCATATTTTGGTGTTAGTGTAAGGATATTCTTCTCTGTATAAGCTGATTAACCAATAGGAAGAACCTTTGGGGGCTCAGCGTACGCCATTTATCAATTTGCAAACTTCCTCCCATATTCACAAAAGAATCTACATTGAAGTTCTTGAGCTCGTCCTGCACAAACTGAGGAAAGTTAACCGCGGCAATCCATCCATCTTCCACCTCCTCAAACCACTCTTCGTAGTAGCAGTCGTCCGAACCGTGGAAGTTGAATATATTTTCGCCTATTAATATGTATTTGTTGACGCCTTCATGCAACAGGGCTTCTATAACATTGCGTTTGAGATGCATAATATCATTATTGATGGTATCATTCCACTCCCCGATAAACTCAATGATCGCAAACCCCTCATCATAGTCTGCATACAATATTTTCAGATAAAGGGTCTCCGAACCCATAAAATCCCAGGCGGGATCGATGTAATAACCATAAATATTTTCTGAGTACAGGTCAAAATTATATTCCTTCCCATGAAAAGGTGACCGCTCGTCTTCTGCCGGATTGTATAAATGAAGCCAGCTATAGTATGGTTCAATCTCGTGCATTCTTCCTGATAAAATCTATTACTTTCCTCACAGACCCATGTTCTTTCAAAAGCACTTCTGCCTCTTCACGGCCTATTGATAGTTCCTCCATCAACATGCGCGTGCCCCTGTCGACCAATTTATTATTACTTAACTGCATATCGACCATTTTGTTTCCCTTCACCCGGCCCATTTGTATCATTACTGTAGTGGATATCATGTTCAACACAAGCTTCTGCGCGGTGCCGGCTTTCATACGTGTACTACCGGTTACAAACTCCGGCCCTACTACCACTTCTATTGGAAAAGTCACTGATTTGGCCAGCTCAGAATCCCTGTTGCAGGTAATACACCCTGTTACAAGGCCATGCTCCTTTGCCGTTCTCACCCCCCCTATTACATAAGGCGTCCTGCCCGAGGCGGCGATACCGATCACTACATCTTTATGATTGATCTGGTGCTCCCGCATATCCTTCCAGGCCTGCTGCGTATCATCTTCGGCAAACTCCACCGCCTTGCGAATGGCCTGGTCACCACCGGCAATAATACCAACCACCACTCCATGCGGCATACCAAAAGTCGGAGGTATTTCAGAGGCATCCACAACGCCAAGACGGCCGCTGGTTCCTGCACCGATGTAGAAAAGGCGGCCTCCTTTTTTGAGCTGTTTCACTATTTCAGGTACAAGCGCCTCGATCTGGGGCATAGCGCGCATTACAGCCTTGGGTACAGTGGTATCTTCGTTATTGATATTTACAAGTATGTCGCGAACCGACATTTGCTCGAGATTATCAAAGTTGGAGGGTGATTCGGTAGTGTTGGTATTCATCGCATTACGCTGTTTTGATGGTATAAAGTAAGTCCGGCAATAGGGCTTTCCACAATGTTCCTGACGGTTATGCCTCTGTCGTTGGCTACCTGGCGGAGTATATTGCTGTAGTAAAAGGCAACTGATCCGGTAAAATGAACAGGTAACTGCCGGTATTGATCATACTTTTCAACGTTCTTTTCAAAAAACAGTTCGAAGCCCCGGTACACCAGTCTGTAAAGCACCGGATGCTTAATGTTCTGGAAGATAAATTTGGAAAACCCTGCCATGTACCGTGCCGGAAAAGGCTTCTGGTATACATGCTCAAGAATGATATCTCTGTCCAGATCAAAGCGTTTGATCATTTTGCCTTCGAGTTCATTGCCCAGCTCACCCCGGATAAACGACCCCAGCAGCTTTTTGCCCAGCCAGGCACCACTACCTTCATCTCCCATAATAAATCCCAGCGAAGGCACATTGGAGGCTATAGTATCTCCATCGTAGTAGCAGGAGTTTGCACCTGTACCGAGAATACAGGCTATACCCGGATCATAGCCGCATAATGACCTTGCGGCTCCCATCAGGTCATGGTCAACAGTAATCACGGCGTTGGGAAAAGCCTCTTCAAAAATGGTTTTTAGTGTTTGCTTATTAGTGGCAGAAGAACAGCCCGCTCCATAAAAAAACAACTGGTGCACAGGAGCTGAAATCTTTGGTTTTAAAGATTCCATGATCTCGGCTTTTATATTCTCCGCTTTTTGATGATATGGGTTTATGCCCAGGGACTGAAACTGCTGAATATTCCCTTCCGCATCAATCAACCTCCAATCGGCTTTGCTTGCCCCGCTATCGGCTATAAGGATCATTTTATCGATAAAAATTTTGTCTGCAAATAATTATTACGTACCATAAAGGTTGTACCAATGACTAAGTTATGAAGATTAACCTTTTGAAATACTTTGCTGCATTAAGTTTAATCCTTTTTTCAATATTCATCAGCGGATGTAGCGATGATGATGAAAATGAAGCAACCAATAATCCCTCTAACAATCAAAATGTCGGTGTCTCAGCCAATGACTTGCTGTCATCAGAAACTTATGATAACCTGATCATTGAAATACAATACGCCACGGGTTATGCCCCTCCGGCTGCTGCCATAACTAACCTCAAATCATTTTTGCAACAGCACCTCAACAAATCTGACATCAGCGTGATCACCAGTGAGATCAGTGCTCCGGGGCAGGCTCAATATTCCGCCAGCGACATCCGGGCCATTGAAGATAACAACCGCACGCAGTTCACCGATGGCAACACCATCGCCGCTTATTTCTTTTTTGCAGATGGAGGCTATAGTGAGGACACTGACAATGCCAAAGTGCTGGGCATCGCCTACCTCAATACTTCTATGGCCTTATTTCAGAAAACTATCGAAGATAACTCCGGCGGCCTGGGCCAGCCCTCTACAAGTTTGCTTACATCAACAGTAATGAACCACGAATTCGGCCACATCCTTGGCCTGGTCAACAACGGAACACCTCTGACAACCCAGCATCAGGACACAGCACACGGCCACCACTGCGATGTCGAGGACTGCCTCATGTACTGGACCGCCGAAACAGGCGCCGGAATTACCGACCTCCTCGGCATGAGCTCCCCACCCACACTCGACACCCAATGCATTGCTGACCTTAAAGGTAATGGAGGGAAGTAGGGTTGCTGGTTTCTGGTGGCTGGGGCTGGTTTCTAGTTGCTGGTTTTCTGGCTTCCGGTTACTTGTTAGACCATTTGCCTACTGCTTTTGCCGATTGCCGACAGGTTTCTGGGGCTGGTTATTTAAAAGGAACCAATTTTGCCTACTGCCTTTTGCCTAGTGCCGACTGAATCTACCGATTACTGTTCACCAATTACCATTAATCCCAACCCAGGACTGGACTGTTCACTAACTACTAATTCGGAAGTGGAGCAAGTTTGCCTACTGCTTTAAACTTGTCAAATACATTCTCGTTATGAGGGGCATCGGCGAGTTCTTCGGTCAGGTCTTGTCCGGCCCAGTGTTCATAGTGCTTGCCGTCACGCCAGAGTTTTGATTTGGTAACATCGTAAATAATCCCCTTATAAGCGATCCATACTTCTTCTCTGTCTTGACCGTTTCTCAAGGCTAATTGGCCGATTGTATAAAAAGGCAGGCTTCCGATTTCCACTATCTAAAAGTTAATTGATTATTTTGCATAACTTTCAAAGTTAAAACATGCAAAACAAACATAACCAGCTAATGAAAATTATCAAACCCATATTATTTCTGTTTGTCATCCTGATGGGATGCCAGTCTAAGCCTGCAGAAGAAACCAATAAAATATCTGATGCCGACCTTCAGATAAGGGCCAACGAACTGGCACATAAATTCATTATTACAGATGGGCATATAGATCTGCCTTACAGATTAAAAGAAGACAACTTCAACATTGAAACCGATAAAGAAATACTGATCAAAACAGACAAGGGTGACTTTGATTATGAAAGGGCAAAGAAAGGTGGCCTGGATGCTCCGTTTATGTCTATTTACATTCCGGCATCGTACCAGGAGACCGGCGGTGCAAAGGAACTGGCCGACAGCCTGATCAATATGGTGAAGTCTATAACAGAGGCTCATCCTGACAAATTTGCCATTGCTACCTCTCCCGGGCAGGTAAAGGAACAATTTGCTTCCGGCAAGATTTCTCTCCCACTGGGTATGGAAAACGGGGCTCCTATAGGTGACGAGCTCAGTAATGTAGCTTACTTCCATGAGCGTGGCATCCGGTACATTACGCTTACACACTCCAAAGACAACCTGATATGTGATTCATCATACGACACTACCCGCACATGGAATGGACTAAGCGCTTTCGGACGTGAGGTAGTCAGTGAAATGAATAAGGTAGGCATCATGATCGACGTTTCGCATATCTCCGACAGCACTTTTTATCAGGTTATGGAACTGAGCAAGGCGCCGGTTATTGCTTCACATTCATCATGCAGGCATTTTACATCTGGTTTTGAACGCAATATGTCAGATGACATGATCAAGCTTTTGGGTGAGAAGAATGGCGTTATCCAGATCAATTTCGGATCAACTTTTCTGGATCAGCGTTCGCGTGATGTGAGGCAGCATATTACAGATTACCTGCAGGATAACAATCTGAACTATGAAGATTCGGCTGCTCAGGCATACATAGCCAGCTACTCAAAAGAGAACCCGATCTACAGCAATGTTCAGAAAGTAGCAGACCATATTGACCGCGTAGTAGAGATCGCAGGTATTGACCATGTGGGCCTGGGTTCTGACTTTGACGGGGTTGGCGATACGCTTCCCGAAGGGCTGAAAGATGTCTCTCACTACCCTAACCTGATCTATGAATTGCTCAAAAGGGGCTACTCAGAAGAAGATATTGAAAAGATATGCTACAAGAATGTGTTCAGGGTGTGGGAAGAAACCGCTAAGGTGGCTGCTTCTAAATAAAGTATAGAGGAGCTGTTTTTAAAAAATTCTCAATGATCACAGGATCGATAACAAGACTCCCGAAGTTCAAAAGCTACGGGAGTCTGTTTTTTCACCAACTATTAACCTAGATTTTCAACCATTTCATTATCACAGTATCTTTCGAATCAGTTTTAATTTTGATAAAATACATGCCTGGAGGTAAGTCTGAAACATCAATACTCTCTGGTGATTTCCCTTGAAAGGAGAGTATTCCACAACTGTTTCTAATTTCATACTCCAGAATTTTCGAGTTGCTGTCTATGTTAAGGGTATTATGAACTGGATTTGGATAGACCACTAATTGATGACTGGAATCACCATCTTTAATACCTGTAATGGTTTCTTCTTCCTCGCCCTCTCCGCTTTTTTCCACCGTCACATTTATCGTCCAGGTATACGTTTTAGTAGAGGTGTTCACAACATACTCAACAGGTGTGCTAAAATCATTTGGCGTAACACCGCTTTCCTGCTCCACATCATTTACCTTCACGAAAATGGCATCGTCAAAGCGAAAAACTGCCACCAGACCTGCCGGATCAGTATTTTGCGGTAGCAATGCGGTGATCTGTTTTGCGTCGGGGTCTATCTCCACCTCTACGTCGAGCCCCTCAAAAGAAAATGCATTAAACTGGTAGTTCTCCCAGTTTCTGAAAATGTAAGGGTCACTAAAGCTGCCCAGGTTTTTGTCTGAAACAAAGGTTTCCTCTTTAAGGATATTGATTACTTTATCCGTCTCTGCGTTGTAAAAGGTGAATTTGATGGTCTCTCCAACAGTATTGGCATATACCAACAGCAGGTAATAGTACCTGCCGGTTGCTGCTACGTAGACCGGATCGGCCGTTCCGCGCAGTTCACCGTTTACCCATGCTGCGATTTTACTGTTTGCATTGGCACTTTCCACCGTGTCAACAGATACCACACCCGAAAATGACATAGAGTATTCGAACTCATTAGGATTTACACTCCAGTCAGGTGCCTGCGCAAAGAGACCAGGGCCAAAAGCGAGTATGAATATGATGCTTAAGTATTTCATATGTACATTTTAGTATTGAGATATTAGACTTGAGTATTGAGACAAAGCTCTGGTCAGAAGGCCGAAGAAACACTCCGGACTTCTGACTTCAGGCTTCCGTCTTTTTTAATCAATCTTAACTACTTTGGTAGTATGTACGCCACATTCGCCAATGACTCTGAGTAAATAAGTACCTCGTGGTAATTGTCTGGCCGGTTCAAGCTTCGCCGTTCGCCCGCTGGCCTCTACTGAGGTGTAAAGGTTACCCAGGGCATCGTAAAGCTCGATCGTTCCTCCTTCACAAGGAAGTATCACGTTCAACTCATCAGTGAATGGGTTCGGATATACTGTCAGGTTTTCTGAAAGCAATGCCTTTTCCAGCGCTACCGGATACGGTTGTTCGGTATTACCGATGATCGCATTGGCAACATACTGCAATTGGTTGCTGGCTTCGGTTACCGACTCAGCATCTTCATTGTAAAGCGAGAAGGTAAGCTGATCGCCTGCGTTACCATGGACAGTGAGGAAGAAAGCAAATTTGCCATTACCTAACTCTTGTCCCCTGGCATATCCACGGATTTCGTCACCGGCATAAGCCAGCAGGATGTCATTTTCTGAGACATTCGTTTCACCCGCTATTTCCGCTATGATGGAAAGGTTATCCGAGAAGCGGCCTGATGATGCAACATTCCATCCGTTTGGCAGACTCAATGTTTCCTCATATTCACCTGCCATCCTGGATGAAGACAAAGAGCTGGTCTCAGGGTATGCAAAAGAAGCGTCATTAGCACTATAAATCATATAACCTTCGCTAGCAACCATATTTTTCAGGGAACCAACCCATCCAAATGACGAATTGTACATGGCAAATTTGTTCTGACTCTTGATAATATCTCCCGTTGCAGGGTTCAAACCAGTCAGTGCCTCTGATACTGTCATGGATACCTGTGGCGTATAGCCCACGTAATTCCAGCCAGAATCAATCGCAATGGTGGTCAACTGCGGATTAACAGGAGTACCACTATATTTAACCGTGCCGCCGTTTTTCAGGTACACCTTATACATTTCCTCTACCTGCAAGCCTTCACCAAGGGTAATACCTCCCATCCAGCCTGTAGCGTCATCATAAATGTCGTGTGCATCCTGTCCTTTAACAACGTCGTCCTGAACACCCACTCCTGAGAATACATTACTCACAGCTTCCAGGTCAGCAGACTCCAGGTTGAAGGATACCCAGTTCCAACCCGGACCGAATTCGATAGTAGTGGAAATGGCATCTGTAGCTACAACATCTTGTGGTGCGGCTGTAGTGCCCACAATACTATTAGCCAGGAAAGTCAGTTCAGGGGTGACCTCTTCGTGGGTCTGTCCTTTGCTGGCATTCCAGACTTTGAAACGAATGGCCTCAGTACCCTCACCATTGCCATAAATAGTCATGAAGAGCAGGTATTCATCCAGTTCTGCAACATACTCAGGCATAGCCACTCCTCTTATCTCGTCACCTACATAAGCAGCCACAATATCGTTGACATCGGTAGAAACCACATCGTCAATGATCAAACGCCCAAACAGGTTCATACTGTATTGATACTGGTCCGTGTCCACTGCCCAATTGGGAGAAGGTTTGGATACGGAAACATCAATGGTCAGCTTTTCATCGAAATCGAGTGATGTGCCCAGGTTGATGCTACGCTCGTAATAACCAACGTTCAGTCCTACGTCTACGGTAAATGTCAGCGTCTTAGTAGAGTTGGCTGCTACCGTTCCTGATTCCTGGTTTGCTTTTAGCCATGCCGGCATATCTTCCAGCACATAGTCGTAGGAAACGCCCCCCAGGTTGGCAATGGTGGCCGTAAAAGTACTGGCCGTGCCCTCTTCCTGCTCAATGCTGATGGTGTTTTCCTGCCATACCAGCTCATTTTGCTGTGCATATGCGGTCCAGCTTACTGTAGAAAGCTGCCTGTTGCCATTCAGGTCGGTAACATCACTTACACTGATTTCCAGGGTTTGACCTTCTATCCTGTAAGCATCTACAATAGGCGTGATCACTATCTCATCTCCATTGACCACAAAGTCAAACGGGATATCCTGCAGTGGACGTACGTCCCTGATAGAAGCACCGTTTACGAATGTTTCGCTTACAGCCGCTACGGCAGGGCCTGCCTGATCCAGAAACTGTGGCGTGGCCTCATCGCTCAGGGTAGTGTTCCGTATTATGGCACCCATTACTTCTTCATACTCTTCAAAAGGAAGGTACGCGATCAGTCCCGCTTCGTCTCCCACAAGTTTTGTGTTTTTGTAATTATTGATGTATTCCAGTGGTCTTGCTGAATTCCAGATCCTGAATTCATCAATAACACCCTCAAAATACTGGTCTATTACACTGTTGACCGGGTCCGTTTTGTACCCGCGGGCACCCAGCCAAAGGGCGCTTCCGGCCAACCCTTCAATACCTGCCGCACCGCTGGATTTTTGCAGTTTGCCATCAATATATGCCCGTGTGGTAGATTCACGATCGACTACAAGTGCAAAATGATGCCACTGGTTATCAAAGTAATTACCGGAAACAACCGTGAAGGTATTTCCATTGCTCACTACATTGATCTGTCCTGATGCAAGTGCGTTGATGCTCAGCGCATACTCCACATTGGCAAGGGTATCAGTCAAATCACCTCTTCCTGATGAGAAAATGGTCTGTGTTGCAGCAGGAGTCCCCGCCTGGAACCAGAATTCTATCGTAAAATCAGTTTCATCGGAAATCACCACATTATTCCCGTCAAGGGTCAGGTACTGGCTGGTACCATTGAATGCAAAGGCATCGCTGCCGGGATACAGGTTCCATGTAGCATCAATTACCATATGTCTTCCTGCCGCCTTATCAAGCGCCTGGCTTCCGTCACCTTCGTCCATCGGCCAGTAGCCATACAGCCCTGCTTCATCACCTGACAGTGTCTGGTTCATATATTCTACAGACTGGCTTACGTCAAAGGCTTTGTCCCATAGTCGCACCTCGTGCATTTGTGCGGCAAGGGCATTGCTTCCATCCACTTTTGCAGCCAGGTAAGCATGTTCAACTTCTCCCTGAGAGAACGTAACATTACTTTTTACCATCAACAACTGGTCGTCCATGATGAATCTTAGCTCATCGGTTTCATTGTCATACGCCAGCCCCCAGTGGTGCCAGGCATCTACGGGAGTTACCGCAGTGTAATAAGCCGAAGGATCAACACTGTAAGATTGCGTGCCGACAGTAAGTAAAATGGTTTCATCTGCATTGAATGCAATTTCAAGCAGGTCAGTACCTGCTCCTTTTGAAAAGACTGTTCCGGCAGTCCCTGCATCGCGCTTCAGCCAGTACTCTATGGTAAATGGCTTGTTGTTGAATGACACGGATGGTATTCTGGCAGATTCATTCACACCGTTGAACTGTACAGAAGTGGCGTGCGAAACATCCGATCCGTTAAGAATACTCTTCACGCTGATGTTATGGTCTTTCACCAACCCTGACTCCAGCGCTTCATTGAACCGTACCGAAATATCATCAGAAGGTTCCAGTATGCCATCGGAAGGCTCAGGCGTTCCGAATACTACCGGCGTAACCCGGTCGATCACCCCTGTAAGGTAGTCCGTTTCCGTAACTGAACCATCTGAGCAGGTCGCCCTGGCCCTTACCTGGTAAGTCCTGTCAGTAAGGTCGCTGATGTCCCACATAAAGCTGACTTTGCTTCTGCCCTCCAGTAGCTCGGCCTGGTCTCCATACGCATCGAAATCTGAGGCCTCCGAATCGGTAAAGTACCCTTTTACCGCAATAGGATTTCCACTCAGCGACTTATACTGGAAGTCGATTTTTTCCAGTGTTGAATGATTGAGGTCGTATCCCGTAAGGGTCACGGCCACCTGGTTATTGTCCTCATAGTTCACTACCCAGTTATCTGCAAAACCTTGCAACTCAACATTAGAGCAGGCAGGCAGGAAGTGTGCCGATAGATACACAGTATCTGCAACATCATCCTGGCTGGTAGTAGGGTCAAACTGACAAGTTGAGTGCAGGATCACTGCTATGCTGTCGTAATCCAATACACCACTGGCTCCTTTTTTAATGGTAAGCGTCTTGGTAACAGTTTCCCATGCAGGCACCAGGTATGATCTTTCGGCAGATAATCCATCGACCAATATAATCGCTCCGTCAGGATTTGATGCCTCATCAATGCTGATCTCATACCACATGTCGCTGTTCGACTCACTTTCATTCTGAAGTTTCAGCGTAAATACGGCTTCTTCATTTTCCGGCACATTAGAACGAATGGAAGGCTCAGCACCTATTTTTGGGTTTTCCCTCAATAAAGTGGCTGTATGCAGCTTGATAGGTTCATTGTTTTCCACATAAAAGCTGGTCACTTCTTCTCCTTCATACGGGCACCTGGACTGGCCTCCCCGCACTGAAAAGATAGGGCTGGAGATCCTGAATCCTGAGATGTCGTAATTCTCGCCAAGCTCATCCTGTTTGTCATAGGTATCCATCGCATTATAGGTTACATCAGCCATTTCGTATGTAAATACGGCAGCGTCAACTATGAATGCAGCCGTAGCAATGAAGCTATTAGATTTGCTGGTGTACTTTGTAGCCAATTTGGTGGCAATAGATTTTACCCCTGTGAATCCTACACCTATTCCTAGTTTGGTCAGATTGGACTCTATAAATGTATTTTTATCAGGTATAAAATCACTGAATTTCGATCTGTCCAGTACCTGTACACCTTTGGTGTGTTTCACGTCAATGCTATAATAATCACCCTCATCACGTTCATCTATGACATAGCCAAACGTTACATTATGTGACTTTTCTATATCCTCTCCACTGCCAAAATTGAAGCCTGCATTAAAGGTGTTTTTCATGGTATAACCGTTCGCATTGGCAACCACTCCAAATTCTGCATTCCAGTCAAACTTGACCTTTCGCGCACTTTCCCAGTTGTATCCTGATGAGTAGGTTTCAGTAATTTCCTCGCTGATAGCACCGGAAGAGCCATCTATGGAGATGTTTTTAGTAACCGTTGCTTCTACTTTTTCTGATTCATTTGTAGAAATGGCATTTAACCATTGCCGGATCTGCTCGGTGATGAACGAAACAGAGTCAGTCTCATCATCAGTACCATAGAATGTGTAGGACAATTGTGTGGTATCTGCCGAAGGATTTACAGCGAGGGTATCCAGCTTAAACTGGTAAAATGCTTCCGTATTATTGTCATTAGATACTCCATAGAACTGGTGTCCCCAGGGGAAATGCGATTCGTATTTGTCCTTTTTAAACAGTTCATCTCGCAAGATCAGCAACTCAGGCAGCAGCTCCTCCACGATGTGTCGCTGAGAATAAGCGAAGTAAGTAGCTGTATTACCATCATCTACGGCAAAACCATCAATGATCCCCAGCAAAACATCGCCCCCTGTATCCATACAAGTCAATCCGTATTCTTCACAATAGCTGCGATCTATAAAAGTCAGTGTTTTTGTTTTGGTCACGAAGGCATTATAAGCTTTACCAATGTAAACGTCAGCATCTGAGCCAACGTCTTCCGGGTCAGAGCTGGTTTCAATGCGTTCGTTGAAGGTCCATGTTTCGGTATAGTTACCATCGTAGTCATAACCACGTTCGATACCCAAACCAATTTCTGAATCCAGGGTATAGGTGGTTTCCATAATCGGACCTGCCAGGCCACCACCTGCACCAATATACATCCCTTTGTGCCAGATCTGATTGAGGCCCTGGTCAGTGGTAGCATCAACGGTCCAGGTTTCGGATCTGGAAAAAGTCGATCCCTTTTCAATATATGCATAAGAGTTCGAGCCGGGAGGGTCTCTGAGTACCATTTCCACCACATCCGGTCCGTAGGTTACGAAATCTGTACCTTCCTGCGGCAATCCACCCAGGATATAGCCACGAAACAGATCGTCCTCCGGCCATGCCACGCTTTCACTGTCAGTGGTGGCGTTTACCTGTAGGGTTTGGGTGTAGGAATTCTCTCCATCGACAGATAATGAAGGGAACCCTGCCCTGAACTCATAGTAGAACAGTCCATTGGCATCAGTTTTACCTGTGGTACCTTCCGGGTTTGCCCCCATGTTGTCCACCACCACTATATCAGCATTTTGTACCGGTACATAGTCGACAAGGGCACCATCAGGGTGAGCCGGGTTTTCATATTTTTCCTGTACGTATACATTCATACCATAAACTTTTCCCTGAGTGAAAAAGGGGAAATCAAACCCGGCATCCGCCACAACCAAAGTATCCGGTTCGCCCGTTTCCTTTGATGTAAAGTAGATTTCCTTTTCACCTCCAAACTCACCATACTGATCATCATATACGTATACTGAAGGGGTTTGCCTGATGACATAATTGAGCTCGTGATGGTAGTAGAAAGTATCCAGTTCAGAGGTAACAGAGCCATTCGTACCTTCTACCTCCGTAGTATCTGTAAGCATGACCTCCTCAAGGCTGTAGCTAAGATCCAGCACGGGTATGTCCTGAGGGTCTATGAAGTAGGTATCGTTACCTGCTTGCTCAACCACCCATTTTTCCGGTATTACTTCAACCTCATATTCTCCTGTATAGGGGTCGGTGGTTACAGAAATTACATCATAAATGGCATTATCGGCAACATCAAGGTCATAGCCTTCTTTCTGAAGTTTAAGTTTCAGGTCCGCCACGCCAATGTTATTAATTGAAAGGCCAAAGCCAATTTTCTTGTCGCCTTCTACCGTACCTCCAACAATACGTCCTGCCACTTTTATTTTGGTGTCATCAGTAAAGTTGACAGATATGTCTTCGGTAAACTCAAAAGTTTCTACATCGCCATACGCATTAAGGGGAGGGAAGTAACCCTCTGAAAAGGTATGGCCGTCTTTTTCCGCAGAAAGGAAATGGTAACCGATAGGTACCTGTATTTCATAGTTACCTTCTGAGTCGGTGCGTACAGGCTGGTTGTCACTTCCCACCGCTTGTACACCATCTATTAAAATAGACACGCCCTCTACCGGCACCTGGCTGTTTTCATAAGTTACTTTACCGCTAACCTGGAATGAAGATATATCTGTAAAATCAAGCCCGTTTTGTGTTTTGGCCCCATCTCCGATATATACTGTTCTGGAAGAAGGCTCAAAAGCATGCTGCCCTATGGATGGCGTAACCTTAAATATTTCCCCTCCGGAAGAGTAAGGAATATAGTCTATAGTATAGTCTCCATATTCATTGGTAATACCGCGAATCCCTAACAGGTCTGCCGTGGGGATCTCGCTTGAGAACTGCGCTTCATTAACAAACAACAGATCGTTTTTATTGAACTCATCGTCTGTTTTTGAAGCATCATAAGCATAGGAGCCGATACCCTCATCACAACGCCAGTAGGCGCTGAGCCCATCAGTGGCACCATTGATCAGCCTGTTGTAGTTTTGAGCAATTTCGTCTTTGCTACGGGCTACATTCCAGATCCTGATTTCATCGATGTTTCCATTAAAGTAATAGTCAGGCCCGGTAGAACCATTGTATGAGCTTGCTTCTGAACCTACTCCAATAAAACCATACCTTTCGGTTCCTGAGCCAAAAGTGCTTCCTTTCGTATCGCTTACATCTAACACGCCATCTACATAAATGGCTGAATATCCATTGTCGTACACCGCAGCTATGTGATGCCATTCTCCATCGTCTACCCGGATAGTGCCTTTTATATCAAAAGTACCGGCGTTGGTATTTAAACCCCAGCCAATAGTGCCGTATCCACCAGCACTACCACCTATTTCCAACCTCCAGTACTCACTACGATCAAAAGAAGCGATGATCTGGTCCTCACCGCTGGAGGTTTTTATCCAGGCTTCAACGGTCACTTCTTTTATATTGGAAGCTTTATAGTTAAGGCCATTGATAGCAGCATAATCATCCACCCCGTCGAATATGAGGCTATTACCAGTGGCTCCATCATCTTTGGTAAAGTTTATTGTAACATCTTCCACTGCATTTCCGCCGTCATACTCCACGTGACCGTTAGCCACACCGTATGGTATCACAAATCCCATATCTATTCCTTCGTTGGTATAGATGGTATAATCCTCGCAGGCAGCTTCACCAACCACCTTGTAATTATAAAATACACCACCAACGGCTGTTTCATCAGTATAAATCAGGTCGTTATCCAATACTTTTAGTAAACTAAAACTGTTTTTATCCGCTCTTGACCTATAAACCCTGAACCGGTCGATATTGGAAAGGCTTCCCTTAAGTTCCCACTCTACCTGCACAGCGTCGGAAAAGTAGCCCTTGGAGGCTTCTATAGAACCAATCGCATCGGAAAGATCGGTGCTGATATTACCTGTAAGGCTTGTAGTAGCAAAGTTTCCATCGGCAGCACATTCGTTTACTGCGCCAATAGTATAGCTATACGTCTGACATAGCTGCAAATCAGAATCGACATAGGAAGTAGTGCCCAAAGCCGTGGTATACTCCACTTCATCAGATCCGTCGAATTTGGTACGTTTTATTACCCAACTGTCTGCATTGTTACCACTTGGGTTGGTCCAGTTCAATGTTAATGTTTTGGCATCCAGGTCCTGCGTGATAGTCATGTTGGTAGGGGCGCTTGCCGGGTAAGAAGTGTTACCCTCAACGGCCGTGGGGTAACTTCCTGAAACGGTACACCCATTATCATCCGTGCCGCTGGCGAAGACTCTGAAATAACGGGAAGTTTCTACGGACTGGTTAGTAACTGTATATGAAGTTTTACTACCACTCAGAGATGTGGTGATGGTAGTAACACCACTGGTAAACCCTGAATTATTGGCCCGCTGGATTGTCCAGTAAGGAGGGGTACCATCTGCAGCCGTCCATGAAAGGTCTATGGATTTATCGCAATTATCAAGTGTAGCAGTAAGGTTTGTCGGAGCATCATATTGCATTTTAATGGTTCCGTAATCACTGTATATGGCATCATCGGAATATACCTCCACTCCATTGATTGTCCAATAGGTCTGAAGTTTATAACGGTGTTTGTCGCCTTCTGATACATCGGTATCATAGTAAGCATGAACTGTACCCGTATAAAGAGACTTGCTATCCGTATCACGAGTTAGCTTGTAATATACATCATTGGCATTCTCATAGCCCCAGGAGTCATATTCAAAATCTGTCCAGCTTATGTCAATATCCGAGGTCTGGCAGTCGTTAGCCGTAAAAGAAATGCTAAAGTCAGAGTCATTAAAAGAAGGTGGTTTCACCGTAGGGCTGTAATCGGAGGCAACTCCTACATCGGAATGGGAAACCGTAGCATCGTACTCAGTCCCGGCAGGTGAGCGATCTTCAAATACCCTGTCTTTGTCAGAATATCTGGATTCGGTACCATGGTAGTAGCGCTTCAGATCGTTCCAGTGTGGGTGGGCTTTATTCACCTCTTCATCATAGTATTTTGAAATTTCAGCATCACTAAGCTGGGCATCCCACACGCGAATTTCACCTACGTAAAACTTTCCATCTCTATCCTTGTTTACCGACTGATGACCGATATAGCAGTTCCCATCACCATCAGCCGGCCAAAGATCTGCCAACTCGCTGCCATTGTGTGTCAGGTTAGTTGAAATTACCTTTGTTCCATCAATGTAAAGTCGTATTGAACTTCCATTATCTACGGTAAATGCCACATGGTGCCATTGGTTGAGGAACGTAGGTGGTGTAACACCACTGCTGTATCCTCGGTAGAAATTCCATCGTTCACCCTTACCGCCCTTTTCAGGCAAGCCTTTCGTCTCAAACCACCACGCCTCATCTGAATTCTTGTAATCATCTCCTTTGTATGATAAGCTCAAAACCCTGTCTCCACTCACCAAAGTGAAGAAATTAAAGTTATTATTGCTGTTTGAAACCATGTAGATCCAGGCTTCAATGGTAAATTCCCCGCCCTCTATGCCAAGTGTTCTGGCACTTCCATCATGGTTCATCAGTA
The DNA here is from genome assembly GCF_009711405.1 of Fulvivirga kasyanovii. Classification (GTDB taxonomy): domain Bacteria; phylum Bacteroidota; class Bacteroidia; order Cytophagales; family Cyclobacteriaceae; genus Fulvivirga; species Fulvivirga kasyanovii. The sequence goes on along the minus strand of NZ_SMLW01000663.1, from coordinate 24,209 downwards.
TATACCTGCCATCACCTCCTGTAAGGTCGATAGAACCTTCCCGGGTGGGCTGGGCAATACTCAGATAACTGGTGAACATCGCCAGGATGAACAGGGCAGTTTTTAGATTAAGCATTATGTACTTTTTCTTCATTCGATTTTGTTTAAATTAAGTCGCTAATTATATATGGGTTTAGACTTAGACAGGCGACTCAATGAAAACTATACCCCCGGCTATCATTTATTTTTAAAAAATTTAGCTGCCAGTCCTTCCGGTTCAGTAGTTATTTATTGGAAAGCGCGGATATGTGAAATGGCATAAGGGCTTGATAGACTCCGCCCAGGAAATTCAAGGCAACGTCAACACAGAGGCAAGAGCAAAAGAGTTACGTAGTTTTCAGCTCGACCCACAACTTGCTTGAAAACCAATTACATAAGAGGTCCGGAAAATTTGTAGAGTAGAATATATGATGTGATAAAAGCTACCAGATAGCAGCCTCAAACCAAGGGAGACTCCTTTCCTCTATGACATTGCCGTCATACTTACGAAAGGAGCCCGGCCTGAGTGATAATAATGATAAAAAAGGAGTTAGTAGATCAAAACTTACCGAACTTCAACGTCAGGAAGTAATTTAACTTTTCAAATTCATGGGCATTCGTAGCCAACAATTTCAAATCTTCGGTAAACCTTTTTGAAACACCACAATTGATCCTGAAATGCCTGGATACATTCAGCTCCAGCGCCACTCCAGGTTCCACATACCAGAATACATCCTCATCAATGATCTCGTCGCGGCCATAATCTTCTTCCCAGTCATCATGAAAGCCCAGCCAGCCGGCTCCACCTGCCAGGGGAAAGGTGACATGCACCACCTGGTTAGAGAAAATAATTGGCTCTAAAAACATGCCTCCGTATCCTCCAAGCAGTACGGCATTCCTTCCTGGCAGGATGTTGTCAAACTCTGCTGTGGGTATTACACCATAGCCTTCAAACCCTATGGCCAAAGTCCGGTTGATGATCCACCCGGCCCGGACGCCACCCATTACCAGTATCTTATCCTGAAACTCCGAGCTTTTGAACGATACCGCTCCAAAGCCTCCGGAATGATAACCACCGCCTCCGGATAATGTCCTTACCTCGTCCTGCTGATACCGGTATTCGGAGACTGTAACCTCCTCATAAATAGTATCACGTTCATAGTGATAGTCCTGCGCATAGGTGGTCATGCCCATCAAAGAAATGACCATAACAATAAGTACTCTTCTCATGTGTGATATAAGTTAAAGTTAAGGGTGTGCAAACTTTGAGAGACCTTAAAGTCAAAGCCTGTACTGCATTACATCACAAAGACATGCCCAAAAAGGAAGGGTTTCCGTTTTGCAGTTCATATTGTTTCAAAAACCGTCTGTCACCAGTAACAGGTAATTGACCCCTGCCCCTGATCCTCCGGGTTGGCTTTCCGTTAAAACCTTATGAAGATTAAATGATCATGGAACTACAGAGAAAATACTATAAGGTCACCAGCGCAATTATAATATCGCTCTTTATGGTTTCCATTAGTTACTACCAGCAGGTAGCCTTGCAGCACATCTCCACCCTTGCCCGCAAATACCTGCCAAAACATGCGGTCATCATGGCAAGTCCCTCGCCCGCTGAGCAGGTGCCGTCCGTCAAAGTTGTTTCCGTTTACTGTACAGGCGATAATGCCGGAGCAAAGGACAGCAGCACTGTCAAAAAAATTTAGGAAAACTCTCCATCCGCTGTTGGCAATTAATAAAATCCATTAATTTGGTGGCTCATTATGTTTGGCCTATTCAAAAAGAAAAAGCAGGAGCCGGGATTGCCCGTGTTAAAAGATCTGGAAAATACACCATTGGCAGAAGGTGATTTTGTAGAAGCTTTGCGGTATGATCTGGGTAAATGCAAACTGCTGGTGGTAGACAATTCCTATGTCTACGAATCCGAAGCAACCGGCGAAAAAGTAAGCTGGCTTAAAATGATAGATGCCTCTACGGAAAACCAGAAGGTAAAAAAAATAATTTAAGCGACCCCTTACCTTAAACCGCTCTCAGCCACCATATTCACCCATTTTTTAAAAGCTCAGGCCTTTCAGAAAAACCAAAATTCCTGATTTAAAGGCGTGCCTGCATCTTTACATTTTTATTCTATTCATTTTCCTATAACTTTGTGCCAATTTATACAAAAGTCATTCATTTAACTCTACACAATCACCATTAAATGCCAAGAGATAGAAGCATCAGGTCAGTTCTAATCATCGGAAGCGGACCTATTGTCATCGGTCAAGCATGTGAATTCGATTATTCAGGTTCTCAAGCAGCACGTTCATTAAGAGAAGAGGGAATAGAAGTTATTTTGATCAACTCTAACCCCGCAACAATCATGACCGACAAGGTCACCGCAGATCACATCTATCTTAAACCACTTACCAAGCAATCAATCAGGGAAATTTTACAGAAGCACAATGTAGATGCCGTACTTCCTACTATGGGAGGGCAGACTGCATTGAACCTGGCCATTGATTGTCAAAAAGCCGGTATCTGGGAACACTTCGGTGTTAAAATCATAGGTGTTGATATTGACGCTATAGAAACTACGGAAGACCGGGAGAAATTCCGCCTTAAAATGAATGAATTGGGTGTTCACGTCTGTAAAGGAGAAACAGCCACTTCATTTCTTCAAGGTAAGGAGATCGCCCAGGAGATAGGTTTCCCGTTGGTTATCAGGCCTTCCTATACGCTGGGAGGTTCCGGAGGTGGTTTTGTAAACACGCCGGATGAGTTTGAAAAAGCACTTACCCACGGATTACACACCTCACCTATACATGAGGTGCTCATAGAGCAAAGTATACTTGGGTGGAAAGAATATGAACTAGAGTTGCTCAGGGATAATAAAGGGAACATCATTATTATCTGTTCCATTGAGAACTTCGACCCTATGGGGGTACATACCGGAGATTCCATCACTGTAGCACCTGCCATGACCCTTCCGGATACAGTGTATCAGGAAATGCGTGACCTGGCCATCAGAATGATGAATGGTATCGGCATGTTTGCCGGGGGCTGTAACGTGCAGTTTGCCGTTAACCCTGATAATGACGACATCGTGGGTATCGAGATCAACCCGAGGGTATCCAGATCATCGGCACTGGCCTCAAAAGCCACTGGTTACCCGATCGCGAAAATTGCGGCCAAGCTGGCCATCGGGTATAACCTTGACGAACTTAAAAATGCCATTACCGGCACTACATCCGCATACTTTGAGCCTGCGCTTGACTATGTAATCGTAAAAATACCTCGCTGGAATTTCGACAAATTCCAGGGTTCAAATAAAAAGCTTGGCCTGCAGATGAAATCTGTTGGTGAAGTAATGGGTATCGGAAGAAACTTCCAGGAAGCTCTCCAAAAGGCCTGCCAATCTCTTGAGATCAAGAGAAACGGACTGGGTGCTGATGGTAAGGAACTAACCAAGCAGCAGGAGATCCTCGAAAGCCTTGAACACCCTAGCTGGAACAGGCTATTCCACATATACGATGCCTTTAAACTGGGAATACCTTTTAAAACAATCCAGAACCTCACCAAAATAGATAAGTGGTTCCTGACCCAGATTGAAGAGCTGATCGTTCTCGAAAATGAAATTGCAAAGTACTCTATCGATACTATTCCGGCGGCCCTGTTAAGGTCGGCCAAAGAAAAGGGTTATGCCGACCGTCAGTTAGGCCACCTGATGAAATGCTGGGAGAGTGAAGTACACGGCAAACGAAAAGAGCTGGGCATCAACAGGGTTTACAAACTTGTAGATACCTGCGCAGCAGAATTTGAAGCACAAACACCCTATTACTATTCTACTTTTGATCAGGAAAACGAATCAAAAGTTACTGACAAGAAGAAGATCGTGGTACTAGGCTCAGGCCCTAACAGGATAGGTCAGGGCATAGAGTTTGATTACTCTTGTGTGCATGGCATTTTGGCAGCCAAAGAGTGTGGTTACGAAACGATCATGATCAATTGTAACCCTGAGACCGTATCTACGGACTTCGACGTAGCTGACAAACTTTACTTCGAGCCTGTTTTCTGGGAGCACATTTATGACATCATCGAGCATGAGAAACCTGAGGGTGTAATCGTACAGCTTGGTGGACAGACTGCTCTTAAACTGGCTGAGAAGCTTGAAAAATATGGTATCAAGATTCTGGGTACCAACTTCCAGTCGCTTGACCTGGCTGAAGACAGAGGCAGCTTCTCCAACATTCTGAAGGAAAACGACATCCCTTATCCACAATTTGGTGTGGCAGAAGATGCTGAAACTGCTATTGAACTGTCAAAAGAGATCGGTTTCCCTCTGCTGGTAAGGCCTTCTTATGTACTGGGCGGTCAAAGCATGAAGATCGTTATCAATGAAAAGGAACTCGAATCCCACATCATTGATATCCTCAAAAAGATCCCAGGCAATAAGGTACTCCTTGACCACTTCCTTGACGGCGCCATTGAAGCAGAGGCAGATGCTATCTGTGACGGAGAGGATGTACACATTATAGGTATCATGCAGCACATCGAGCCGGCCGGTATCCATTCGGGAGACTCTTATGCAGTGCTGCCTCCTTATAATCTGGGAGACTTCGTGATCCGCCAGATTGAAGCATATACTAAAAAGATAGCCCTGGCGCTTAATACGGTAGGCCTTATTAATATACAGTTTGCCATCAAAGATGATAAAGTATACATTATTGAGGCCAACCCAAGAGCATCGCGTACGGTTCCTTTCATTTGCAAAGCTTATGATGAACCATATGTTAACTATGCTGTTAAAGTAATGCTGGGCGAGAAGAAGGTTAAAGATTTCAACTTCAATCCTAAGAAGCATGGTTATGCCATCAAGGAGCCTGTATTCTCATTCGACAAGTTCCCTAATGTAAATAAAGAACTGGGCCCTGAGATGAAATCTACGGGAGAAGCCATTTATTTCATAGATGATCTGATGGACGACTATTTCTTAAAAATATACTCTGAGCGAAACTTATATCTGAGTAAATAAGTATAATAATAAAAGAGTAAAAAAATATGTTGAAATTTCTGATTATTGTATTTCTGGTAGGGTTTCTGTTTTTCAAACTTCTGGGCCTGTTTTTCAGGATCTTAATTGGAAGATCAGCAACCGACAGGTCAGGAAGCAGAACTTACCAAAATCAACAATATCAGTCCGGAAGGAGCCACGATGGGAATGTAAATATCGATTACGTGCCAAACGACGGGTCGAAAAAGAAGCCCAAAGCCTTTAAAGGCGGTGAATACGTTGACTATGAAGAAATAAAATAAATTAAAACAAATTGCATATTTTAGACCCCGTTTCGGTCCGCCAAATCCTGGTAATACCCGAAACGGGGTTTCTTATTTTATAATACGGTGTATGGACAACATTAAATTCTATAAATATCAGGCTACAGGCAATGACTTTATACTCATAGATAACCGCACTACCGGATACAAGTTCTCTTCCGGGCAGATCCAAAAACTGTGTGACCGAAAATTTGGTATTGGTGCCGATGGGCTGATCCTGATCCAGGACCATGACAGCTACGACTTCGAAATGGTTTATTACAACCCTGATGGCAGTCAGAGCCTTTGTGGCAATGGCAGCAGGTGTGCAGTTAATTTTGCAAGCCATTTGGGCATAGTGGGCAAATCAACGCGTTTTTTGGCCTATGACGGCGAGCACCTGGCCGAGATCCTTGATAATGAGGAAGTAAGGTTAAAAATGGCAGACGTACAAAATGTCAGGTTAATGGCAGATGGTATGTTTATTGATACAGGGTCACCACACCTGATCAAATATGTGATCAATGTTAAAAATTACAGGGTGTATGATGAAGGAAAAGCCATCCGCAACGGCGGGTTGTTCAAAGAAGCCGGGGTAAATGTGAACTTTGTCGAAATTACAGGCAACTCAGAGATCTTTAACAGAACGTATGAAAGGGGTGTTGAAAACGAAACCCTTTCCTGCGGCACTGGCGTTACGGCTGCAGCCATTTCTGCCAGCCACAAAGGTCTTGAAAGCCCTGTCACAGTTAACACCATAGGCGGTACACTGGCTGTAGAATTTAAAAAACATGAGGATGGCAGCTATTCTGATGTTTACCTTATTGGCCCGGCAGAAAGGGTTTTTGAAGGTACTATTGAAATGCCGGCTTAATAGGT
>NZ_SMLW01000663.1:6515-17829 GCF_009711405.1 Fulvivirga kasyanovii | reverse complement strand
ATGTTAAAGTTTATTGCAAAGATATTCGGTACAAAGTCAGAAAAAGACATCAAGACTTTGATGCCGCTGGTTGAGAAGATCAACCAGGAGTATGCTCAGTTTGCGAGCATTAGCGACGACGAACTAAGAAATAAAACCACAAATATACAAGAACAGATAAATGCAGCACTCAAAGGGATCGACGATCAGATAGCTGCATTGCATCAAAAAATTGAAGATAACCCTGACCTCGACATTCACGAAAAAGAAGAAGTTTTTGCTGAAATAGACAAACTCGAAGAGGACAGGAACAAAGATCTTGAAAAAGTCCTGATGGATGTACTTCCCCAGGCATTTGCTGTAGTAAAAGAGACTGCCAGAAGGCTCAAAGAGAATGAAAAGCTGGTAGTAACTGCTACAATGCATGACAAAACAATCGCTGCTGAAAAATCAAACGTAGAAATACAGGGAGATAAAGCCATCTGGCACAACAAATGGCTGGCTGCCGGTACCGAAGTAACCTGGGAAATGCTACACTATGACGTACAGCTCATAGGTGGTATAGTACTGCATCAGGGAAAAATTGCTGAGATGGCTACAGGTGAAGGTAAAACCCTGGTAGCTACTTTACCGGCATTCCTCAACGCCCTGGCCAAAAGAGGTGTGCACGTGGTTACTGTTAACGACTACCTGGCCAAAAGGGACAGTGAGTGGATGGCTCCTATTTTTGAGTTCCACGGCCTCAGGGTTGACTGCATTGATAAACATGAGCCAAACTCCGACGCCCGAAGAAACGCTTACCTTGCTGACATCACCTATGGTACCAACAATGAATTTGGTTTCGACTACCTTCGGGACAACATGTCGCGCGACCCGAAAGAGCTTGTGCAGAGGAAACACCACTACGCAATGGTCGATGAGGTTGACTCTGTACTCATTGATGAGGCCAGAACACCACTGATCATTTCAGGCCCGATACCCCGCGGAGATGAGCACGAGTTTTACGATCTTAAACCAAGGATCAGTAAACTTGTAGAAGCACAGAAAAAAATAACATCACAGTTTTTAGTAGAGGCCAAAAAACTTATCGCCGAGCAAAATGAAAAAGACGGCGGCCTGGCTCTTTTCAGAGCATATAGGGGTTTGCCCAAACATAAGCCTTTGATCAAATACCTTAGTGAACCCGGCATCAGGCAAATACTGCAAAAAACTGAAAACTTCTACCTGCAGGACAATCAAAAAATGATGCCTGAGGCAGATGAACCATTGTATTTCACCATCGATGAAAAACACAATAGCATTGAACTGACCGAAAAAGGTATTGACCTGATTACCGGTGAGGGGGAAGACCAAAACTTCTTCATTATGCCGGACATCGGTACAGAGATAGCTCAACTGGAAAAAGATGAGCAAATGACTGATGAGGAAAAAGTGGCGAAGAAAGATGAGATCATTAAAGACTACTCCGTAAAGTCGCAACGTATCCACTCGGTCAACCAGCTTCTTAAAGCTTATACCTTATTTGAAAAGGACACAGAATATATTCTTGTAGATGGCAAGGTAAAGATCGTAGATGAACAGACAGGCCGTGTTATGGAAGGCAGAAGGTACTCTGATGGTCTACATCAGGCTATAGAAGCCAAGGAGAATGTAAAAGTTGAGGATGCCACGCAAACTTATGCTACGGTAACATTACAGAACTATTTCAGAATGTACCACAAGCTGGCCGGTATGACCGGTACAGCCGAAACAGAGGCAGGTGAATTCTGGGAAATCTACGAACTGGACGTAGTGGTAATACCTACCAACAAGCCTATAGCCAGAGCGGACAGACAGGATATGGTGTACAAAACTGTTCGTGAGAAATTCAATGCCGTAGTAGATGAAGTAGTAAGCCTCACTGAGCAGGGCCGTCCGGTACTGGTGGGTACTACCTCGGTAGAGATTTCCGAATTATTGAGCAGAATGCTTAATATGAGAAAGATCAAGCACCAGGTACTTAACGCAAAGCAACACCAGAGAGAGGCCGAAGTGGTGGCTGAAGCAGGAAAACCCGGCACAGTAACCATCGCTACCAACATGGCCGGTAGAGGTACCGACATTAAGCTTTCCCCGGAATCAAAAGCAGCAGGAGGACTTGCTATTGTAGGTACCGAAAGACATGAATCCAGACGAGTGGACAGGCAGTTAAGAGGTCGTTCAGGTCGTCAGGGAGATCCGGGATCTTCACAGTTCTTCGTTTCGCTGGAAGACAACCTGATGAGGATGTTTATGCCTGAGCGTATTGCGCGTATCATGGATAAACTTGGTTTGCAGGAGGGAGAGGTTATTTCCCACTCCATGGTAACCAAATCCATAGAGCGTGCTCAAAAGAAAGTGGAAGAAAACAACTTCGGTATAAGAAAGAGATTACTAGAATATGATGATGTGATGAACTCTCAAAGGGAGGTTATCTACAAGCGAAGAAGAAACGCTCTGTTTGGTGAGCGACTTCAGCTCGACATCATGACCATGCTTTATGATACATGCGAAGACATTGTAGTCAATACAAAAGGTGGCGAGAACTTTGAAAGCTTTAAACTTACTGTACTCGGGGTATTAGGTATCGACTTCGAAATCTCAAAAGAAGATTTTGAAAGAACCTCAACTGAGCAGTTAACTGATAAGCTTTACCACCAGGCTTATGAGTACTACAAACGTAAAAACAAAGGTATAGCAGAGAAGTCACTGCCGATCATTAAAAATATTGATGAAACGAGAGGTGCCAATATAGAAAACATCATGGTGCCATTTACTGATGGCAAAAAGCAAATTGGTGTAGCGGCAAACCTGAAAAAATGTGTGGAGACTGAAAATGCAGAGCTTGTAAAGGCTATGGAGAAGATGGCAACACTGGCTATCATCGACCAGCTCTGGAAAGACCACCTGCGTGAAATGGACGACTTAAAGCAAAGTGTTCAGAATGCTGTTTATGAGCAAAAGGATCCTCTTTTGATCTATAAATTCGAAGGTTTTGAACTTTTCAAAAGGTTTATTGCCAAAGTAAATGAGGACACTATTTCCTTCCTGATCAAAGCGGATATTCCTATCCAGGAGCCTGAGCAGGTACAGGAGGCAAGATCACAAAGAAAGCAGAAGCTGAAAGAGCAAAAGGATGAGTCACGTTCATTGCTTAGTGGCGGTGGCAGTGGCGGTGCCCAGACCAACGCCAACAGGCCGCCGGCAGAAAAAACCATGCCTATTAAATCGGAAAAAATTGTAGGCCGTAACGATAAAGTTACCGTTCAGTACATGGATGGTCGTATCGAAAAGGATGTGAAGTTTAAAAAGGTAGAGGAAGATATCAGGAATAACAAGTGCGTATTAGTTGAAGATTAATTTATGATCAGATCATTAACCTACTGTCTAGTTGTCTCAATAGTTATATTCGGGTGTAAAACCAGCTCGGTTACCAGTTCGGCCGATACTGAAAAGTATAAGGAAGACCTGACCCAGTTGCGCCCGAAATATGAAAAGCCAAAGGTGATAGTTGACTCTGCCACCACTGAAACTGTGAAGGACTACAGCGATGTAGTTCCCAAACACCATGTCACGTCGCAACTGAACGCCGTACTGGACAGTATTGACGTGCTAAGAAAAGATATCAGGTACATTGATGGCTTTACCATACAGGTTTACTCCGGCACCAACAGCGAAGAGGCAAGGTTAGCAAGAGGTAAAGTTTATTCTATACTTCCCGAGTCAAATCCGGAATTGAAATTTGATGAGCCTAACTTCAAAGTAAAAGTAGGCAAATACTACTCAAGAATAGAGGCCCGAAAGCCTTATGCGCAGTTGAAGAAAAAATTTTCCGGCGCTATAATTATTCCCGAAAGAATTTACCTTCAATAAATGTCATTAAAACAGCAAATAAAAGAGCTGGCAGCACGCAATGCCAGTGAGATCATAAGTATACGGAGACATATCCATGCTAACCCTGAACTTTCCTATCAGGAATATAAAACGGCTAAATATGTCGCAGAACAGTTGAAGGCCATTGGCATCACACCTAAAGAAGGTGTAGCCGAAACCGGTCTTATCGCTGTTATTGAAGGTAAAAACCCGGAATCAAAAGTACTGGCCCTCAGAGCTGACATGGATGCCCTGCCTATCCTTGAGGCCAACGATGTAGAGTACAAATCAAAGAACGAAGGGGTAATGCATGCCTGCGGACATGATGCCCACACTTCTTCATTACTTGGCGCAGCCAAAATACTACACGAGCTTAAGGATCAGTTTGAAGGTTCCGTAAAGCTTATTTTTCAACCCGGTGAAGAGAAAAACCCCGGTGGAGCTTCCCTGATGATCAAAGACGGGGCTCTAAAAAATCCGGCTCCCGGATGTATTTTCGGGCAGCATGTAATGCCCCTGATCCCTGTTGGAAAAGTCGGCTTTCGTGAAGGCATGTACATGGCGAGCTGTGATGAGATCTACCTGACCGTAAAGGGCAAAGGTGGCCATGGCGCTGTTCCTGAGTTGACTGTTGACCCTGTACTCATTGCATCGCATATCATAGTGGCACTGCAGCAGATCATCAGTAGAAATGCCAGCCCCAAAACACCAACAGTGCTTTCGTTCGGAAAAATAATTGCCAACGGCGCCACCAACATTATTCCGGACGAGGTAAATATTGCAGGCACTTTCAGGGCGATGAATGAAGAGTGGAGGGCCGATGCACATAAGAAGATCACTACTATGGCCGAAAATATTGCAACGGCCATGGGAGGAAGTTGTCATGTAGAAATTTCAAAGGGTTATCCCTTCCTGGTCAACGATCCGGAAGTTACAAAACAAGCGCGAAGCTCGGCAGAAGAATACCTGGGGAAAGAAAATGTTGTTGACCTTGACCTGTGGATGGGAGCGGAAGACTTCGCTTATTATACACATGAGATTCCTGCATGCTTTTACAGACTGGGCACCAGAAACGAAGCCAGAGGTATTACCTCATATGTCCATACTCCTACCTTTGATATTGACGAGGATGCCCTGGAAATAGGCGCTGGCATGATGGCCTGGGTTGCCGTAAACAAGCTGCAGAAAATGTAAGAAGGAGCTTTAAAGGACCAATAAAAAAGCCTGAAGTTATTTGCTTCAGGCTTTTTCGTTTTAGGCACTTATTATATCCTCTTCGTCCTTGGCCAGCTCACCGGTAACTGCCTCTGACACGTTAATGATGTGGTCTCCTACACGCTCTATCAGGTTATAGAGGTCAGAGTATATAATACCACTCATGATATCATAATCGCCTTTTTCAATATTTTTCAGGTGCTTCTTTCGAAGCCTGTCACGTTTTTTGTTAATAGCCGCTTCATGTTCTATGGCCTCATTGAGGCTTACCTGATCATAGTCCATATTGAGATTGGTAATCATTACATTAAATGCTTCATCAATAAGCTCAAACATCTCCTGCAGGTTCTTCACCTGGCGCTCTGAAAACCAGGCATCACTCTCATTTTTCCTTTCAACGGCCAGAGACATCTGGAAGAAAAGGTCTCCTATTCTTTCCAGGTCATTGATGATCGACAACATACCTCTTAGCCTCAAAGAAGACTCACTACTAAGGTTAGATGTAGAAACTTTGGATAAGTAGTCGGCTATTTCCAGCTCTACCCGGTCAGTAATCTCCTCGTACTTTTTGATCCGCTTCATCAATTTAGCACGTGCCTTCATCTTCTTCTTAACGATCAGAGCCTGCACAAACCCCGACATTCTCGAGGTGAGCTCGGCAAATTTTGCAATCTCCTTACCCGCTTCTTCCAGGGATATTTCAGGCGTAGACATGATAGGTGTGCTGATGTATTCCAATCTAAACTCCTCGTCCTCACCTTTAGAGGTGACAAACCTCACCACAAATTTGGAGATGTGCTTAACAAACCAGACCAGAAGCAGAACGTTGATAATGTTAAACGTTGTATGGAAAATGGAGAGGGAAACGGGAACTGCTTCAGGAGAATCAAAAGGAGACACATTATGATACTTCACCATATAGGCATCAATACCATTGAGGAATAGCGGAAATGCAAGCAACATCCATACTACTCCGAATATATTAAAAATAAAATGTGCACGGGCCGCCCTTTTGGCATGTATATTACCCACAAGGGCCGCTATGTTAGCTGTAATAGTTGTACCGATATTCTCCCCAAGTACCATAGCAGCGGCAAGGTCAAATGATATCCACCCCTGATTGGCCATCACCAGTGTGAGTGCCATACTCGCACTCGACGACTGCACTACTACAGTCAATACAGTACCAATAGCAATAAATAACAAGGTAGATAAGATACCCGCATCAGTGTAACGGCTTAAAAACTCGAGTACCTGTGGGTTGGATTTTAAATCCGGCACAGCACTTTTTAATGCCTCAAGCCCCATAAATAGTAAAGCAAACCCTATGATAACCTCTCCCCATGATTTCCATCGGTTTTTAGAAGAAAACAGTAAAGGAAATCCGAAAGCAATAATAGGCAGGGCAACGGCAGCAATTTTCACCTTGAAACCCACTATGGAGATAATCCAGGCTGTAACAGTGGTTCCGATATTCGCCCCCATGATCACCCCTATCGACTCCACAAGGGAAAGCAGTCCCGCATTAACAAAGCTTACAACCATTACGGTTGTAGCCGAAGAAGACTGGACCAGTGAGGTGAGCAGAAAACCTGTCAATACACCCATGAAGCGGTTTGAGGTCATAGCCCGAAGTATCTGGCGCATCTTGCCTCCAGCTACTTTTTGGATGCCCTCACTCATTACCTTCATGCCATATATGAAAAAACCAAGAGACCCTACAAGGGTGAGAACATCAAAGAAATCAAATTTCATAGTGCAAATTGATAAAGGTCAAAACCTGAGCGGTTTAAAAAACTAAACCACAGATCAAATGTTATAAATTTTGAAAGGGCAAAGTAATAGAAATTATTCAGAGAATAGAAGCTTTATGTTTCTTTTAGTTAACACAAACTTAACATTAACTTAACATGAAATATCCTTGGCTGAATGGGCATAAGGGTACTTTTGCAAAAATTTTAAACAAAAAAAGCATGAAATTCAAGGCAAATTTAATCCTAATTCTATTTGCAGGAAGCTTCTTATTTTCTTCTTGTGGTCAAAAAAAATCCGACTCAGAATCTGAAAATCAAATCGATGGAGAAGTAAAAATTGATGGTTCTAGTACTGTTTACCCTATCACTGAAGCTATTGCAGAAGAATTCAGGGCCGAGCAACCCGATATACAGGTGACTGTTGGTGTATCAGGAACCGGTGGTGGCTTTAAAAAGTTTTGCCGTGGAGATATTGATATCAACGATGCTTCAAGACCTATAAAAGATAAAGAAAAAACTTCTTGCTCAGAAGAAAACATCGACTTTGTCGAGTTAACTGTTGCCTATGATGGACTGGCAGTTGTAGTTAATCCTGAAAACGACTGGATTGACCATTTCACTGTGGAAGAACTTAAAAAAATATGGGAACCTTCTGCCCAGGGTGAGATAACTAAATGGAGCCAGATCAGAGCAGGATGGCCTGACGAAGAATTCAGCCTTTACGGACCTGGTGTTGCTTCCGGAACATACGATTACTTCACCGAAGCCATAGTTGGGGAAAGCGGTTCAAGCCGTGGAGATTACACTGCCAGCGAAGACGACAATGTTCTGGTTCAGGGTATTTCAGGAGATAAAAACGCCATTGGGTTCTTCGGACTTGCATACTTTGAAGAGAACCAGGACAAATTGAAACTTATACCGGTTAAGCACGAAGGCGAGCCTGTTTTACCATCTTTAGAAACTGTAAAAAGCGGAGAATATTCACCTCTTTCAAGGCCTATCTTCATCTATGTTAACAGAGGAGCAGCCAACAGGCCTGCCGTAAAAGCTTTTGTTGATTTTTACCTCGAAGTAGCCCCGGAGCTTGTTCAGGATGTTGGATATATTCCCCTTCCGAAGGATGAGTATCAAAAAGAAAAATCAGAGTTTGAGAATTTTGTTCAAACGGCAAAACAATAAATTATTTAAATTGTGCCAGGCTTATAAGTCTGGCACATTACTTTAAACTATTTTGAAAAATACCGGAGAAAAAATTATTGAGGGCGCTTTGGCATTTAGCGGCCTCATTACAATTCTCACTACCTTAGGAATAATCTGGGTACTGGTATCAGAGTCATTCAGCTTTTTCCAGGTAGTGTCGGTTACCGACTTCCTCACTGATACGGAATGGACTCCCCTGTTTACCCAAAAGCACTACGGCATACTGCCACTGCTTACCGGCACATTCCTAACCACAGCTATTGCAATACTAACAGCCATGCCTATTGGGATTGCCATAGCAGTATATCTGAGTGAGTATGCCCCTAAAAACTTCAGAAAAAGCTTAAAACCTGCTTTGGAGGTATTAGCTGCAGTACCTACTGTAGTATATGGCTTTTTCGCATTAACAGTGGTAACTCCCTTTTTGCAGAATATCATTCCTGATCTGGGTAGTTTTAATGCATTGTCTGCTGGTCTCGTTATGGGCATCATGATCATTCCCATGATCTCCTCTTTAAGTGAAGATGCCTTGCATGCGCTGCCCAAATCACTGCGCGAAGCTTCTTACGGCATGGGTGCCACACGGTTCCAGACTGCATTTAAAGTTGCCGTACCTGCAGCCTCGTCAGGGATCATCGTATCGATCATTCTTGCAGTAGCACGTGCTATCGGTGAAACTATGATTGTGGCCATAGCTGCAGGTCAGCAGCCCATCCTTACACTGGACCCACGAGACGCTGTTGAAACTATTACCGCCTATATCGTGCAGGTGAGCCTCGGAGATGTTCCTCACGGATCACTGGCCTACAAAACCATCTTTGCGGCCGGTATTACTTTATTTATTTTCACATTTGTCCTTAACAACATCAGTTTCTGGATAAAGAAAAAATACCAGGAAAAGTATGACTAAGCTTAATCAAAACAGGATCATAGACTCTGCTTTTAAATACTTCGGTATTTTCTGCACATTCTTCGGGTTGATAGTTCTGGCCATATTTATTTTCAATATTCTGGCAGAAGGCCTTCAACGCATAGACTGGGACTTCCTTACAAACCTGCCATCAAGAAGACCTGCCAAAGCAGGTATATTGACTGCATGGACCGGTACGGCGTGGATATTGGGTTTAACAGCAATTATTTCCATCCCATTGGGAGTAGCTGCAGGTGTATACCTGGAAGAATATGGCAAAAAGAACAGACTGGCCTCGATAATAGAGATCAACATTGCCAATCTTGCAGGTGTTCCTTCCATTATCTATGGCCTTCTGGGACTGGAGATATTTGTAAGAACGCTGAATTTCGGAGGCAGTTTGCTGGCCGGTGCCTTTACACTGGCATTACTTATATTGCCAATTATAATAGTGGCCACAAGAGAGGCCCTTAAAGCCGTGCCTAAATCACTGCGTGAAGCTTCTTTTGGAATGGGCGCCACCAAATGGCAAACCATATGGTACCAGACCCTTCCTGCAGCCTCTGGAGGTATTTTAACAGGAATAATCCTGGCCCTTTCGCGCGCTGTTGGGGAAACTGCTCCATTGATTGTAATTGGTGCCCTGGCCTACGTGCCTTTTGTAGCCACCAATCCGATGGATGAATTCACGGTGTTACCAATGCAGATATTTAACTGGGTGTCCAGACCGCAGCATGGTTTTGTAGTCAATGCCGCCGCCGCAATTATCATATTGTTACTCATTACCTTTATTATGAATGGAATAGCCATTTATTTACGTAATAAATGGCAGAAAAAAGTAAACTGGTAAGTTTATACTATAAGAATGAAACATATTGAAGCAAATAATGTCAACGCTTATTATGGTGAAAACCATGTGTTGAAAGATATTTCACTAACCATGAAAGCCAATACGGTTACTGCTTTTATTGGCCCTTCCGGTTGTGGAAAATCAACCTTCCTTCGTTGTCTCAACCGCATGAATGATTATATCGACAGCTTCAGAAAAGAAGGGGATATATTCATTGAAGGTAAAGATATCTATGACAAAAAAGTCAGGGTTGAGGAGTTAAGGCAAAAAGTGGGTATGGTTTTCCAGAAGCCCAATCCATTTCCCAAGACTATCTTTGAGAATGTAGCTTATGGTCTTAAAATACAGGGAATCAAAAGCAAAAGTGTACTGGAGGAAGCTGTGGAAAAATCATTGAAGCAAGCTGCACTTTGGAATGAGGTCAAAGACTCCCTTCACAAATCAGCGCTTTCTTTATCAGGCGGACAGCAACAAAGGGTATGTATTGCCCGCGCTTTGGCTGTAGAGCCATCTACACTGCTTATGGATGAGCCTGCCTCTGCTTTGGACCCGATCTCAACAGCTAAGATCGAGGATTTGATTGCGGAACTGAAAGAAAACTATACTATTGTTATCGTGACCCATAACATGCAACAGGCTGCCAGGGTTAGTGATAAAACAGCCTTCTTCTATATGGGTAACCTGATCGAATACGACAAAACAAAAGAGCTCTTTACAAACCCTAAACACGAGAGAACGGAAAATTATATTACGGGAAGATTTGGGTAAAACAGATTATTTCAATTAAACTCATTGATTCAACACAACACCTATACGCTATATGTCACATTTAGATCCGGAAATAGATTCATTAAAAAATACGCTCCTTGAAATGTTGGAGCTGGTAACATCACAGTTGGTTAAATGCAAGGAAGCCACTTTCAATGCTGATGCTGATTTGGCCAAAGAAGTGATATCCATGGAAAAAAGGGTAAACTCTCTTGAGCTGGCTATTGACAAACGGTGTGAGAATATTCTGGCCCTGTACAATCCGGTAGCAACCGATCTGCGTTTTGTGTTGGCTGCTTTTAAAATAAGCAATGACCTGGAACGTATAGGTGACAACGCCGAAGGGATAGCCAACTTCCTGTTTGATGTGATGGAGAAAGCTGAGGACGACATGATTGAGAAATTTAAACTCAACATGATGTATGATGTAGCTATTTCCATGCTTCATGATATGGAAGAAGCTATGGAAAATGAAGACACCAAACTAGCCCGAAAGATCTTCAAAAAAGATGATCAGTTGAATGAAAACAATAAAAATGCATCTAAAATCGCTGCAGAGCTGATCCAGAAATATCCCAATAAAATAAAACTTATCCTTAAGTTATTCTCTATTGTAAGAAAACTGGAACGTGTAGGTGACCTTACAAAAAATGTAGGTGAAGAGCTGATCTTCCATATAGAGGCCAAAGTGCTCAAGCACAAAAAGGACCAAAAGAAGAAGAAAAAGTAACCTGTGAACAGGCTACC
>NZ_SMLW01000663.1:0-6226 GCF_009711405.1 Fulvivirga kasyanovii | reverse complement strand
GATATAAGGACAACCTCCCTTAATATTTAACAATTACTTAATCTTAAGGAAATATATGACACTTATAATAAGCCTACCTTTGCACCTTCATTTAAGCCCCTCCATTAATCTTGGTTAAAATCATTACAGATACATTGATATCAAACCGATGGCTTTTGATAAGGATAGCGATCATAATTGCATCGATATTCCTGTTTTTGTTTTCGATCGACCTGATGAGCGACTCATTCAGGCACCTGGGTAAGGAGGCCATCGAATCCATATTGAAGGCGGCATCAAACCCATTCATTGGGCTTTTCATAGGTTTGCTGATTACCGCCCTGATACAAAGCAGCTCTACGAGCACCACCTTGATTGTTGCCGCGGTTGCCTCAGGGTCTATAAGTTTGATCGATGCCGTACCGATGATCATGGGGGCCAACATCGGGACCACCATTACCAGTACAATCATTTCACTCAGCTATATTGGTAACAGGGAGCAGTTTCGCCGCGCTCTTTCCGCAGGTGTAGTACATGATTTCTTCAATATACTGGTTGTATTGATCCTTTTTCCTCTTGAACTGAAATATGAATTTTTATCTTCAATAGCCGATACTATCTCCTCTACACTGATAGGAGTAGATACAACAGACGCCATCAATCACACTCCCTTTAAATTGATTGACTTCTCTCCGATAACCAGGTTTTATACTTCGATAATTGACATCGCACTAATTAACCTTATATTCTCTTTTATCTTACTATTTGCCTCTATTAAGATACTATCAAGGATCATCTCAAAACTGCTTATCGGGGAGTCGGAAGAAAAACTGCAGAAGTACATTTTCACTAACACCGGTATGTCTTTTCTATGGGGCACATTTCTGACTTCCATTATTCAGTCGAGCTCCATAAGTACATCGCTGGTGATCCCGTTTGTAGCCACTGACAAGATCTCTTTAAGAAAAATAACTCCATTTATAATTGGAGCCAATGTAGGAACTACAATAACTGCTTTTATTGCTGTATTTTTTAAATCATATGAGTTGGTAAGCATTGCCATAGTTCACCTCACATTTAACCTTATAGGTGTACTGATCTTTCTGCCATTCCCCTGGCTCAGGGAAATCCCCATACGCATGGCTGAAAAATTTAGCGAGCTTGCTGCCAACTACAGGTTCACAGTAATCATTTATATACTGTTGATATTTTTCATTATTCCTTTCTGTCTGATCTATTTCACTAAAGGATTTGAAGGCTTATGAAGCACTAATTCGAATTAACAAACCCATACATACAATTAAACTCATACACAATCATGAACAAGTTAAAATATGTTCTATTAATTCTATTTATTTTTCCGCTGTTAACTCAGGCTCAGGACACCACCTCCAATAGTTTTGGGAAAGGGATCAGGCTGGTTGCCGAAGATTCATCTTTCAGCATGAAGTTTAGCACCAGGTTTCAAACACTATACGATGGTAGCCTGAACCTTGAAACTGACGAATGGGATGACAAACTTTTAATCAGGAGAGCCAGGATCAAATTCGAAGGTTTTGCATACGACCCGAGGCTGGAGTACAAAATCGAGCTTGCGGTAAGTAATCGTGACAACGGTAAAGTAGCAGCCGAATCAAATCTTGCAGCCAACATTGTACTGGACGCGGTACTGAAATACCAGTTTGCGCCAGGCTGGGAAGTATGGTTTGGCCAAACAAAACTACCTGGCAACAGGGAAAGGGTAATATCTTCTCAGAAACTACAATTCGTAGACCGAAGCCAGGTAAACTCAAAATATAACATAGACAGGGGGCAGGGTGTACAAATACATCATGAGCATAATATAGGTAAGACTGTACTGCGAGAGATAGGATCAGTTTCCATGGGTGAAGGCCGAAACCTGACCATTGATAACATCGGCGGCTACGAATATACAGGACGTATCGAGTACCTCCCATTTGGCAAGTTTGCAGGTGGCGGTGACTACTTTGGCTCAGATCTCAAAAGGGAAAAAACACCTAAATTGTCCATTGGAGTTACTTATGATCAAAATAACAATGCTCCCCGTGCACGCGGCTTCGCCGGTGACTTCCTTAGTGAGTACCACGATATAAAGACTTACTTTATCGATGCCATGTTCAAATATCAGGGGTTCTCCAGCATGTTTGAATATGCAGACAAGTGGACTGATGGATCACCTGTAACTTCTGATGGTGCGTTTTATACCGGCACTGGTTTAAACCTTCAAATGGGATATCTATTCCAAAACAATTTTGAAATAGCAGGAAGATATACGGATATCAATCCGGAAACCATCACCGGTTACGAAGGCATTACAGAATTAACACTTGGTGTTTCGAAATATTTTGTTGGGCATAGTCTTAAAATTCAGAGTGACTTAACCCATATAAATAACGAATTTAGCGATGATGAGCTGCGATACCGCTTTCAGGTAGAGCTGGCCTTTTAAATGCACTTTGAGTAATCCTGCTATTTTGCTTATCTTGGCTCAAAAATCAAAACGTGGGCGAGAAAAAAGGATTTATGAGCTTCTTTAAACTAGATAGTTTATTTGATCATCTGACCTCTTTCATAGAATCGAAAGTGGACATATATAAGATAGAGCTTCGTGAGGAAGCTTCCAAAGCTCTGTCCAAGCTAATGGTAGGATTACTCTTATTCAGCCTCGGCTGGTTCTTCATTATGTTTCTTAGCATAGCTGCGGGGTATTACTTTAGCGCACTGCTGGGAAGCTTTTTTTATGGTTTTCTGATCATTTCAGGAATTTATTTGTTATTCTTTACGCTGGTGTTCCTGCTCAAGGAACAGTTAGGCCTAAAAGAGTTTTTTGGCAAGCAAATAGAAAATTGGCTAAATTCCGACAAATAATATGATATCCGAAGCCGAATCAAACAGAAAGAAAAAAGAAAACCTGGAACAAAACTCTCAAAAGCACAGAGAGGCATTTGAGCATGAGTTATCAGAAGTTGTTGACAGAACCAAACGCATTGCAACCTCTGCATTAGTGATAGGTGGCAGCTTTGCCCTCAGTTATTATCTCATCAAAAAATTAACCAGTAAAAAGTCTGTCAAAAAAATAAAAAGACAAAAAAGCACAGGTGATATCAATGAAGTGGTGATCCAGAAGCACCCTTCTGTATTTTCAACTGTCGGAAATGTCATTTTAACAGAAATGGCTGTATTTTTACTCGGTATTGCTAAAGAAAGGTTAATAAACTATATCGAAAACCTCAATTCCCGGGATGATGAAGATTCTAAAGACGCTTGAAGAAAAAACTCAAAAAGGACAAAAATCTTTAGCCATACTTATTGACCCGGACAATGTCGAGGATATCTCCTCGATCAATAGCCTGCTTAACCTTGCCAAGGAATGTTATGTAGATTACTTCTTTGTAGGTGGCAGCCTGATTACCAACAACAATCTGGACAGGATCATCAAAACGATTAAGTCCAGTTGTGAAATACCTGTAGTGCTCTTTCCGGGTAGCAACATGCACCTCGACCTTAGCGCAGACGGCATCCTGTTCCTCAGCCTGATATCGGGACGCAATGCGGACCTGCTGATTGGCCAACATGTAATAGCTGCTCCTATTTTGAAAAACAGCGGCATTGAAGTTTTGCCTACGGGCTATATGCTTATTAACTCAGAGCGTACCTCAGCAGTATCCTACATGAGCAATACCTCCCCCATACCTCCTGACAAATACTCCGTGGCCGCATGTACTGCCATGGCTGGCGAAATGCTCGGCCTGAAACTGATCTTCATGGATGCAGGCAGTGGTGCCCGGGAAGCTATTACTCCTAAAATGATCAGCCAGGTAAAAAAGGTCATAAATGCTCCACTCATCGTTGGAGGTGGTATTGACTCGGCCGTTAAGGCCAAAGCCTCCATAGAGGCCGGTGCGGATATGATCGTTATTGGAAATGCTATAGAAAAAAACCCCAATCTATTGATTGAGGTTTCTGAAAAGATTTATGATTTCAACAGATCCTTAAATATTCATTAAGGTCTCTCTCTTTCTCATTTTTCCTGCTGGTATACCATACATCATCTTAAACCTTCTACAGAAGTAAGCCGTATCTTTATATCCACAGGCACGTCCGATATCCCTGATGCTCATCTTCGTAGTTCTAAGCAGCTTTACGGCATATTCCATACGTTGGTACTCGATATAGTCCTGAGGGTTAATACCTGTCAGGGTTTTGAAGTACTGTCCCACGTAATCCTCCGAAACATCAGCAACATCTGATAATGTTTTGTTGGTTAGTTCGCCTCCAAGATTGTCCTTGATATACTTAAACAACTTGATCAAACGAGGATCTTTGAAATAAGTACTATTTGTAGCCATTTGCTCCACAAACAGTCTCTTCTGCAGAATGTGGCGAATAACCTCTACCACAAGCAACTCTGTTTTCAACTTCACTACTCGCTGATTGCCTTCCAAACGAGTCTCCTGCTCTTTCACGATATCGTAGATTGTACTGTTTACTTTAGAGTTTTCCAAAGTAAAGGCTGGTATATCCAATGCCGTGAAGAAGTTAACCGTATCAAATACTTTTGTTTCAAAAACAATCGATGTAAAATCAGCCACCGGTACACCTGAAATATCTTCAGGGTTAGTTTTAAAGTATTCGGTTTGCTTGTAACTAAATTCTTCCAGAGATAGCTCCGGACTTCTATCATCCACTTCACCAAATGACAGAGGTGTGTACCTCATGGCTGGGATAAATAGCGCATGACCTTCTTTTAACAACTCATTATCCTTACCAAATCTGACAACTCCCTTCTTAAGGATAAGAATTGTGTTTTCTGTTTCTTCATAGTCCTTAATAGTAAAAGGGTGTGATACTTTTATATTATTGGACTTTACAAACTTAATTCCTAAGGATTCAATTATTTTATTGTAATCTTCCATCACGTTACTGTATTAAATCAACGCCAAATATAAAGAAGTTCGACCAAATAATCATGCACTTTTCCAAGTTACATATAATTTTTTTTAGAATATAGGCGAAGAATTAGTTTTTAAGCAATTCACGGGCGATTACAATCTTCTGAATCTCAGAGGTTCCCTCATAAATTTGAGTGATTTTGGCGTCCCGCATCAATCGCTCAACATGGTATTCTTTAACATAACCATAACCACCATGCACCTGAACAGCCTCGACTGTAACATCCATAGCAACCTTTGAAGCAAACACTTTGGCCATAGCTGCAGCTTTTACATAGTCTTTACCCTGATCCTTCAATGATGCTGCATTTAAGCATAAAAGTCTGGCAGCTTCGATCTGCGTAGCCATTTCCGCAAGCTTAAACTGAATAGCCTGATGCTCCGAAATAGGCTTGCCGAAAGCCTTGCGCTCCTGAGAGTATTTCAATGCCAGCTCATACGCTCCTGAAGCAATACCCAAAGCCTGCGAGGCGATCCCTATACGTCCGCCGTTAAGCGTAGACATAGCGAACTTGAAGCCAAAGCCGTCTTCACCTATTCTGTTCTCCTTAGGTACCTTAACGTCAGTGAACATCAAAGAGTGTGTATCAGAGCCTCTAATTCCCAACTTATTTTCTTTCTTCCCCACTACAAAGCCATCCATGCCTTTTTCCACTATCAGGGCATTTATACCTTTGTGCTTCTTTTCAGGGTCAGTTTGGGCTATAACTATATATACACCGGCACTGTTTCCGTTAGTGATCCAGTTTTTTGTACCGTTAAGCAGGTAATAGTCACCTTTATCCTCAGCAGTTGTTCTCTGGCTTGTAGCATCAGAACCTGCTTCCGGCTCAGATAAACAAAATGCACCAATAATTTCGCCCGTGGCCAGCTTAGTCAGATATTTTTGCTTCTGCTCTTCAGAGCCATATTTCTCCAGCCCCCAGCATACCAATGAATTGTTTACTGACATGGCTACCGAACACGATGCATCTACTTTTGAGATTTCTTCCATGGCCAATACGTACGATACAGAGTCCATACCACCCCCGTTGTACTTAGGGTCTACCATCATTCCCATAAAGCCTAACTCACCCATTTTTTTGATTTGTTCGGCGGGAAATTTTTGTTCTTCATCCCTTTCAATTACTCCCGGAAGCAATTCATTTTGTGCGAAATCACGCGCAGCAGCCTGAACCGCTAATTGTTCTTCTGTCAATTCAAAGTTCATTGTTTATTACCTGTTTTAATTTTTTGTAAAAAAATAGAGGGTTATTATGCATGCATAATAACCC
>NZ_SMLW01000001.1 GCF_009711405.1 Fulvivirga kasyanovii | reverse complement strand
GGGGGGTAAAAGGATAAAACCGAAAGGTTGTATATCTAAAGATCGTATTACAGGTAAGTGATTATGGTTGAAAAATGGTACTAATGCGCTTATATCTTGTCATTTAGACTGTTTGCCAACTGCTCTTGCCGATTGCCTTTTGCAAAATAGTACCAGATACATATGTCTAAGTTCATGCCCTCCCCAGAAATTCGGACTGATC
>NZ_SMLW01000635.1:6357-31216 GCF_009711405.1 Fulvivirga kasyanovii | reverse complement strand
CTTTATAATTTTTTGTTTGGCATGCCGGTATCCCCAGAAAAAAGATCAGGCTATCCCCTGGTTTCCATGATCTTCCAAATAACAAATCTGCAAATCTGCACTCAAAAATTGCCGCTCAAATAAATTGATATAAAGCGCAAGTAACTTCCTTTTCTTCATCCACGTTCATTTGCTCTGTTCTCCACCAACAACAATCCATGTCAAAAACTCTAAATAACCGGAGAGCAAAAACCCCATTATGAAAACAACATTTAAAAAGTATGCCGGGCTGATGGTATTAGCCGGCATGCTTGCTTGTAGCGAGGATGACACACTGGTGGATACTCCTCAGAATCCTGTTAAAGTGACCCTTTCCGAAGACATAACCATTGATGAAGGTTCTGGTTCTGTTGATGTTGTATTGCTTCTGGACAAGGCAGCTACAAGGCAGGGTAAAATTTACCTGTCGGTTCCGGCCGATATGGATAAGTATTTGCAAACCGAAACTTTGGATGGGAAAGTAGTGGTTCCCGTGGTAAAGGGACAGTCAGCATCACAGTTCAGCCTTACGATAGTGGACGATAATATTCACTCTGGAAACTTATCACACATTTTCCAAATTGTAGAGGCTTCGGAAGGTTTTTCAATCGGTGACAAAAGTCGGATTACCATTAGCATCACTGACAATGATAATGATCCTGTTGATCCTGTCGAGTTACAGGGTTTGCCCAAATCGTATGAAACCTTTGCAGGAAGCTGGAGGTCAAAGAAAACCTATGAGTACAGTGCATCAGGACTGATAAGCAAGGTCTACTGGGAAACGGAAACCCCGGCTTTGCGTACAGGCACCGAAACCTACTACTATAACACAAACAATCAAATTGTAAGAGTAAGCAGTACCCTGGGTTATGACACTTACTTTCTCTATGAGAACGGAAGGGTAAACCGATCTGAGAAAATAAAAGATGAAGTGGTAGAAGCATACAGTTTGTACGACTATGATGCTGCCGGCAACTTAGGGGGCATGGTGACTTATCACTTACAGGAGAACGGCGATTATATGGAGGGCTTGCTTCACTTGTACCTGTTTTACGACAATAAAAACATTTACAAGCACCAGGTCTATACCAAAGATGCCAGCTCGGAAGACCATCTATTGCTTTCTACCAGGACCTACGACAGCTACATTACAGCGCATGACAATCCCTTTCCGATGATAGAAGTAATTCCGGGTGTGAAGATGCAGCCTAACCTGCCAACTATCTACCGACATGAAGAAGGCGAAGCTGACCTTGCTTACTCCCTGAGCTACACATTTAATCCTGATGGATATGTAACTGAACGGGCAGTAACATCCTCAAGCGGAGGAGAGGTTACTTATTATGAATGGTATTGATCATCAATAACTTTAAAAGGTGCTGCAAAAGTTATTTATCAGACTATTTTGCGGCACCTTTTGTTATTTTGAATTCAGATTTTTGCCGCTTTATCCCCTGCACCTTTCAGCACTAAACCGATACCCGCCAGCATTCCAAGCCCAAATGATACTAACGACAGTCCATAAAAGCTAAAGGCATGAAACTGTATAGCTGCGCCTAATAATACGCTGGCACCAAGTACCAAAAAGAAGAAAGAGCAAAAATGAATGAAAGATAACGGTTTGCTAATGGTCAACGGGTTGTCGTTCCATGTAGGTTTGATGATTTCCCTCCTTAAAATTTTACTGCTTACCCTCGCGGTCAAGAACACGGAAGCAAGCCCAAATATGAAAAGCATAAAAACCATAGCCGGATTTTGCTGTCCCGGTACGCCTACGGGGCTGAGGAGATTAGGCAGAAATAACGCAGCAAGAATAACAGCTTTTATCTTACCCGTTCTGTTCCAGTTTTTCATGGTAAATTAATTTATTCCAATTCAAATTACCCTTCGGTACTTTTTGCATTCATGGCTCTAACGGCACGCTCTATTCCTGCGGGTGTGAGCGGAAACATGGGCACCAGTTGCTTCATAACCTGAATGGTATAGGTATGAGGCCAGTACTTTAAGGGTTCAGGGTTTAGCCAGACACTTTTTTTAAACTTATGCACTATGGCCTGTATGTTCTGTATACTTACCGAGTTCAGCTCGTAGGGAGCCATGGCCGAATCTCCGATGAAGAATACCCTGTAAGCTTTGTTGTGCATCAAAAGCCTTTCTACAGGTATCGATTTGGATCGGCGCTCGTCTATATAAACCCTGTCGTAAATAGTATTGTGGAAATAGTAAACTTCAAGGTCATGAGCGAAGCGCGTTCTCATTTTCCTGAAAAGGTTTTGCACGCTTCTTACATAAGGGGCCATCGAATAGCCACCATTATCAATCAGTACTATAACTTTTAACTCCTCGTTTTTCTCACTGGATAGCTCAGGGATAAACAATCCTCCCCTTTTCAAGCCCGACTTGATGGTTTGAGGTACGTCAAGTTTCTCGATGGCGCTTTCTTCGATCACTCCTTTGATGGAGGCAAGGGCAGCATCCACATTGTCATCATTGAGCAATGTATCTCTGTCGATTGGAAAGTAATTTTTATCTCCCATTACCTTTCTGGCCATTCTTCCTCCTCCCTGTCCGCCAACACGGATACCATTTTTGGCCGCTCCTCCATGTCCGTACGGCGAAATGCCTCCGGTGCCTATCCAATGGCTGCCTCCCTGGTGCCGGGTTCTTTGCTGCTCCCGTACTTTCTCCATGCGTTCGAGCAGCTCTTCCAGCGACAGGTCAGAGTAGTCGGCCATTTTATCCAGCACCCGTTCTGCGGGTTCGCTGTCATCATCCAAAGGGTCGCTGTCCACCTGGTCAGGGTTATCCTTGTCCCAGATTTCCTTGCCCGATATCACTTCCTTGATGTCATAGCTCGTCAGATGTACCTGGTCTAAAAAGGTATTGACCAGCTCCTCGTCAGTAAAGTCTCGGTCAGCCTCATCTAAAAATTGCTTTCTCCATGCCGCAAAGGTCTCAGAGCGAAGAATGGCATCTTCGAGTGTTTGCCCCGGCTTGATGGGTATGTAAAGGAAATATTCATAATAGGCCTTGGTGAACGGGCCGATATCTGACGGTTCTTTGACTACAATTCCCTTCAGGACATTATAAACGTCTCCCAATGTTTTGATCAATCCTTTTTGCATAGCCTTTCTCAGCAAAAGCAATGTCCGCACATCGGCTTTTAAGCCATGGGATCGAAATTTTTCAGGCAGGGAACTTAGCATATCTAATTAATTTAAACCTCCAAATGTGGCATTGTTGGCCCCAAGCATACGGCTGACCCTTTCCATATCGGTTTGTGTTTTGATCAACGCTCCTATGCCTTCGAGCCCTTCAATCTTCTTTACGGCTTCTTTAGGGGCAATGTCGCCCATGTATTTCAGCCAGTTGAGTATTTCACGGGTAGTAGGTGCCCTTTCCAGTCCCAATCTTCGCAAATGATAAAATACATCCAGTGCCACACGCACCACTTTCTCATCCATACCCGGGTGGTGTTTTTCAATGATCTTTGCCATTACCTCTTTGTCCGGGAAGTCAATATAATGGTAAATGCACCTTCCCTTAAAGGCGGTGGGCAGCTCCTGCTCCCGGTTGGAGGTGATCACGATGGCAGGCATATCTTTTTCTGAGGTTTCAATGATCTCGCCCGACTCCGGCATAATGAACTTGCGGTGGCTTAAAGCATATAGCAGGTCATTGGGAAATTCCCTGGGTGCCTTATCAATCTCATCGATCAGCAATACGGAGTTGGGTTTGCTGTAGGCTACTGCTGCCGGCCCTTTTACCACATAGTCGGCAAGTGTTTCCGGGTTGCGCTCACCGGTAGTAAGCTTGCTTGCCAGTCCTTTTTCCTCGCGTTGGGCATTGAGGATCTCAATTTGTGAGTCTCTCAAATATTTAACGTGGTCAAAACGAGCCACAAATTGCTCGATGTTGCTTTTTGACCCTACGGGGTATACCTCCAGGTCAAGCCCACGGTCTTTTGCATAGTGTATCGGAAGGTCTGTTTTACCGGTTCCGGGCTCGCCTTCTATCAATAGCGGCATGCCAAGTACCCGTGCCATATGAAAGGCCTGGGCCAGTGCCGGGTCACATAAATATTTATCTGATCCTGTCCAGTGAGATGTTTCTGCCATAGTTATGTTAAACTGCTTGCTGAATTTTTAGTTCATTTTTAATAGGCAAATATCCGATTGTTTGCGGGAAGTGCAAAGATTGGGGGTTGAGAGGTTACTGCATAGGCATCATTGGCAGGACGGGTTAGGTTGTTTGTGAGAAATGAGATATGATGGACACAGCAACGGGGACAGGATCAATAAAACAAAGTTTTTCATCCATTTTCTAACCCAAAGCTATAAACTTGTGCCACGAAAGCATTTTAAATTGTCATAATCTATAATTTAAGAACAGAAAATATTGGGGAGCATACGGATGAAAGTTCCGAGACCTTTCTAAGTACTGCTTAGAGTGTGTTCGCAGTGACTCCCTATTTTTCACTCACCAAGATCATGGCCTTTGCTCCAATATGAATTGAGCAGACAAAATCAATCTGTTAAACAATTTACAATTAAAACGCCATTCCAATCAAAATGAAATAGCTTTCAATTTGGAGATCAGCCAGATAATAAAAAGTGAGTGCAGAGCGCTACAGCCTATTACGACCAGAACCTCTTTATAACCCCACGATCTGGTAGCCAATAAAACAAATAGCAGGAGCATGATGATGGTGACCCCGGCGGGAAAACCATATAACATAGGAATACTGCTACTGGATTTCAGGATGTAGTATAGCGGAAGTATTAAAATAAAATAAATCGGAATACCTGCCACGGCAAACATGCCCCACATTTCAAACATCCCTTTAAAGTCCATCGGTTTATGCTGAAAAAAGACCTCAAACAGGTGTGTGAAAAAGAAAATAGCTAAGGGGACTACCAATATTGCCAAGACAAAGGCGGCAACAACCTGCCATTCGCAAAAGTAAAGGGCTATCAGCACCGGAATCAAAATGACTATAGGGCCAAGGATATTCATGGAAGAATTTTGTGGTTTGGTTTTAAGAGGGGTAAAATCAGGCATTTATGGCCTTTTGAGATTTGAGATTAGAAAACCTTCTCGATTCTACTCTAAGCGCACATCAGGCTTTGTTGGCTGTATTAAACTTACCTCTGATAAATGACAGAGCCATTAGCCCTATCCCCGCTCCCATTAAAGCTCCATGGATGGAATCAGGTAAAACAGCATAATGATTGACAATTTGCGCCATAGCAATAACAAAAATTCCAACGGGCAATAATGCTCGGGTTTTTCTCTTCTGCATATCTGTATCTTTTATTTCATCCTTCCCCTTAAAGGTATGAAACATCTGCTGATTTGCATTCCGAAGCATGGTGAATGGTTTTTTATACGCAGCAATGGGGCTACTTAGCTTAAATTGAAGCTGGTACTTTCTTTTGTATAACCTGCAGGCAATGTGATTATTCTCCCGGGGAAAACTTTAAGTAGAGGGGACGGGGTGCGATGGAAAAAACTCCAACACACCCCTCTGAAAGCTTATCAATCCACCACAAACTTTAAACCTCCGCTGATGAGGCCTGAGGTGAGGCCGGTGTTTCTTTTATAGTAGAGGTATTTCAGGTCAATGCTTTTCAAGCCGAACTTGCCCAGGTGGAATGAGGTGAAGATATCGGTATAGCTAACCCCAAAACCGTAGGCATTGGCATTGAACTCTGACAGGTCATAATCTGAAGTGTAGAATTCTTCTGTTGACAAATGCTGCTCATAGCCTGCGAAGTAGTCTGCCGCTGTCTGGTTATAGTAGCGATATGACGGGTAAAGTGTGAATTTATCCGTAACCTTCACGGGCAGTTCGATGCTTGCCGTGTTGGAGGTAATACCCCAATCATCGGTGTAGTAACGATAGTACGTGCGCATCACCAGCATTTGATTGATGTAGTAGTTTAAACGACCGCCTACGGCTACTTTAAACCTGGTGTCGGGTAGCCGCTCTATATCATCGGCCAATTGGAACCCTTGTATGAAAGAATCCTCCACATCACCAAAGTAGACCCTCTGGAATGGTGTTGACAACAACCCCTGCTGCTGTACCAGATCCAGGGCAAGCGAGCCTTGCAGGTTCCTGCTCAGGATTTGAGAGAAGCCGAAACCTATGGCATAGGAATTTCTCGTTTCACTGTCATGTGGTGTAAATGCCGGTGCATAGGCAGTATTGCCAGTAATGGTGTATTGGCTGAAAAAACCATCATTCAACCCATTGCGGCCAGGCGCAAAAGGCCTCAATTCGATAGGATAAAGTGCATTCCAGGTATCCATGTAAATATTGGCGGTAACGCTTACTTCAGTATTTTTCTCATTGAACAACATGGCATAGCTACCTCCCACACCAAACGACAGGTAATCGAACTCTGAAGCTACGGAGGCTTTGGCGGTCCATATTTTATTTCTGTCATCAGAGCTATGGCTATAACTGATGTTAAGGTTGGTCCAGGTGTCTCCGGATGAAGCGCCTGAAGAAGCCTGAAAGGCATTGGCATCACCGGAATCGTCAAAAGGGTTGATGTTGCTGGATGAGGCAGAGGTGTAGGCCGATATACCTGCGTCGATGGTCAGGACATCGTCGTCATTCAGGGGTAAGGACACTACTATGGTTGGGGTAAAATCGGTCAGTTTTTCTGTGCCTATACCTCCACTTACCGCTGCATTGTCACCGTCCTGGGTGTAATAGCTCGTCAGGAAATCCACCTCCGTAGTCTCAAGCACTCGTTTTTTATACACTGCGGTGGTATCCTGCTCTTGTGCGTATACCGAAACGGCAAAAAGTAAAATGGGTAATATTAATAAACGCTTCATAATCATCTTTTAATTACATCCACATCCTCCACCTGTCTTACCTCCGTTGGCCCCGGCTGCTGCCTCGCGATAAGACTGAAAATTCGTTTCAAACCGGTCTACCTTTTTGGTAGACAGCGCCATATCAGGATCGTTGATATTGATCTTGTCGTATTCCTTTACTGCCACGCAAGAACTCATAAAAAATGCTCCTGCTACGGTGGCTATAATTATTCTTTTCATTATTGTTTCTCTAGTTCAACATTTTCAGATGTATGTATATTTCCTTTGTCATCGATCAGTACGCATTCTATGCCGGGCAACTGGTTTATCCGGTCTATTCCGGTTTGTATACCCATCACAAATACGGAGGTGGCCAGTGCATCGGCAAGCTCTGCTTTGGGGGCTAACACCGTGGCACTTATGATGCCGGTGGCCGGATAGCCTGTTCGCGGATCTATAATATGGGTATAGCGTACGCCGTTAAATGTCACATACTTTTCGTAATCCCCGGAAGTGACAACGGCCCCGTTTTTAACAGGAAGCAGGGCAAATACCTTGTTCTTATTTAAGGGGTTCACGATGGCTACCTTCCAGTCTTTCCCGTCGGGCTGGCTGCCCCATGCGGACATATCGCCCGAAGCATTGATGATACCGGCCTGCACTCCTTTTGAAACCAGTAAAGCTTTGGCTTTGTCGGCTGCATATCCTTTGCCAATGGCTCCAAACCCGATCTTCATACCGGGCAGTTTCAGAAAGACCGTACTATTCTCCTGGTCCAGTATGATGTTTTGGTAGCCCACTTTAGCTACTGATGCTTTTATGTCTTCTGCATCAGGCATGGCGGTCATGCTGCCATCAAACTTCCATATTTTGTCCATGGAAGCATAGCTGATGTCAAAGGCGCCATCCGTCAGCCTGGACAGGCCTTGTGCCCTGGCAATCAGGTCAAAGAGTTCTTTATCTACACGGACTGGCTTAATACCCGCATTCCTGTTCACCTCGGAGGTTTGGCTGGCAGGGTCCCACGAGGAGATCAGTTTTTCTATCCTGCTGATCTCACCCACGGCCATATCAATGTAGCCATTACCTTCAACAGAATCAGTAGCTACAACCGAGATATCAAAGCGGCTACCCATTAGCTTCACCGTGCGCTGCCATACCTGCTGCGCGTGGGAAGTAAAAGATAGCAAAAGTAAAAAGCCCGGAAGCAGGTAAGTTTTCAACGCTTATTTTTGAAAAGAGTCCAACAAATCGATATACTCCTTTGGGGTCATTTTTTTGTATCCGGTCTCTCCCAGCACTTCTCCGCCTTCATCCAGCACCACCACGAAGGGGAAGTAGCCATTTTTATTATATTTTTCTGCCAGTTTGCGGTTATGTTCCTGTTGCTCCAGTGGCAATGCATTTTGTTTTTTCCGTGGAAAATCGGCCTGCAACATCACATAATGATCTTTGGCGTAGGCCTGAAATTCTTCCGTACTCCACACATCCTTATCCAGTTTTATGCATGGGGCACACCAGTCAGAACCCTGAAATACCAGGATAATATTTCGGCCTTCTTTCCCGGCCATGGCCTTTGCTCCTTCAAAGTCGGTCTGCCACTCCTGGGCTTTGGCCACAAAAGCCGCCCCTACCAATAATATGATTAAGATTACTTTATTCATTTTTTCTCCTTTTACTGTAAATCACGCACCATTCATGATTTTGGTTGGTAACAATTGTAACAAACGCAATTTAAATCCTTAATTGACCCTGAATTTCAATGCAGTCCTCACTCCTACCATAGCCAGTTCGCTTTTCTCCATGCCCAGTTTGCCTATGCCTCTGCTGTAGAAACCTGAGAGTTGTAGTATAGAGTGGTTTTTCAGTTTCTTCTCAATACCTAAACTAAAATCCATTGTACCGGTGTAGATCTTGCCATCATCAAAATGTTTGGAGGCTTCAATATCCACTGAAAAATCATTTTCCTGGGAAGAGTACTTATATTCATATTCATACTCAAACTGCTGAAGCAGATGCATTTGGGGTGACGCACCTATCGATGCAAAAATATAGCGATCACGCGCCACGGGGTAATAGTATTTTAATTGTACAGGGACGGATATGGCGTGAGTACGCTGCTCTATTTGTTGCAATTTTCCTATATCTTCATTCAGGCCGGGGTAAGTAGCCAGCTCATCTCCCAATTGATCCGGGTTATTAACCGTATAGCCCGTATAGGAGTATTTGGCCCCGGTCTCTACCCTGAGCGATGGCGACAATATAAACTCTGCCTTGATGCCTGCTGCTAAGCCGGGGTGACCTGAGCCACGATCAGAGGAAAGCTTCAAAAGGTCTACTTCAGGGCCATACTGAAAGCCTATACCTTTCATACGTTGCTTTTCGATATCCCGGAGTACTTTGACAGAAAGCTGTTGTTTTTTATGTTTATCCAGTGTTTTATGTTCCGGCTCCGTAATGTCTACAGAGGCAAGCACAATGTCAGAACCGTTAAATACCGCGGGTGCATCATAACCTTTGCGGGTTACAAACTGCGCATCTTCCTGATTGTGATATTGCAGGTAAACATGTTCATCATCCCCGATGTACGCGAGGTTGTATTGGGCCAGGAAATCTTTAACCTCTGTGGATATTTCATCAACCTTTCCTAATCGCACATCCTCTCTTGGTGTATAATACTGCCCTCCCTCCATCGGTTTATGGTATGCGGTATTCATGGCTTTCAGTCCTCCATATGATGTCTGCCCATAGACTGCGCCGCCAACAAACTCTTTATAAACATAGACGGTATCCGTCTTAAATTCGGTCACTGTTTCTGCCCTGGTCAACCGGAGGGTTTCGTAGTCGCGTTTCAGCTTTTCATAGTTACCCATATCCTCTTTCAGCTCCTCAATGCTTGCCATTAACTCCTGGTCGCGTTGACCCTGAAAATAGGCAAACAGCCCAAAATTCAACAGGCTGATCAGCACTATTGCAGCAGCATAACCCGCGGCTTTTTTGTAGGGAGCATACCAGGGTTGGTAAGATACCCCTGCCATCCGTGCGTGCAAGCCTGCCAGTGCGTGCTCATCATACTGCTCGTCACGAAAGTTTTCTACCTTCTCCCTTATTTTTTTGTCAAACTTATTGTCATCCATGTTTCTGACCTTTAATACCTCTCATTTTGCTGATTGCCAACTGTAGTTTTGTACGTGCCACTGATAAATTGGATTTGGAAGTACCCACGCTGATGTTAAGCTTTTTTGCTATCTCTTCATGCTTGTAGCCTTCTATTACATAAAGGTTAAAAACCATTCTGTAAGAGGGGGGCAAGTCCTGAATGAGTCCGATAATCTCTTTTTCAGAAATATCGTCCAGCACATCCTCGTCCGTATGCTCGAGATTTGCGTAAGAGATGTCCACACCGTGATAATGTTTTTCATTTCTCCTGTAATAATCGATGGAAGCATTGATCACGATCCTTCTCAGCCACCCTCTAAAGGATAATCCTGGCGTGTACTTATCAAGATTGGTGAATACTTTAAAAAAAGCATCGTTCACAATCTCGATAGCCTCTTCCCGATCTCTGGAATACCTCAGCGCTATACTCATAGCATAGCTGTAAAACTCCATATAGAGTTTATCCTGTGCAGATTTTTTCCCTCTTCTGCAGCAGTCTATTAATTCGTAAAAGCTCCTGTTTTCTTCCACTTTTTTTGTCGGTATCGTCTACACGCAAGGTATGTCATAAAGGTTGGTTGAAACAGAACGTGTATCACAGGAAAATTATGATTGTTGTCACATTGAATTTTTCACACCACCGTACCAACCCCTTTCAAACTTTCTGCGTGATGACAAAAAGGTTAAAAAAGTGCTAAAGTCTGATATACTAACAAAAGTAGAAGCTTATGTTCGTGCGCTCTTCAAAGAGCAGCAAAGTCATAAACTCATATTCCATAACCTTGGCCATACCGAGATGGTGGTTAATGCCTGCGATGAGATAAGCCAGGGTATGCAGCTTAATAAAAATGACCGGGAGGTTTTACTGATTACGGCCTGGTTTCATGACACCGGCTACCTGTACACCTATGCCGGCCATGAGGAAAGGAGTAAAGAAATTGCCTATAAATTTTTATCCGCAAACAATTATCCACAATCAAAGATCAACAGGGTATTGAACTGCATCAGCGTTACCCAATTGGATGCAGAACCTCATGATCTGTTAGAAAAGGTTATTTGCGATGCAGACCTTTATCACCTCTCCTGCAGAAATTATTTTCAGCTATCCAAGAAACTAAGAAAGGAATGGGAACTCATTTTCGAAACGAAGGTAAGTGATGACCAGTGGCACAGGCAAAACCTGAACTTTCTACACCAGCACAACTACTGCACTGCTTACGCCAGGAATCACCTGGAAAAAGGCAAACAAATGAATATTAAAAAGAATATCAAGGCACTGGAGGGCCTGCGCCATGCCTGAATACCAGCTTACCATAGTGGTACCGGTGTATAATGAGGTAGAAAGCCTGCCTCGTTTCAAAGAAGAAATGGACAAATATCTGACTCAAACCCCGGTGGCTTCTAAAGTGCTTTTTGTCAATGACGGGTCTGATGACGGAAGCCTGGAGCTGATTAAAGATATTTGCCACGGGGAAGGAGCCGAACATTACTACTATGTATCCCTTGAAAAAAATTGTGGGCTCAGCGCTGCCATTAAAACGGGTATTGACCTCTGCGACACACAATACCTGGGGTACATTGATGCTGACCTACAGACTTCTCCCAGCGATTTCCTTAGATACTTTGAACATCTCAACGGTTGTACTCTGATTAACGGCATCCGCTCTAAAAGAAAAGATACTGTTATAAAAAGGCTCTCTTCCAAAATAGCCAACGGGTTCAGGCGCCTGATGATCAATGACGGTATAGCCGATACCTGCTGTCCGCTGAAGCTGATGCAAACAGATGCTGCCAAAAAGCTTCCCTTCTTTAAAGGCATGCACCGCTTCATCCCTGCCCTTATACAACTTCAGGGTGGTGAAGTAAAGCAGCTTGAGGTGCAGCACTTCGAAAGGTATGCAGGTACAGCAAAGTTCCATTTGCTCAACAGGCTTGCAGGCCCCTTCATTGACACCCTGGTATTTGTCTGGATGAGGAAAAAGAACATTCAATATAAAATCTCTGAAGTGGAATTGGTGCATGAATAATACCTGGATATTCACCATCGGATTTATAGCTCAGGGGTTGTTTTCGGCCCGGCTGATCGTCCAGTGGATCAGGTCTGAAAAAGCCGGAAAGGTACTTTCGCCTACATTATTCTGGCAGTTGAGCCTGATCGCATCTTTTATGTTGATCATCTATGGTGTACTAAGAAATGATATTGTCATCATCGGGGGGCAATTGATCTCCTATTTTATTTATATCCGCAACCTGCGCTTTAAAAATGCATGGAGGCACCTTCCTGTTTGGTTCAGGGTAAGTACACTGGCCAGTCCGGCTATAGCATTGTGTTACTTGTTGCTCAACAAACAGTTTCATTTCCACGCACTGCTCAACAACCCTGAGATCTCTTTTCCATTAATGGTCTGGGGTTCTGCCGGGCAAATCATATTTACCTTTAGGTTTGTTTATCAATGGCTGCATTCGGAAAAAATGAAAAAATCGGTGCTGCCTCCAGGCTTTTGGATCATCAGCCTCATCGGCTCGCTTATGATCATAACCTATGCCATATTCCGGCTCGACCCGGTGCTTATTGCCGGACAGCTTTTTGGAGCCATTATTTATTCCAGAAACCTGTACATTCATTATAGATTAGCACCCAGGAAAACCCAGGCTTATTCATGATTCCCGGCAAACCGTATCATAAACCTCTGCTATTAGGGATTTGTATCATTTTATTTTTTACACACCTGGCAGAAGTCTCGCCCCCTACGATCATGGAGGCGCGCAACTTTATCTCTGCCCGCGAAATGCTGGAAAGTGGCAACTGGATGATCCCTACACTGAATGGCCAAACCCGGATAAGAAAACCACCTCTACCCACCTGGCTCACCACTGCCTCAATAGCTGTAGCAGGCAACCCCAACAGCCTGATGGCCCTGCGCCTACCGGCAGCTTTGATCGCTACGGTCATGGTCTTTTTTCTCTACGGCCTGGTAAAAGATATTTTTCAAAACAGCCATATAGCCTTTTATTCGGCTGCTGTTCTGGCGTCATGCTATATGTTTATAGAAGAAGCAAAAACGGGTGCCTGGGACATCTACTGCAATGCCTTTATGCTGGGCGCCATTTGGATGCTCTATCGTGCTTCAAAGCATAACCTTTTAAAATATTGGATTTTAGCCGGCATATTCATGGGGCTATCTTTTATGAGCAAAGGGCCTGTATCATTTTATGCATTGCTACTCCCTTACCTTTTAGCCTTCTTTTTGAGCAAACATAAATTTGAACGTCCGGCCTGGGGTGGTGCGGTTCTTTGCATACTTACCATGTTACTGATCAGCGCTGTCTGGCCTCTTTACCTGTACCTGAAAATTCCGGATATTGCCACGCAGATCGCCGGGGAGGAAAGCGGTGCCTGGATTAACCGGCATAACAGACCGATCTGGTTTTATCTGCACTTTCCATTGTTTACCGGTATCTGGGCTTTTGCTACTTTATTTGCCTTTTATAAGTTCAAGGCATTGCAGAGGATGTTCTCTGCCAAAGGCATGAAACTGGTGCTCTTCTGGTTTTTATTCACTTTGTTTTTGCTTTCGGTTGTTCCCGAGAAAAAGGAAAGGTACTTTTTGCCCGCTCTGCCTCCTTTGGCAGTGTTGATCGGAGCTTTGATTTCGCATCATATAGAGTTGTACCGAAGAGGTAGGGGTACGGATAAAGCCTCGCACATATTTGTCTACGTGCAGGCAGTGCTGTCACTTATGGCTACTTTGGGCATTATTTTAATTGCGTGGCAGTTTGGGGTAAAAATAAACGAATTGGGTATTTCCTTTTTCATTTTTATTGCCCTGGCTGGGCTGGCTATAGCTGCTGCCGCCGTAGTGGCTATATGGAGGAAAAAGGAATGGGTTTATCCGGTGTCCCTGTCCACTGTATTATTTTTCAGCATTGCCATATGGCCTTTAATTCCGAGGATCAAACAAGACAATCCATCGTATCGCGATCTTAGGGAGGTGAGGGAAATATCAGCTTTTAATACCAAACCTATTTACAGCACGGCACAGCTCAACCCGGTGCGGATCTGGGAAATTGGCAGCAAGGTGAATATGATCCATGATGCAGGAGCTGTTGAGGGTGACGCCGTGATTATTGCGGTCAAACCACTGACAGATGCAAAGGAGGTTTTAATATTCCATCCCAACCCGGACAATGAGCAGGAGGTGCTTTATTTTAATTTGGTGGAGTAGACTTTGGGGTTAAGTATTGAGTATTGAGAAGGGGGCAGAGAGTGAAGTTATCGGCGATCAGGGTTATAGTAATCGGTGAATGATGAATTGCGCACTAACTCCTCCGTGGAGAGAGGTGGCCAATGGCCGGAGGGAGTTCCGCACGTACTTATGAAACACCTTCTAATTTCGGGATTGCAGATGCTGCAAATAATTAAATTTCTACCCGAAAATTCGCAGAATCCTCTTCGAGAGACATCTGCTTGGAAACGATAAAATATTTAGTGATCGGCATTATAGTAATCGTGAATGATGAATTGCATACTAACTCCTGCCTGAAAAGAGGTGACAGAGCTAAATCGCGGCTTTACTAAACTTTGAAAGTTTGGTAAAGCTTAACTATTCAGACGTACTGGCATCAGTAATACCACCAAACTGCAGAAATCTCTCCCTTTCAGGGCTCGACCTTACTCAATTAATTAACAAAAGGCTACACCTTTTGCTGATAGATAACGCCCATTCAGGGCTGGATTTGCGTTTGTGTAGTATCGACCGAATCAGTATTCGGTGATCGGGTGCTTTAGTGATCGGTGACTGGTGAATTACGTACTAACTCCTCTCTGGAGGGAGGTGGCCAATGGCCGGAGGGTGTCACGCACGTGCTTATGAAACACCTTCTAATTTGGATTACGGATGTTGCAAACAATTATATTTCTATCCAAAAATTCGCAGAGTCCTCTTCGAGACATCTGCCTGGAAGAAAAGATATAAGGCATTATTCAATTCAAAGAAAAACCATGCCTGGCTAAGCCGTTGTACTGTTATTATTCAACAATACGAACTCGGATTGGATCAGATGCTATCAACACCAAGAGACAAGTTATGGGGCAGTGACGCCAGGCAGGTCTTTACTTTTGTTTTGCAATGATAACAAATTAAAAAAGGTTGCTTAAAAACTCTTGTCCTTAATTCTGACCAGAGCATCTAAACAACCTCTTTTATAGTTATGCGTAGTGTTATTCTTCTGTAACCAACAAGTCTATAATTTGTTGGCGAAAAATTCAAATTTTTAAAAGCTCACCTGATACTGTAGTACGGCCATGCCTTTACGGGTATCTATTATATTTTCCCCGCCTTCATTTTCATAGGTTGGCCTGCTTTGGTACATAAAGCTCAGTTTACTACCATGTCCACCATGGATGAGGTAGTTGGCTCCCAACTCGTACATCACCATGCTGTCATCCAGGTAGTCATAGTCTGAGTACTGCAATGCGGCAAAAGGTTGTAATTTACCTCCTTCGCTGAGTATGTTTTTGCCAAAAAGATAACCGGCCTGTGCATAGATAGTATTTCCTGTACCAACCATGGGAAATGCACCTCCATAGCCTCCCACAGTAGCTCCGTTTGAGCCTGTAGCGGCATTGTTAACCCCAACATTCCTGACGTAGCCATGGCCAAAATCATAGTTGGTATAAGCGGCATATGCTGTCAGGGCTGTTTCATCTGTAAGTGGCGTGTCATAAAAAACATCCAGACCGAACAGCACCATGTCCTCGTTTACAATGTCTGCATTATTGTCCAGTGCCCACATGGCATCCTGCTGGTAGATAAAGCCTCCACCGATATTAAACACGCTTTTTTTGCCCAGATATGTACCGGCTTCATAAGGTGTAAGGTTAGATTCTTTATCCATAAGCATGTACTTAAAATAACCCTGAACCTGCTTTTGTGCCGGCTCATTGCTAAAGGAAAAGTCAGTGCCTGTAGGCTCCTCTGGGGCTCCTGAAATTGTCATGGGCTGGGTGATTGCTATGCGGTAGTCCAGTTTGCCTAGCTGACCTTTGGCATACACGCTCAGTTTTCTCAGAAACTGGTCATTGACACCGTTGGTTGCTTGCTGATAAAGCGGCGCATCCAGTGTCAAAATGCTACCCGTACTTGGTGAAGCATAGCGGTTTAAGCCACTCCACCCTGTAAGTCCGGCACCAAATGAGAGCTTTTCTTTATCAACTGCATATTCAATTAATGCATCATGAAAGAAGGCACCATCGTATTTAGGTGAATGAAAATTGAAGTTATTCTGACCAAACTGGGTGTAGAAAAATACTTTGTCACTCACCTGGGCAAATATCTGAAACCTGAGCCTGCGAATGCTAATGTCGCTGTAGCTGTCGGTTTCGTATCCGTTGATGGTGGTGCCCGGGTTCATTTGTGTGTTTCTCAGCCAGATCTGGCCCAGCCCTGAGAGTTTTACATAGCGGCTGCCATCTTCATTGAGCGAAAACACAACGCCTCCATTTTTTGGTTTTTCTTTTTCTGAGTTATCCTGCGCCCTCAAAAGCACAGAAACAAATAATAAGCATGCTATTAACAAAAAATGTTTTTTCTCCATTGGATCGGATTTTCTTTAATTCAGTTTAAAATTCAGATTTTCAAATAGGTCAAGGTCGGTCTCTTCAAGAAGATTAGGTTCTCTGTCATCAATAACTATCCCGGTCACTATTAGTTTATCCCTTTCGATTTTTTCACGGATATAAGGTATGCCGGAAAGTTTTTTGACCTGTAAAGCTACATGACGATGCATAAGATACCAACCACCGTCATGTAATCCGAAATTTAAACCTACCACCTCCCCGGCAAGGTCTTCTATATAGCTACGGGCTTCTTCCCACAACTTTATATCAGAAGCATCATCAATGAGGTGTTTGAGCACCTGACAATTCAGGTGCCCTACAAAAACGATCTGACTCACAAATTCCTTTTCGATACAATGCCTGAGATAGCTCATATCCTGCTCATTCTTTCCTGCTACTATTCCGCCAAACAAATTATGGATGATCAGGTTGTCATTACCAATAACCTCAGACACACTATAACAATCACTGCAAAAGATCATGATCGTTTTTTCCGTGAGCCGGTCGCAATAAGATTTTAAGTTGTTCATGCCCTGGCCAGTTTTTTGGTTGACAATGGATGATCAGACAAGGAGATATGATTTTCAAGCCCGATAATCTGGAAATTCCCTCCATTGCTGTTATATTCTTTGGCAAAGTGATCAATAAATGCCATGAATGAGTGGTCGATCAGCCGCGCTTCGCTTACGTCAAACTTAATGTCTGTTTTTTCCGGCAGGGTGACCAACATCTTTTTGAAGCCAAGCAAGTTAGAGAAAACGGCTGATTCAGTTACTTTGATCAAGGCCCCTTGCCCAATAAATACCACTTCATAATGGGCTTTAAACAGGCTCTTAACGGAAGCTCCGTTGATCAGGTGAAACACAAATTTAACCAGTATACCCGCGGCTATACCCATTAAGAGGTCTTCGGCCAGTGTAACGATTATGGTGGTCAGAAATATGACCAGTTGCTCGCGACCCACTTTGTAGGTGTGTACAAACTCTTTGGGAGATGCCAGCCTGTAGCCTGCAAAAATAAGCATGGCAGCCAGGGCTGCATTCGGGATCATTTCTATAACGGGGATCAGCAGCACCATAGCCAGGAGCAAAAACATACCGTGAAAGAAGTTTGACCATTTGGTTTTAGCACCGAACCCGATGTT
Organism: Fulvivirga kasyanovii; assembly: GCF_009711405.1. Classification (GTDB taxonomy): domain Bacteria; phylum Bacteroidota; class Bacteroidia; order Cytophagales; family Cyclobacteriaceae; genus Fulvivirga; species Fulvivirga kasyanovii. The sequence goes on along the minus strand of NZ_SMLW01000635.1, from coordinate 13,442 downwards.
GGCAGAGCTTCTCACCACTTCTGAGATCATTGGCAAACCGCCCAATAAGCCAGAGACAGCATTGCTGGCTCCCAATGCTTTCAAATCACCATCATAGTCTGACGCCCTCTTATACGGATCAAGGTTATCTACGGCTTTTACGGTAAGAAGCGACTCCAGGCTGTTTACAAACAGGAACATAAATACGTACTTCCAAAAAGTAAAGGTACCGATACCGGAAAAGTCAGGGCTAATGCTCAGGCTACCCCAGAAGTTGCCTATCTGAACCAGCGAATAGGCCGGTTCTGTACTTTTGAACCTCCAGTACAGGGAAAGCGGAACTGCAATGAGCAATACTACCATAGGGCCGGGTACTTTTTTCAGGAAGTTAACCTTAAGCTTAGGCAGGGTAAAAAGTATGACGAGGCCTATAAGCCCTACAATTGCTATGTTTAAATGTGCATGGGTAATGAACTTGGGTATATCCAGCAGCAATTCGATAGGTCCTTCGCCTTTGTATAGCGAAGGCTCATCGCCCAGCAGTACCGGTATTTGTTTGGCAATGATGATGATACCTATAGCTGCCAACATACCATGAATGGCCGAATGGGGAAAGAAGTCGCTCAATGAACCAAACTTCAAAAACCCGAATATGATCTGAATAAGTGCCATGACCACAATGGCAGCAGTGGCCATCTTCCAACCGGCTTCTCCTCCGCCAAACTCTATGATAGCGCCTGAACACACGGTGATCAAACCGGCAGCCGGCCCTTTGATAGTCAGCTCCGAAACTTTAAAGAAGCTGGAAAATATACCACCGACCATAGCGGTAAGTACTCCCATGGCAGCAGGAAACCCACTGGCCTTGGCTATACCCAGACTGAGTGGCAATGCTAATAGAAATACCAGGAACCCCGCAAGTATATCAGTTTTCCAATTCTCTTTTAGTCCCGCTAATCCACTTTTCGGAACTTCTATTCTCAATTGATTATTTTTCATTTTAATATTTTTAAAAACTTATGGATATTTTTTTATGATGTCAGGTCGGCTTGCTCGTGATATGTTCTCGGGTTAGCGCCCAGGAATACCCTGGCGTAAATCCTGATCAGAGCAATACCGTTGATAATAAAGGTAAGTGCCACCAGTACTGCCAATATGAGCTGGTCTTCATGCACATGTGTGAGTATCACGTCTTCTCCAAAAAATGTGGTAGTGATAGGGAAACCAGCCAGCCCCAGGCACGACATTAAAAAGATAAAAGCCGTTCTAGGGTACTGGCTCACCAGTCCATGAAATTGATTGAGGCCGATACCATGGTGCTCCATAGCCTTCACTCTGTGCAGGCAGATGTAACCAATAATACCGGACACTACCACTCCACTGAGGTACACGAAGGTTTCCCGGCCATCGAAATGATAGTTAAAAGATATACCCAGATCAATGAAGAAGTGGGCTATCACTATGCATAGCCAGGCCAACCGGGAGCTTGTCCGCTCATTGTATGATTTGATGACCATCAGCAGGGCTATGGCAGCAAGTATCGCCGGCAGGTATTGCTTCAGCGCACCTTCCACCCCATTAAAATAGGCCAGATCGAACCCAACCAGGCACATAGGTACAAAGACGTAGAGCACATTTTTAAGGGTAAGAAATCTTAGCACTGTACGCATTTTCTTCAATGGTTTAAAAAAGAAGGTAAAAACCACTGAATCCATGTGCCACTCTTTGATGGAGAGCAGATATACCGCATGGTTCAGTCTTTTCATGAAGGCATTTTCATGATACTTCCTTCTTGGCATATAGTTATAGAACTGCTCCCTGATCAGGTAGGTAACTACCGATGGTGAGGTCAGCAACTGGTAAGTGCGCAGAAATGAATTCCCTGCAAAGTGTATCAGCGCCAGCGTGTGCCATCCTGCCGCAATTTCAATGAATATGATACCGATCTGTGCCATGGAGGCATAGGCTATCTGGCTCTTTACCGTAGATTGTACTCGTGCGATAACGGAACCCAACACGGCGGTAATAAGCCCTACCACCACAATGAACACGTGTACAACAGGCTGGTGCTCCCAAAACGGAAAGGTACGCAGCAGTAAAAAAGCCCCGATATGCACGGATAGCGATCCATAGAAAATAGCGCTGGACGGCGTAGGCCCTTCCATTGCGCGTGGCAGCCACGCTGAAAACGGAAACTGAGCCGACTTGGCAGCAGCCGCAATCACGATCATCACCGAAATAAATATGCCTATGGCGCTGTGAGACTGTAGCACTTCATGCACCAACTCATAGTTATTGAGTTTCATGAAAGTGACGTTCTCATGCCATAGGTGGTGGCTCATCCACATCGCCAGTAATATGCCCACATCACCGATCCGGTAAATGGTAAATACTTTAAGTGCATTTTTTACAGGGAGATACCGCTTTCGGTAAAAGGCTATCAATAGGAACGATGATAACCCCAAAATTTCCCATCCTATAAACAAGGTCTCGAAATTTCCGGCCAGTACCGTAATATTGAAACCCAGATAGAAGAACAGCACGGTATTGAAAAAACGCTTGTAGCCTGACTCACGATGCAGGTAATAGCGACTGTAGATAGTTACCAGGAATGTTAAAATGGCTCCTACCATCAGGTAAACTGCTGAGACCTTATCAAAATAAAAATCAATGAAAAAGTCATAGCCCGGTGCCGTGTAAAGTGAAATATCACGAATGTTGAGTTCGGGCACCTGCCTCAGCACCCATACAGGTATAAATATCATACCTGCCAACAAAGTGCCTCCTACCGTACCAAAAGTAATATTGGAAATGATACTCTCCCTTTTGCCGGGAATAAACAAGCTGATAACAAACCCTGCCAGCGGGAGTATCACAAATAGATGAACAAAATTTTCCATAGCTATTAGTCAGTAATTAGTACCGGAATATTTTCCAGATAGTTTTCAATGAAGGAATTGGTGTCTCCTACCTTCTGCAAGGAGGCCCGCAATGGCTGATACTCTCTGAACTGGCCGTCAACAAACCTGTATATTTTTTCTGAACCAGGGTCTTTTACTGCGAGGTACACCCACTCATTGATAAACCATTCATAGGTTGCCGGATTGAGTTTTATGGTTTTCAATACCACCTCGGGATAATGCTCGACCACAAACATCAGCCGGATAGGGTCGTGAACTTCCACCATCTGGCTGGGCAGGCCGGGACGAAGGTCGCCGTCTACCCCATTGGCTACACCAAACAAACCCATCACATTGTGTGGCAGCTTAGTACCTGCCCCCAGCTTTTCGTTGTCAACCCGCGAGAAGTAGTACTCCAGGTTGATGCCTCCACATACCGGGGCAGCCGCATTGAGTATAGAAAGCAGGTGTTTCCCTTCCGGGTCTACTCTGTAGTCATACGAGTTCATGAAGGCTCTCCTATCCAAAAACACGTTTTTAGTAAGCACTCCCCTGCCGACAATGCACAATGAATTGGTAGCATGGTTAAGCTCCGGCCGGGGCTCAAATAAGGACACAGACCTCTTCTTTACCTCTTCATGAAGCTTTCTGATCGGCTTTTTGGTATTGACCGTATCAAACCTTCTGGAGCGCTCTTTGGCATTGAGCGACAAAGCCTTGCCGAAAACCACTTCGTTGATGTGGTGATTATCTTTTTGGCCTGAGGTAAGTTTTTCCTCATCATAAAACTCTATCTCATCGCGGGTGGTATCATGCATAGCACCAATAAACACTACCTCCTGCGGAATATCGAGACCATCTTTTTGCAACCGCTCCCTTACTGCGGGCAGGTTGGCCATGTACGAAAATACACGTGCATTAACCGCTCCGGGCCTGCCACAGCACGCACCACAATCGTAACCCGCATAGTGGGTATTGTTAACGGAGCTTGCCCCATGGCCTACTACATAAATTATCGATGCAAAATCTTTGACCAGTCCGATGCTGCGTAAAGTATTGCCTACCCGCCTGGCCATCTCCTCTACGGTGAAACCAACCTTCAACCCGTCCACTTCCTCTCCTTTGTATTCAATGGAAAGCCTTGAGTGCTTATCCATGTGCTGAAAAGAATAGGATGTAGCAGGTGTTACAGATGGTTTGAATATGTTGAGAAAAAGCTTTAGGGCAGACCAAAAACCAAGCGTCTGGGTGATCAGCCAGCCTTGGAGGGGCAGGTGCGAGCGCTTAGTGTAGTGCGGGTCTCTCTGGCGGCTGTTGCGCCTGGCCTCTTCCCTGATCAGGTGTGCAGGCGTTACCGGTGCCGGGCAAGCCTTGGTGTAGAACTTACTATGCTCAGGCTGAAAGAAAAACTCTACTCCGAAAAAGCCCGGTGTACCAAAAGTCTCCGCATCAGGGTCAGTCCTTTCAATATACCTTCTCAGTGAATACTCCCGGTCGTCGATACAAAAGAGGGCCTGAAAGCGCTTTCTATGATCGCTTTCGCGTGCCGAAGGCAGTGATATACTCTTAAGCACATCATCATAGTAGCTCCACTCGAAGGCTTCCTGCCACATTATCAATACCTCTTCCAACTCAGTAAATGGCTCAACCTGGAACAAGGGTTCTAAGGATTGTACCTGTGTACCCAAAGGCTGCCAGTCCCTACCGAATTTATTGTCAAGGGCATCAATCTCCAGTAACAGTTCAAGGCATATCAGGTCATGCAGCGTAATAGTTTTACTATCCAGTAATGTTTCCGGCTGTTGTTCTATTACCGACACTATACCTGACCATCCGGGGTGCGAGAATTGCTGATCAAAAAGGTATTGTTCAAACAGTGCCTCTTCCCCAACCAGTATTTGTAACAGGCCTTTGATGGTACACTGCCCTTCCATAAGCAGGTTTCGTGGCCTGGAGGTTTTGAAAATGCTGACGATCTCATTTTGCTCGATTTCCCGGAGTGAGGTTAGGAAACCCTTGCGTTCAATGGGAAATGCCCAGATAGAGATCCCCTGATCGAGATATGCTGACAGCAGCCTATAAAGAAAAGGATGCACGACCTTATCCAGGTTGATCATATAATTAGCTTTCCACTGCGCCCTGAGGTGCCCTACCCGGGAAGCAGCCATAGCGTTATAGCCATGCTGCAGAAGCTTTTCCTTCCATTCGGGAAATTTGCTTTCTCCTTTTTTCTGTTTAATCGTCCTGTCAAGAACATCTTCACGGATTTTACCTTCCTGATAAAGGTTCCTGAACTCTGCGAGGGATAAATAAGTTTTGTACCCAAATATTTGAGAAGCCTGGTGCAGGGCTTCGTGAAATTTTAAATGCTGAAAAGCATGTAAAGTGTTATGATGAACGAAATCCTTCAGCGATGCCTGCGCGGGCAGGTAATGCTTAAGTTTATGAAGGACATCATGTTCATCAAACAGACCCTTTATAGATTCCATTTGATTTTTACATCTGATTAAAAAATAGATTATGCCCGGTTTTGGGCGTGGCTATTGAAAGGCTCCTTTAAATCTTAAAGGAACCAGCCGGAAGGAAGTATCAGATAAGGAAATCTTTCCAGGAATGGAAAAGCACATAAAGAGGAACAAGAGTCTGATAATCAATGAATATCAGCCTAAGAAAATTAAATCTTAAAGATAAATGCTTTTGTAAAAGGGTCAGTTCATATAAGGAGTGACCGTGGACATTGATTTTATTAAAGTTTTCCTCTGTCTTGTTATCATCACTGTCTTCTTCCAGAGGAGGGTATTGAGGCGACTCAGCATCATGCCGGCTATCTGCAGAATGTGGATAGCTGATCCAAAGTTCATCGGAAGGGTAATCATCCCCTGATGTAATAACCTCTGAGGAAAAGTCCTGTCCGGTAGCAAAAGATTGACTATATCCGCCAAAAGAAAGAAGCAACACCAACATGAGCTGGATTGCACTAAACAGGGGATATATTCTCTTTTTAACCATTTTTTGCAGGTTCCTACAAGTATTGTTTCAGCTAAACTACTCCAACCAAGGACTCTTATTATATTTTCTCAGAGCTGGTCTAAGGCTGGAGAGCCTGATGGTCCACTCCGATTCATTCATAATCTTCAAAAGAAGTAACCTTGTAGTAAACGTAAAAATAACAGGAGTGATTTACAAAACACTAAATTAAAATCAGCTTTTTTTTCTGTTCAGCAAATAGCGGAAAAGTTTTACCATCAGGAATACGTGCAAAACTGCCCCGGCCAGCAGGAGGAGCATAGATGCTATAGTAAAGGTCATCTTATTGCTTTTCTTCATCGATTTATTGTCGATATCAAACTGCTGTACCTCCATTACAGCTTCTGTTTTTCTGCCGTTAACCCCGGCAACAGGTGGCGGGGATGCCGACTGGTATTCAATATAATCAAGTATAATATCTATGTCTTTATCGTCAAGAAAATCGAAGGGAGGCATTACCTGCATGTCATAGTTCTTAAACAGGCGCACAGCATAAGGATCTCCACTTTTGATCACTTCCTGTGAATTTCTGATAAAGCGTTTCAACCACGGCCTCGGCAGGCGCTTGGTTACGCTGCCCAGTGAAGGGCCTTCGCCATCTTTGCCTATAAAGTGGCAAATGGCGCATGAGCCGTTAAAAAGTTGCTCTCCCCTGCTGATATTATTGTCACTGTAGTTCATTTCTATATCGGCAAATGTTGGCCAGTCGCCTGTGGGTTTTTCCGATTCTTCTTTGAGGTAATACAGAATCGCCCTGATCTCTTGCTTTGACAGTTCATCAAATGAGGGCATCACAGTACGGTTGTACTCCTCAAAGAGGTGCCGGGCATATTCATCACCCGATAAGATCACTTCCTGGGAATTGGTAATAAAGGCTATGAGCCATTGTTCGCTATGCTTTTGGGTAATACTGGCCAGCATGGGGCCGAGCATTTCCTTGTGAACACTATGGCAGGTGCCACATTGGGTATTAAATATCATTTTACCGGTTTCATAAACTTCCTCCCTTTCCTGCGACTGTACGGCTCGTGCGGATAAAAACGCCAGAAGGATCGTCATGAAGTTTAAAAGGTGGTATGATTTGAGGGCAGTCATTATCATTCGCTATCATCTTTCAGTTTCTCATCGGGGATGTGCTGGGGTATAAAATCTTCTTTAGCACCGGGCTTGCTGTAATCA